>DASQGF010000027.1:0-7853 GCA_035632755.1 Terriglobales bacterium
GTACGCACCATCGGCATCTGCACCGGCGGCGGCGATTGTCCCGGACTGAACGCGGTGATCCGCGCGGCGGTGAGGTGCGCGGTGCAGAAGTACGGATGGCAGGTCATCGGCATCCGGGATGGTTTTGACGGGCTGATCTGGCCGGAGAAGTCGGTGCGGCTCGATCCGCAGAGCGTCAGCGGAATCCTGCCGCGCGGCGGGACCATCCTCGGCACCACCAACCGCAGCAATCCTTTCCAGTACAAGCTGGCGGAGAACGGCAGGGAAATGGTGCGCGACCTCTCGCAGCGCGTGCTCGACAACGCGCGCGCGCTCGGTCTGGATGCGCTGATCGTGGTGGGCGGCGACGGCACGCAGAAGATCGGCCTGGAACTGTACCGCCGCGGCCTGCCGGTGGTGGGCGTGCCCAAGACCATCGACAACGACCTCTCGGCGACGGAGGTGACGTTCGGTTTCGACACCGCGCTGCACACCGCCACCGACGCCATCGACAAGATCCACACCACGGCGGAGTCGCATCACCGCATCATGTTGGTCGAGGTGATGGGGCGCGACGTGGGATGGATCGCGCTGGAAAGCGGGCTGGCCGGGGGCGCGCACGTTGTGCTGATCCCCGAGATCCCTTTCCGCATCGACAGAATCTGCGAATTCGTTCGCCAGCGGGAGGAGCAGGGTAAGCGCTTCACCATCGTGGTGGTGGCGGAAGGAGTGAAGCTGCCGCCGGAGCTGGCGGAGAAGTGCGCGCAGGAGCGGCGCCTCTCGCCGCGTTCGGGCTCGGTGGCGGGGCTGATCGCAGATGCCATCGGGAACTGCACCAAGCGCGAGACCCGCGTCACCGTTCTGGGACACATCCAGCGCGGCGGTTCGCCCTCGCCCTTCGACCGCATTCTCAGCACGCGCTTTGGGGTGGCGGCGGTGGAGCTGATCGCGCAGGGCGGCTTCGGGCGCATGGTGTGTCTGCGCGGCGGGCGCGTGGACACGGCGGACATCGCCGAGGCCGTCGGTGCCATGAAGTGCGTCGATCCCAACGGCGAGCTGGTGCGCACCGCACGCGCCATCGGCATGTGCTTTGGGGACTAAGAACCTCTAACGAAACCTCACGCGAGAGCAACTCCAAGAGACACACGGCTTTAGCTGTGGGCCTGCCCGTTGACTCGTCCAACAATGCCTATTAACATGCGCGCTCATCGGAGTGGGGCCGCTTCGTTGTGATCGGCCAGACCATCTCGCATTACCGTGTGCTGCGTAAGCTGGGCGGTGGGGGCATGGGTGTGGTCTACGAGGCTGAAGACCTCAAGCTGGACCGTCACGTCGCTCTCAAGTTTCTGCCGCCGGGCGTAGCCGCCGATGCCACTGCCCTTCGCCGCTTCGACCGCGAAGCGCGAGCTTCGTCAGCCCTCAATCATCCGAATATCTGCACCATCTACGACATCGACGCCGCAGAAGGCCAGCCCTTCATCGCCATGGAGCTCCTGGACGGCAAGACCCTGAAGCACACCATTGAGGGCAAGCCGCTGGACATGGAGTTGCTGCTCGATCTGGCCATCCAAATCGCCGACGCACTGGATGCGGCGCACAGTGCGGGCATCATCCATCGCGATATCAAGCCGGCTAACATCTTTGTCACCAAACGAGGTCAGGCCAAAGTACTGGACTTCGGTTTGGCCAAGGTCATTGCATGCCAGCCAACAGCAACAGACGATACGGCGGGAACGACTAACCTGACTGCCCCCGGGGGTGCCGTGGGGACGCTAGCCTACATGTCCCCTGAGCAGATACGGGCCAAAGAACTAGATACCCGTAGCGATCTGTTTTCCTTCGGCATGGTGCTGTACGAAATGGCCACGGGCACGCCGCCATTTCGCGGAGAAAGTCTCCACGTGCTCGCTGACTCTATCCTCCGCAGTACCCCCACGCCACCGGTTCGCCTCAACCCTGATTTGCCGGTCAAGCTGGAGGAGATCATCAGCAAAGCTCTGGAGAAAGACCGCGAGCTGCGCTACCAGCATGCCGCCGACATGCGCTCCGACCTGAAGCGGCTGAAGCGCAAGACGGAATCAGGCCAAACGGAAGCGTCATCCGCCGCGCCTGCCGCAAAAGCTGAGCATCGAGGGGGAAGAACCTGGAAATTCGTCATCCCCCTCGGCATTGCGGCTATCGCGATCGCGGCCGGCGCCTTCTTCTATTCCCATCGCGCACCCGCGCTTTCCGACAAAGACACCATCGTGCTAGCCGATTTCGATAACAAAACCGGCGACCCGGTTTTCGACGACACGCTGAAGCAGGCGCTGGCGGTTCAATTGGAACAGTCGCCATTCCTGAACGTGCTCCCGGACGAGAAGGTGAACGCGACGCTGCGGCTGATGAACCGTTCCCCAAATGACCGGCTCACCGAGAATGTGGCGCGTGACCTGTGTCAGCGGGCAGGGAGCAAGGCCATGCTCGCAGGCTCGATCGACGGCCTTGGCAGCCACTACGTCATTGGGCTCAAGGCGCTCAACTGCACCAGCGGTGATTCGCTGGCTAGGGAACAGGTGCAGGCAGCGGCCAAGGAAGAGGTGCTCAAAGCGCTGAGCACCGCAGCCCGAAACGTCCGTGGCAAGCTGGGCGAGGCGCTGTCCACGATACAAAAGTTCGACACCCCGGTCGAACAAGCAACAACGCCTTCCCTTGACGCTCTCAAGGCCTACAGCCTCGGACTGAAGACCTGGAACATGAAGGGCGAGACCGCCGCTGTTCCGTTGTTCAAGCGCGCCGTCGAGCTGGATCCGCAGTTTGCCATTGCTTACGCCCGCCTTGGCTCGGCGTACCGCAACCTCGATGAACCGGGGCTGGCAGCAGAAAACGTGCGCAAGGCGTTTAGTTTGCGACAGAAGGTGAGCGAGCGGGAGCGCCTATACATCGAGGTGCGCTATTACAGGTATGTCACCGGAGAGTTTGAGAAGTGGGCACAGGTATGTGAGTTGTGGAAGTTAACATATCCGCGGGACCGGGTGCCGCACAACGACCTCGCGCACGCGTACTCCGCCTTCGGCCAATATAACAAAAGTGTGGAGGAGGCGAGCGAGGCTTTGCGCCTGGAGCCGAACACTGGGGCCAACTACTCGAATCTCGCTTTGTACTATCTCAGTCTCAACCGTCTGAATGAGGCAGAGTCGGCGCTCAACAAGGCACAAGAGCGAAAGCTCGAGAGCCGCGACCTGCTTTGGAGTCGGTATCAGCTAGCCTTCGTGCAGCGCGATGAGGGAGAGATGAAGCGGCTGGTGGAGCAGGCAGTGGGCAAGCCTGGAATCGAAGACTTACTGCTGGGCCTCCAGGCGGACACCGAAACATACAATGGACGGCTGGCAAGAGCACGGGAGCTGAGGCGAAGGGCAGTAGATCTGGCCAAGGATAATGATGCCAGGGAAGCAGCGGCTGGGTACCTCGCTGAAGCAAGTCTGGAGGAAGCCTATTTTGGAGAAGCGAAGCAGGCGCGTGCCGATGCCGATGAAGCATTGAGGTTGGCTTCCAATCGTACTGTCCAGGGGTATGCGGCGTTAGCTCTGGCGCTGGTGGGCGACACCACGGGGGCAGAAAAGCTGGCGGATGAACTCAACCAGACCTTACCTCTGGACACTCGGGTGCAGCGCCATTGGCTGCCGACAATCCGCGCCGTCCTGGCATTGCAGGGCAAGAACCCAAACCAGGCAATTGAGGCGCTGCAAGTGGCCACCCCCTATGAACTAGGACCGTTCGGTGGGTCGAACGGCTGCCTCTGTCCGGCATACGCACGCGGGCAGGCCAACCTCATGCTCCGCAACGGCAGCGCGGCAGCTGTGGAGTTCCAGAAGATCATTGACCACCGCGGCATCGTGACGAACTTTCCGCTGGGAGCGCTGGCGCATGTTGGTCTGGGCCGCGCCTACGCGCTTCAGGGCGACACGGCCAAGGCCCGCGCCGCGTATCAGGATTTCCTGACACTCTGGAAAAACGCCGATCCTGACATTCCCATCCTGCAGCAAGCCAAGACGGAGTATGCGAAGTTGCAGTGAAGCAGTAGACCACTAGAGCAACGACCCGCTGCGCTCCGACCCGCGCTTCCCTGCCTTGCTCCGCCGCATCGGTTTTCCGCGTAGGCGGCCCGCACTCTACAGAGTGTCAGATTTGGCCCCGGTGCAAACCCCGGGGAAGGAGGGTTCTGTTAGGGCTCTTAAAGGAGACGCAAGCTGCGTCTCCACGCCGTGACGGAGCGGGTGGTATGATGCCGCTCCACCATGAATGCCGGGGAATCCTCACGACGGCGGTTCCTGATCGGCTCGCTTTCGGCGCTGGGCTCAGCCTGGCTGGTGGCACGCTGGCCGATGATTGCGGCGGCGCAACACAAAAACCGATTCAGTCTCGACGATAGAAGAGACGTAGCCGAGCTAGGTCTCTGAGGGAGAAGCGCATTCAGTGTCACAGCGAGCGCAGGAAGGCCATCAACCAGCGCTCCGTATCGAGCGCGCTCTCGACCGCCTCGATCTGCCGGCGAACCCGCTTCATCAATTTGTCTTTGCCACGGATGGTGCGGGACATGTTTGCCTCAATCGACCCCAGCGGGCTATATTTCTGGAGTTTTCGTCCCCTCTCCGATCCCTTTGAAGAAGCAGAAACCTCGCGACATATGAGCAGCGGGCGCGAATGGAACTCCGAGGCCTACCACCGGCTCTCGCGGCCGCAGTTCGAGTGGGGACAGAAGGTCCTCGACCGTCTGCCACTAAGCGGTGACGAGACTGTGGCCGACGCCGGCTGCGGCAGCGGCAAAGTGACCGCGAAGTTGCTCGAGCGCTTGCCGCGCGGGCGCGTAGTCGCCATGGACCTGTCAGAGAACATGCTGCAAACTGCGCGCGAGCACCTTGAGCCGAAATTCCCCCGTAAGGTGTTCTTCATCGCCGCCGACCTCGAGGACATCCCTCTCGACGGCGTTCTTGACGACATCTTCAGCACTGCCGCGTTCCACTGGGTCCCGGACCACGAGCGGCTCTTTCGCAGCCTGTTCCGATCGCTCAAGCCGGGCGGCTGGCTGGAAGCGCAGTGCGGCGGTGGTCGGAACCTGGCGCGCGTCCGGCAGCGGGCAACCGATTTGATGAACCGGCCCGAATTCACCGCGTTCTTCGCTGGCTGGCACGCGCCCTGGCAATATCCGGATGACGTCACCACGGCGGAACGCATGCGTCGCGCCGGTTTCATCGAGGTCAAGACCTGGCTGGAGGAAGCGCCCGCAACCCTGTCGGATGCCCCGGAGTACAAGGAATTTCTGGCAACCGTGACCTTGCATCGCCACCTCGCCCGCATTTCCGATCCCGCCATGCGCGAGCCCTTCCTGGACGGGCTCGCGCGCCAGGCCGCCGCCGACAATCCCCCGTTCACGTTGGATTACTGGCGGCTGAACCTGAGCGGACGCAAACCGAAAAATTAGAGTGATGGGAAAAGTCTGGCTGCCCCCCAGGGATTCGAACTTGAGGCGCTTTAGGAGGCGTGAGCGCAGCGGGGTCCCCAGCACGCCGGGTTTCGGCGTGATGGGGTGCAAGCGGGAGCCTCCTGCCGAAATCCTGAGCGAAGCGAAGGACCCTCAAGAGTGCCTGAAGGACGCTAGCTGGGATGGCTGCTAAAGATTGGCTGACCCCCAGGGATTCGAACCACGATATGCTGATCCAGAGTCAGCTTCTCTAGCTCTCGGGCTCTCCTGTAAAACAAACCATTTACTGTGCAAACGCTTATTATGGAACAACTTACGTTTGACAAGCGGTGGACGATGAGAGACAATAGATGACAGCGAAAACATGTAATTCCCTGACCTGGGACTGACTCGTAAAAGTCCCCAAGCCCCAAGGAAATCAGCACTTCGGCCCTCCGCCCCCCGGCCCAACTGACACAGACAGGAGGTTTGCAGCGGTGAACCGGAAAATCACTCGTAAGTTGCAGAAACTAAGGGCTCTTGAGGAGTCCGCTCGCGAGATCGGTAGCGTGGCTGAAGCCGACAACGCCGCGCAAAAGATCACCCACCTGGAAACCCTTAAAGCCAAGCTCCCCGCCCCTCGAACGCTGATGCGACGGCCAGCGCCCCACAAGATCACCCAGAGAACCCTGGATGCTTTGGAAGCGCCGGCCGCTGGAAACCGCGTCACCTTCGACGCGGAGATCCCCGGTTTCGGCGTCAGAATTACGGCCAACGGGGTGATCTCGTTCGTCCTCGATTACCACATCCACGGCCGACAACGGCGGTACACCTTCGGGCGGTACCCGGAAATCACCGTATGGCAGGCGAGAGACAAAGCCCTAAAGCTACGTGCAGCCGTTCGCGACGGGCACGATCCACTGCAGGAGCGCGCGGAGGAACGCGCTGAGGGACTCGTCTCCGACCTGGCTAAGGACTATCTGGACCGGCACGCACGCATCCACAAGCGCCCGAGCAGTCTGCGGAATGATGAGGGGATGCTGACTCGCATCATCCTTCCGAAGCTCGGCAGGCTCCGCGTCACGGCCGTGGGCCAGCGCGACATCGCATCGCTGCACGGATCCCTCAAGGAAACTCCCTACCGCGCGAATCGGGTTCTGAGCTTGCTATCGAAGATGTTTTCCCTGGCGGTCGAGTGGAAGTGGAGACCTGACAACCCTTGCCGCGGCGTCCAGCGGTTCCACGAGGATCGGCGTGAAGGATGGCTCTCGATTGAGCAGTTCCAGAAGCTGGAGCAGGCCCTCGACGCCTATCTCTCGCAGGACGCTGCTGATGCGATCCGGCTCCTGATGTACACGGGGTCTCGCGCGGGCGAGGTTCTGAGCGCAGCCTGGGATGAACTCGACCTGGACCGTGGCATCTGGACCAAGCCGTCGCACCACACGAAGCAAAAGCGCATCGAGCATGTGCCCTTGAGCGCGCGGGCACTGGCGGTGCTGAAACGGCGGGCGAAGCGGAAGAACGGCCCTTACGTGTTTCCGGGGAGAGACGGCCAGCATGCCCGAGTCGCGCTTCGGCGCCCCTGGGTGCAGGCTTTGAAAGCGGCGGGGCTGGTGACCCGGTACGAGATCAAGGGCAAGCGCCGTCACGTGGTGGTTCGCTACCGGCCGCTGTTCCGCCTTCACGATCTGCGTCACACCTTCGCGAGCAACCTTGTCAGCAACGGGCAGTCGCTGCACATCGTTGGCAAGTTGCTCGGACACACAGAAGAGAAAACCACAGCACGGTACGCTCACCTGGCAGGCGGTGCGCTGCGGGAAGCGGTCGAGCAGCATGACGGAATTGTGAACGGCGGAAGCACTAAGACCACCAAAAAGCGGGCGCGGGCCGCGTCCGCGTAGGAGCTGAGCACAATGCTGCCCTGCATCTCGCTGAAACCGCAGTGGGCCAAGGCCATTTTCGAGCGTGGCAAAGACGTGGAGAACCGGAGCTGGCCCACACACATCCGCGGGCCGATTGCGATCCACGCCGGCAAGCCTGTGGGCCGGGTCATCGGCACGGTTGAACTCGTAGACTGCGTGCGCAGCTCGAAATCCCGGTGGGCTGAGAAGGGCTGTTTCCATTGGATGCTCTGCAACCCGGTGTTGCTTGACCGACCCGTTGTCTGCCGAGGCTGGCCCAAGATTTTCTATGTCCGGCTGCGGACTCCCAGAGCCCGCCCGCATCCCCGCGCGTAAGGGCGCCAGCACGGGCAATTGTCAGTCTGCACATGCAGGTGTTACCGTTTTGCTGCAGGACCCCCAATGAGTCGAGCTACCGAAGTACCGATAACCCCCTCCGTTCTGACTTGGGCGATTTCTGAATCCGGGTACACACGTGAGGAGATCGCAAATGCGATAGACGTGCCTGTGGAGATTCTTAAGCAGTGGGAGGG
>DASQGF010000028.1:0-1945 GCA_035632755.1 Terriglobales bacterium
ATTTCCAGAAAGGCGACCTGAAGCAGGCGGAGGAATTCATCAACGCCGCGTGGGTGCTGGACCAGCATTCGGAGATTGGCGACCACCTGGCGCAGATCTATGAACGGCGCGGAGACAAGGCCAAGGCCGAGCGCCTGTACGCCATGGCTTTGGCCGCGCAGCGTCCGTCGCCCGAGACTCGTCCGCGCCTCGCGGCCCTGGTCGGGGAGCAGCATGTGAGCGCCGCCGTGGAAAAATACCGGGGCGAGCTGGCGCGCGAGCGCACCCTCAAGCTCGGGCCGCTGGTGAAGGAGAATGCGGAAGCCGAGTTCTTCGTGACGCTGGCGGCCGGTCCCAAGGTCGAAGGCGTCAGGTTCATCCGCGGCAGCGAAAAGCTGAAGCCGTTCTCGTCCGCGCTCATGACGGCCCACTTCCCGGCCCTCTTTCCCGACGCCACCCCCACACACGTCATCCGGCGCGGGGTGCTCACCTGCTCCCAGGCGATGAGCGACTGCACCTTCGTGCTGACGCTGCCCGAGGATGTGCGGTCGGTGGAGTGAGCACTCAGCATTCAGCCCAGACAAGTCGCGCGCGGCACAACGGTCATTCCCTGGCTATCTAAGGTGCGGTGGGAGGACCGGGCTGCAGCCAAGCGACTCCCTTGAGTCAAGAATGTCATTCTTCCGTCGCGCAAAGCGAGACGGGAGAATCTGACGGCAACGGCAGGCATTGGGCTCGCCGAAACTGGAATCTGATTGGCGCAGGAAAATTCTGCGCACCTTTTGCGGTCACCCGACATCCAAGCACACGTGGCTCGGGCGCTGTTCCCGGGCTTGCTTGCGATGCTGGAGACCGTACCGTTATAATCTCCGGCTTCATTACTCGCCGCAGCGCTGGATGTGGGCCGCTGCGGGACGACATTCATCAGATCAAGGCTGTCATAGGTTAGCCGCGGGCACGGCGTGGTGGGACGCCGCTTGTGCAGGGAACTGTTTTCGATGTCGCAAATTTTCCACCGCAGCACGAACACAATCTCGCGAGTCACCATCTACGGATTCGTGTTCCTGCTGGCGGCGTTGGGCTGGGCGCTGGCCACCTGGCAGCGCTCGGGATGGTTCAATCGCATGGGCGAGGCCCAGGAACAGCCTGTGCCCTTCAGCCATGCCCACCACGCCGGCGCCCTCGGCATCGACTGCCGCTACTGCCACACCTCGGTGGAGACTTCCAGCTTCGCCGGCATCCCGCCCACCAAGACCTGCATGAACTGCCACTCGGAACTCTGGACCAGCGCTCCCATGCTGGAGCCGGTGCGCCACAGCTATCGCACGGGGCAGTCGCTGGTGTGGACGCGGGTGAACGACCTTCCCGATTTCGTTTATTTCAGCCACGACATTCACATCTCCAAGGGCGTGGGCTGCGACGAGTGCCACGGTCCGGTGGACCGCATGCCGCTGATGTTCCAGGCCAAGTCGCTGCAGATGGAGTGGTGCCTGGACTGCCACCGCGCGCCCGAGAAGTACCTGCGCCCCAAGGGCGAGGTGTTCAACATGCGCTGGGAGCGGCCCGACTCCGACCATCCGGTTGCGTTTGCGGGCGCCACCTATAGGGACCAGCCGACCATGGGACGCGCGCTGATCAAGCAGTATGAGATCCGCAGTCCGAGAGACCTGACCAGTTGCAACACGTGTCATCGATGATGGACCGCGGAAACGCAAAGCCGGGATGTAAGGATCACGCCGCGAAGCTCGTCGGCATCGCGAAGAGGACTACCGGCAAGCTCGACCTCGCGGCGATCCGGGAGAAGCTTTCCAAGGCCACCGGCCCCACCTACTGGCGCAGCCTGGAGGAACTGGCGGAAGAACCGGGATTCGACGAGGTGATGCACCGCGAATTCCCGCGGCTGGCCTCGGAGTGGCCAGAGGGCTGCTCGCGCCGCGATTTTCTCAGGCTCGCGGGAGCGTCGCTG
>DASQGF010000029.1:0-5159 GCA_035632755.1 Terriglobales bacterium
GCCGACCGCTATCGCATGATCAGCACCTACTTCCGCATGCTGATCGAGGAAGAGATGCCGGGCGCGGCAGGCAAGATGAAGCAGTTCGCCTCCTGGTTCACGCACGGCGTAGCGAACGGCAGCCATCTGCGGAAGGCCATCTACGAGGCCCAGACGGAGCAGGAGATCCTGGGGCGGGTGGAGGAGTTCTTCGCGCCACTCGCTACCCAGGCGTCCAGCCTGGCCGTCTAACATGCACCCACAGGCGGAGGAGGGGACTAAACATGAACTTTGCAACCCTCGGGTTGGTGTGTGTCGTACTCAGCAGCTTCTGCCTGGTGCAGCACGATGCGAGCGTCCACGACCAGCACATGGCCGACGTCAAGAAGCACGGCGCCGAGGCCATGGGTTTCGACCAGGACAAGACCACGCATCACTTCCGTCTGTACAAAGATGGCGGGGCGGTCGAGGTGCAGGCCAATGATTCGGCGGACACGGCCAGCATCGGTCAGATCCGCGACCACCTGAAGCAGCAGGCCAAGAAGTTCGCCGTCGGCGATTTCGCCGCGCCGCAGCACACCCACGGACAAGTGCCGCCGGGCGTGGACACGATGACCAGGCTGCGCTCCAAAATACAATACGAGTTCCAGCCGACGGAGCGCGGTGGCCGGTTGCGCATCACCACCGCCGACGCACAGGCTCTCGCCGCGGTGCACGACTTCCTCCGCTTCCAGATCGAGGACCACCGGACCGGTGACAAGACCAGTGTCGAGTAGGCGCGTCAGCACTACGAGGCTATAGCCGAGCTTTGCTCGCCCGCCCAGCCGAGTCTGCCCTGAGCGAAGTCGAAGGGGCGGCTGGGCCTATGTGATTCCAATCGGTTCCACACCATACTTCCCCGTCCCCATCTCTTTCACATAACCCCACGGGATCGCCGGATCGTGGGTGAAGATCACCAGCCAGCGGCCAGGGATCGCTTCGTCGTAGAAGCGCTTCTTGTTCTCGATGATCTCTATGGGGAACAGGTCATAGGCCATGATCCAGAGCAGGTCGAGGTGTATCGCCGTGGGGATGAGGTCGGAGACGTAGCAGGCCTTCTGCCCCTGGCTCTCGATCATCACCACCTGCATGTAGCGCGTGTGTCCGGGGATGGTCCTGACCGAGACGCCGGGGATGATCTTGCGGTCTTCCTTCACCAGTTTCATCTGGCCGCTCTCGATCAGCGGGTTGTAGTTGTCGCTGATGTAGCTGACGCGGTCGCGCAGGTACTGCTTCTGTCCGTGCTGCCACTCGCCTTCCGGAGCGTAGTAGATTGCGCGTGGAAACGTAGGGACCACGTGGCCGTTCGTGCGCACGGTGTTCCATCCGCAGTGGTCGAAGTGCAGGTGGGTGTTGATGACGATGTCGATGGAGTCAGGCGCCACTCCGGCAGCGGTGAGATTGCCGAGCAGCCTGGCTTCCGGCTCGTACACCTTGCGGACGCGGTCGTCGAACTTGTTTCCGATGCCGGTCTCGACCAGAACCGTTTGCTTCCCGCCACGGATCAGCAGCGAGTTCAGGCCCAGCACCACCCGGTTCTTCTCGTCGCAGGCGACCTTCTTCGACCACAGTGCTCTGGGGATGATGCCGAACAGCGGGCCGCCGTCAAGCCAGTAGTTCCCGTCGGAAAACATGGTCAGCTCGAAATCGCCGACGGTGATTCGCCGCCCGTTGGTGGTGATGGTAGCTTTCTCGACTGCCAAATCGACTGCGACTTGCGCCATGGATTCGATCCTCTCTCGCGACTTTAGGGCCGGTTCAGCAGTTCGTGCTCGAAGTGCTGCTGGATGCGGGTGAACAGGTCGGTCTGCGCGGCCGCCCCGGAGATGGAGTGTAACTTGCGCGGGTAGAGCATGAGCTGGAACCTCTTGTCGGCGTCGATGAAGGCGTTGGTCATCTGGATAGTGTTCTGCAGGTGAACATTGTCGTCGCCGGTGCCGTGCACCAGCAAGAGGCTGCCGTGCAGGTCTCCGGCAGTGGAGACTGGCGAGCTGCGGCGATAGCCCTCCGCGTTCTCTTGCGGCAGCCCGAGATAGCGCTCGGTGTAGGTGGAATCGTAGTCGCGCCAGTCGGTGACCGGAGCCACGGCTACTCCAGCCTTGAAGGCGGTGGTGCGGGTCAGCGCCCACAGGGTCATGCTGCCGCCGTAGCTCCATCCCCAGAAGCCGACGCGCTCCTTGTCGAGCGCGGGGTAGCGCTCGAGCGCCTGACTGAGCGCGGCGAGCTGGTCCTGAATCTCGGTCTTGCCGAATTCTCCTCGTACCACGCTGGCGAAGTCGCGACCGCGTCCGGCCGAACCGCGGTTGTCGACGCTGAGCACGGCGATGCTGTCCTGAGCCAAGATCTGATTGAACAGGAAACGATTGCCGCCCCAGACGTCGCGCACCAGTTGTACCCCCGGGCCGCCATAGGGATAGAAAAGCAGCGGGATCTTTCCGCCCGCGGGTAGATTCGGCGGCATGAGCAGCGATCCGTGGAGGACCGAGCCGTCCTCCGCCCGAAAATCGACGAACTGCGGTGCCATCAGGCTGTAGTCGGCCAGGCTCCTGGCCTCCCAGAAGGCATTGCGGGCGCCGTCGCCACTCACGCGGCAGAGCGACAGCCGGGGCGGACTCATCCTGGCGGAGAACTTGTCTACGTACCACTTGCCACCGGGCCCGAACGTGGGTTCGTGCGTGCCCGGCTCGCGCGAGACCTGCTCGAAGCCGCTGCCGTCGAGATGGACGCGGAAGAGCTGGCGCTGGCGATCATCGCCCGCATTGGCGGTGAAATAAACCAGCTTGACCGCCTCGTCCACGTGCGCGACGTCGAACACCTCGAAGTCGCCGTGGGTGAGCTGCGATTCCAGCCTGGCTTCCCTGGCCGTGGGATCGCCGGCGTTGAAGCTGTAGAGGTAGAGATGTGTGTGGCCGTCCCGCCAACTCGTCCACAGGAAGCGGTCCTCGCCCACGGTGGTGAAGTTGTCGTCCACATTCACCCAGGTGGGGCTGCGCTCGGAGAGCACCAGACGGGCAGAGTTCGTCTCCACGGCGACGAAGTACAGGTCGATGCGGTCCTGCGCGCGGTTGAGCACCTCAACCCAGGCCATCCCTGCGCGCAACCAGCCGAAGCGGGGAATATAGAACTCGTGGGCTGGCGCCGGGCCGGGTGGCTTATCGCCGGAGTCGGTTGGAACCCTCAGCCAGTGGACCTTCCCGCCGGTCGCGTTCACCACGCCCAGCCGTACTTGCGGGTTGGGATCGCCCGGCTTGGGATACTTCTGCATGTCCACCGTGGGCTGGGTGGGAATCAGGTCGGCGATGGGATACGTCGGGACAGCACTCTCGTTCATCTGCAGGAACAGGATCTGCCGGCCGTCCGGCGACCAGAAGTAGTTGTGGCGCGCATCGAGTTCCTCGGCATAAACCCAGTCCACTTCGCCATTGAGGATGTCGTCCCCGCTGTCGTTGGTGAGCTGACGCACGCCGGCGCCATCAGGTTTGGCGACATACAGGTTGTGCTTGCGGATGAAGGCGAGGTGCGAGCCGTCGGGCGAGAAGCGGGGATCGCCGGCGCGCTCCGGCGAGGACGTGATCTGAACCGCAGTGCCGGTGTCGAGCCGGTACGACCAGAGCTGGCCGAGAGCGTCGAAAAGAAGGTGCTTGGAGTCGGGTGCCCAATAGTATTGCGCGACCGAGTAGCGGGTCCGGCGCTCCTTCTCGCGCTCGCTCAGGTGACTGAAAGACGGTGCCAGGCTGGCCAGCTTGCTTTCCGAGACCAGCACGGCTTTCTTGCCGCTGGCCACATCCACATACCAGAGTTGTCCGTGCTCGCCGGAATCGTCCCGCAGGATGTAGGAAATTTTGGCGCCGTCGGGGCTGAAACCGACGTTCTCCGGAACCGGTCCGGTCAGTCCGCCGGGAGCGAAGATCGTCTTGACGGTGAGCTGCGGGGGAGCAGCGGCGGGCGGTTGCTGCGCCACAAGGACAGTTCCTGCCAGAAAGCAAACCACGCGTAGGCGTTTCAATGTGCGCTCCGGGTGAAGGCGGAAACGGGAGAGTTTAACAAAGAAGGCGAGAATCGCGGCTCAGAAGCGGGAACCCCGCGATCAGTGCCGCAGGAAAACTGTTACAATTCTCAACAGTCTTCGCTTCGCCATGAATCCGGACCTGGAAAAACTGATCGCGCTGCAGGAAGCCGACCGCGAGATCGAACGCCTGAACCAGGAAATCGCGCTTCTGCCGCGCCGGGTGGCGGCCATTGAGGCACAACTGGCCGACACCCGCGCGCAGGTGGAGAAAGCTAAGGCTGCGATCGCAGTTACCCAGAAGGACCGCAAGAAGCTGGATACCGAGATCCAGGACCATCAGCAGAAAATCTCCAAATACCGCGAGCAGTCCCTGGCGGTGAAGACCAACGAGCAGTACAGGGCGCTGCTGCTGGAGATCACCTTCGCCGAGCAGGCCATCCGCGCCTGCGAAGACAAGATACTGGACGGGATGCTGGCCATTGAAGCGCAGGAAAAGAGCCAGATGGCGGCGGAGGCCGAACTGAAGCGGGAGACCGCGGAGATCGAGAAGGAAAAGTCCGCAGCTCGCGCCCGCACCGAGGAAGACCAGAAGCAACTGGCCGACTGGACGGCGCGACGCAGCCTTCTGCGCTCGGAGACATCGGCCGATGTTGTGCCGTATTACGACCGTGTGGTGAAGCTGCGCAAGAGCGGGATCTCCGATGTACGCGACGGCAAATGCGCCGCGTGCAATGTGATGCTGCGGCCGCAGACCTACAACGAAGTACGCGCCAACGACCGGGTGATCGCCTGTGATTCCTGCGGACGCATCCTCTATTATGTCCCTCCGCCGGAGCCCGAACCGGCGCCCAGCCGCGCTCCCGCCGAGACCTCCCAACCCGCAGCCGAGAGCGCCAGCTGATAGGGGTGCGGCTTTCAGCCGCGCCGCCTTTCGTGCGCGTACACAGACTTTCCGCCGCTAACCCGTTAGAATCCGCAACCGCGATGGCCTAGCACTCCAGCCCTGCCGTGGTCGTCAATGCGCGGGCCGTTGCCCGCCTGCGGGCCGGACACCCCTGGATCTACCGCTCTGACGTTGTCTCCAGCGAAGGCGCCGGCCCCGGCGCCGTGGTCGAGGTCAAGAGTGAGCGTC
>DASQGF010000030.1:0-3395 GCA_035632755.1 Terriglobales bacterium
AAGGATGACCACACCGACGTGCGCATTCTCGGTGCGATCGCCAAGGCGCTGCCGGAGGTGGTCAGCCTGGCTTCGGTCGAAAAATTCATCAAGGAAAAGCTGAAGAACGACCTGAAAGTCACCTCGGCGCACTTGGCGCACGAGCGGTTCGCCGCTATCGACGTCAAGCCCGGCCAGGGCAATGGCGAAAAACCCTTCCACTTCGAATTACCCGGTTGGCACAACATGCGGGCGGGCGTTGCCATCGACGGCCTGACCGAGCGCGGTGGCGCCTATGCCGATCCGGTCACCGGACAAGTCGGCGGGTTCCGCCCGGCGCGCAACGAGAAGTTCAAGAAGTACACCACGCGGACCATGCGTCCAGTGGTGAACTTCGAGACCTGCACCAAGTGCACGTTGTGCTGGCTGAACTGCCCAGATGCCTCGTTTGACGTGACCCCTGACGGCACCTACGACGCCAACCTGCAATCCTGCTGCGGATGCGGCATCTGCGAAGCCGTATGCCCGGTTCCCAACTGCATCACCATGGTCAGCGAGAGCGTGTTCCACGACAACGCCAGCCAGTGGGAGGCCTTCCGCAAGGACAAGACGGCGTACGCCGCATGGCTGAAGACGGTCATTGCGCCGGCCGGCGAGCGCTCCCACGGCTTCCGTTATCGCGGCCAGTACAAGGAACAGGTCCCCGCAGCTTTGGAAATCGCAAAAGGCTGACGCCCGGAAAAGGAGATTGGTATGGCAACACTGACAATGCCTGTTGAACAAAAGAAGAAGGTTGAGCAGGAAGCCCTGATCACCGGCGCGGAAGCCATTGCGGTCGCCTGCAAGCTGGCCAACGTGGATGTGGTCACGGCTTATCCCATCCGCCCCTATGACACGGTGATGCAGTACATCTCGCAGTTGAAGGCCGACGGCGAGATGGACTGCGAATACATCGTGGCCGAGGGCGAACACTCGCAGTTCGAGATCGTCAAGCACGCCTCGGTGTGCGGCGCGCGCGTGTTCTGCGGATCGAGCGGCGTGGGCTGGATGTACGCCATGGAAGCGCTGACCGTCACCCCGGCCCTGCGCGTGCCCATGGTGGCCATGGTGGGCAACCGCGCCCTCGATGACCCCGGCGCGTTCGGCGTGGAGCACAACGACGCGCTGGCCGTCCGCGACCTGGGCTGGCTGCTGGTATGGGTGAACAGTGCGCAGGAAGCCCTGGACACCGCGCTCATCGCCTATCGCGTGGCGGAGGACCGCCGCATGTTCGTGCCCATCGCCCTCAGTTGCGACGGCGCGTTCCTCACCCACTCCCAGGCGCTGGTGAAGATCCCGACCGGGGAGCAGGTGAAGGAATTCCTGCCGCCCTACAAGCGCGGCGACTTGCTGTTGCACCCCGACAACGTGATCTCGGTGGCTCCACAAGTCAACGAGGACTGGGTGATGGAGATCCGGCGGCAGAACTTCGAGGTCACCGAGCGTGCCTGCGACGTGATCCGCGAAGTCTATGCCGATTTCGAGCGTATCTTCGGCCGCAAGTACGGCAACCCGTTCTTCGAAGAGTACATGACGGAGGATGCCGAGGTCGTGCTGCTGGGGATGGGGACGATGTCCACTCCGGTGAAGGTCGCCATCCGCAAGATGCGCGAACAAGGCCAGAAGATCGGCTTCGTGCGCCTGCGCTGGTTCCGTCCCTTCGCCGGCGACGAGCTGGCCAAGACCCTCCGGCGCTTCAAGGCTGTCGGAGTTATCGACCGCGACTTCTCGTTCGGCTCACCGCACCTGAGCGGCGTGGTGGCCACCGAAGTACGTTCCGCGATGTATCCCGGCGACGGCGCCAGGCCGCCGGTCCTAGGCTTCATCTGCGGTCTGGGGGGACGCGAAGTCACGTTGCCGGACGTCGCGAAGATGTCCGAGATCACCTTCGAAGCCGCCAAAGGGAAATCGCAACCCTTGACGCAATGGATCGGGCTGCGGGGGTAACGCGTCGCAAACGCGTTCCCGAGCGCCGGAAAGGACAAGCACAACATGAGCACATTCGTAGACACGAAACCAACACAGGACCTGGAATCCTTCAAGGGAGTCAAGAAGGTTCCGCATGAGGAGTACTACTCGTCCGGCCACCGCACCTGTCAGGGCTGCGAATCGGCGCAGATCATGAAGCTGATGGCCAAGGCCGCGGGCCCCAGGACCGTCGTCCTGGGCAGCACCGGGTGCATGTACGTGGCCAATACGTCCTACTATGCCACGCCGTGGGGCCTGCCCTGGATGCACACGCAACTGGGGAGCGCCGGTTCGGCGGCGCTGGGCGCGGCCGCGGCTTTCCGCGCGCAGATGCGCAAGGGCGCGATGAAGGATGAGCCCATCAACGTCATCGCCTTCTGCGGCGATGGCGGTGGCGCCGACATGGGCCTGAACGCCATCTCGGCCACGCTGACCCATCCCGACTACAACCTGCTGATCCTGATGTACGACAACGAGTCGTACGCCAATACCGACATCCAGATCTCCGGTACGTCGCCCTATGGCGTCAACACCTCGTTCAGCACGCCGGGGAAGGTGACGCGCATCATGCACCACCGCTGGAAGAAGAACGTGGCGCCGCTGATGATCGCCGGCCATCCCACCTGCAAGTACGTGGGCACCATCTCCACGTCCTACGCCTTGCAGGCGATGAACTGCGTCCGCCGGGCGCTCACCATCGGCGGGCCGACCTTCATCCATTGCCTGAACCCGTGCCCCAAGGGCTGGGATTTCGATCCCATGATCGCGCACGAACTGGGCGAACTGGCGGTGAACACCGGCATCTGGCCTCTCTACGAGGTCATCGAGGGCAAACTCAAGCTGTACGGCAAAACCGAGCAGATCGCCAACGGCAAGTTCAAACGCCTGCCCGTGCGCGACTACTTGCTCAAGCAAGGGAGATTTGCGCATTTCACCGATGAAGACATCGATTTCTTCCAGAGCAAAATTGATGAGATGTGGGACAGATGGCTGGTTCCCGGCGTGATCCCACTCCTGAAGGACCTTGAAGGCTGACAAGTTCCGCCCTCCCCACAAGGGAGGGCGGTTTTCTTCTTGAGCTTTGGTAAGTCCGCGGAAGGAACATCCGCATTCTTTCGTGAGGAGGTGCAAACATGGCCGCAATTCCGGGAGAGCGCAAGGCAGGGATCAACCAGTCTTTCCTCGACAACCGTTGGCTCATCCTCTTTTTCAGCGTGCTCAGCATGGTGGCGGTGGCAAACTTTCAGTACGGTTGGACGCTTTTCGTACCACCGCTGATGAAGCACCTGCGGCAGGAGCTGGCGGTCATCCAGGTCACCTTCACCGTCTTCGTTCTCCTTGAGACCTGGCTCGTCCCCTTCGAGGGCTGGCTGGTCGACAAGTTCGGACCCAAGCTCCTGGTCATGCTC
>DASQGF010000031.1:0-22081 GCA_035632755.1 Terriglobales bacterium
ATTGGCACGATGAAGAGATCAAACACTCCCATCTGCTCGTGCTCCATCCTGAAGTTGCCCTGGCCCAAGCCACAAGCGGTGGGCGCGGAGAAGATAACAGAAAATTGCTCCTGAGGTGGCGCACAGTGACCAATCTTGACATCCACCAGATCGAGTATCACCGGCGGCGCTCCCGGACGTACGACTCGAAACTTGCTGTGAAGATTCTTCTGGAATGCTTCAAGGGTCGGTTGTTCGTCCAAACTGGGCCTCCAGTGAATTGGGTTTACTTTCGTCTCCGGTCAGCGGCGCAAACTCCATCTGGTCGTACATTGCGTCTTCGCCGGTCTTAATGAAACCAAGTCGACGATATAGAGAACCCGCGCGATTGCTCTTAGCCACTTGCAGCCGCAGCGGCTTGTTCGCCCGGCGGCATTCGCGTATCAAATCCACGATGAGCACCGTTCCGATGCCGCGGCTGCGCGCCTCCGGAAGGAGAGCGATATCGATGAGTCTGATCTCGCGCTCCTGGCGTTGCACGATGATGGCGCCCACCCGCTGGCCATCATATAGGATGAGAGATCGCTCCGCGCCGGAATACGCACTCGCATAAGCCCGCTCCCGGGCGGTGAACTGCATCCGCATGAATCCAGCTAGCTGGCGCTCGTCCCACCCAAAGCTGGAAACTTCCTCTAAACGCGTGCTTGCGTAAAGCTGGAACAGGAAGTCCAGATCACCGGCACCGGCGGCTGTTAGGACAGGTTCCAGGGCGCGGCCTGGGGTGGCAGGGAAATCCAGCATGAGAAGGTTCTAAAAAAAGCTCTGTTTGCCGACTTGTCCGCGCCATGTCCTACGCGCCGGTGGACGCATTTGCGACACTCGCTGCTTGCGATTCCATCTGCCGCAATTCTTGACGCCGCATGGCTTCGGAGGTCTCGCGACGGTGCCACGACTCCATCCAGCAGTGCGGGTTAGAGTCGTTCGAAAGCGGCCGGAACCGGCGATGCAGTTGTCTCATCTCACGCAAGCGGCAAGCCTCGATGTCGGGCCAGATATCGAACCAGATAACGTCGTAACGGCGGCCATCCCGCGGCTTCCACCGGAAGATGTCGTCCGTAATGAGGGTCAGCCTGGGGTCGTTGGGCAGGGTCGGCGAGATAAGGTCTACGACATCCTGGAATTTCTCGACCACAGTCAGGCTGCGGACCTCCTGCTTCTTCAGGATTGGGTGCAGAATCATTCCCAGGCCGAGACCGGCAATGAGAACGTCTCCATGCGCCCGCCGCACAACTTCCACGCAAGTGGCACGCTCGTAATGAAAGTCGCTCATCATCACCTGCGGCTGCCCGGCGTCATTCATCACTCGTAACGATACGTAGGTCCCCGTCGGCGAGGGATTCTTGAACTCACCGTACACGTAGCAGGCAGTGCGGCCGCCCTCGGCATCCACCGTGACGTGCTGCACGCTGGCGCGGCCTTTGGCCGACTGCGGCACCAGTTCCGCCATCTCGGGAAACAAATTCGTGTCGTTCATATTCCGCGGCCCTGCCCGGCTCAGCTCCGGGGCGGATACACACCTTGCAGCGCGATGATGAAGCTGACGGCCAGGTACGGCGACATATTGTTGTGCGGCAGGTTGCCGCCTGTAACGCCAATCGCCTGGGGATTCATCGGCACCGAAGCTGGACCCGTCGTCGCGTAGTTGGGTGGCGGCTGCTGCCGGCTGGCCCCGGCCGTCTTGGCCCACAGGATGGGATTGTTACTGTCGCCGGCCGTGCCGTTAAGACAGTTCGCTGAGTGGCTGTGGGCCGGTATTTCAGTTTGCAGCAAAGTCACGGTTTCCGTGCCGCCGCTCTCGCCCAAATCGTGAAGGGATAAGCCCGGGCCCTGGCCGGGATGCATCGGCGCGCTGCCCTGCAGGTTGGGCAAGGCGAAGTTACTTTTGCCGTCGCCACCGTAGGTAGTTCCTAGAAGAGAGAACAACGCCGTGTTCTGCGAGATGGGCATCAATTGACCATTGCAGAGCGCCCAGCCCGTGGGAGCGAAATTCCCTGCGAACATCCTGATTTCGGCCACAAATGGATTTGCCATGGCTCCTCTTTTCCTTCAATTCTGCGACGGGAAAATACCCTGCAGCGCGATGATGACGTTGAGCACCAGGTATGGCTGCATGTTCTGGTGGGGCTGGCTGCCGCCCACGCTGGCAATCGCAGAGGCCGACATGGCCGTGTTCGGGGCCGACGTGTTGTATGAAGCCAAGCCGGCATTGCCCCAGAAATTGCCGCCCGGAGCCGCCGCGTTACTTGTGTTTGAACTGGCATTGGCGAAATGAGAGTGGGCCGGCATTTCGCTGATGTTCAAGGTGTGAGCAACTTCGCCACCGATTTCACCCAAGATATGTCCATTACCCACGTGAATGGGAGAGCGGCCCTGAAGGTTCGGCAGTCCGAACGTCTGCCGGCCGTCGCCCCCATAAGTAGTACCCAGGATCGAGAACAGCGCCTGGTTCTGATTTATGGGCAGCAGTTGGCCGTTGCAGAACGCCCAGCCCTTCGGCGGGAAGTTCCAGCTGATGATCTTCAATTCGCCCAAGAACGGTTCTGACATACTTGCCTCCAGACTGCTGGTGTCAATCGCAGGCGGCTGCAGCCGCGAAGATGGATTTTCCTAGGTCTGCGACGGAAAGATTCCAAACAGAGAAATGATGAAGTTCACGCACAGGTACGGCATGAAATTGTTGTGTGGCTGACTGCCACCAGCAATCCCGATCGAACCCGGATTCATGGTGCTGTCGGGAGCCTGGTCGGTATAGGGGTTACTGGCAGTGACGCCTCCCCAGGTGTTGTTTTTCGGAGTGGTCACGCCATTGGCGCTGCCGGAAACCCCGATCGCCGCGTGGCTGTGCCCCGGCAGTTGTTGAACCGTAAGCGTGACCGTCTCCACACCTCCGCTCTGGGCGAACGGGAAGTTGCCGCCGTCCGCGTGGAGGGGAATCCTGCCTCTCAAATCCGGCAGCGCAAAGGTGGTTTGTCCATCCCCGCCGAACGTCGTCCCAATCAGGTTAAAGAGGGCGTCGTTGTCCGCGATGGCGAGCAATTGGCCCTCGCAAAACATCCAGCCTTGGGGTGCGAAATTGCCTCCAAACATGCGGATTTCGCCAATAAAAGGGTTGGACATAACTTCCTCCTTCACCAGGCATGCAGCTATGCCGAACAACAAAACTTGTGGGGCCAAAAATCAATGTTCATCCACTCGCGCACATGCCGCGGTCACAGACCAACTGGCGGTGCTTTCGCAGAGCGGAATCGTGCAAGTGCTGGCCATGGGTGAGTTGGACACACGCCCATTTACGAATGAGGAGATGTATATCGGCCGTACGCCCGCTTTCCGCGCGCAGCTTCCCTCGGACCGGAAGGCGCCCTGGTCCGGCCAGTCGGAAACGTGGAACGTGGTGAAGAGTTCTGCCGTCTCGGCGCCGCTGGCGGGAGACGTGCGCCTGATGGCAGTGAGCCTGGCGCACGCGCGGCCATTGGACTTGATGGTGGTGGATTCCTCCGATACCCGCCTGCACGTCCTGCCGGCGAACACCGGCTCCGATAGCGCCGGCCCCGCAGGTGAGCTGACGATCGAGACCGGAGATTCGCCGCGGGCGGTGTTGCCCATGCGCGTCAACGTTGACGCGCGGCGCGGCTTGTTGATGGTGGGCGGAAGTGCGCCTCATCCCAGGACGATGGCGCCCCTGCCCGACCCGACCTACACCGTCAACCGTCTTGACGACCCGGCGTCTTCGGTCGCCAACGCTGCCACCTACTGCAATGGTGTGGCCAATGACTGCAGCCTCCGCCAGGCCGTGATCAAAGCCAACAGTACCGCCGGCTCCGACACCATCATGTTGCCCGCCGGCACCATCACCCTGACCCAGACCGGACAGCACGAGAATGCCGCTGTCACCGGCGACGTGGATGTCACCGATTCGCTGGCGATCGTCGGTTCTGTAGACGGTGGCGGCAACCCCACCAGCATCATCACGGGCGGCGCGGGCTGGAACGACAAATTCATCTCCACCAATAAGCTTGGCGTCACCAACGCCAACCTGAGCATTTCCAATGTCATCTTCCAGAACGGCAACAACACCAACACCTCGGGCGGCGCTACCTTCGACTACCTCGGCGGGGCGGTGGATTTCTTTGGCTGCGGCTCAGCCGGTGGAGCGGGCGGTTGCGCGGGTGCCTTAGCAACGGCCTCCCTGACCATCACCAACGTCCGCTTCCTCAACAACACTGCTGCCGGTTGCGGCGCTGGAAAC
Source organism: Terriglobales bacterium (assembly GCA_035632755.1). Taxonomy (GTDB): domain Bacteria; phylum Acidobacteriota; class Terriglobia; order Terriglobales; family Acidobacteriaceae; genus JAHFUA01. Next base: position 4,286 of record DASQGF010000031.1, read on the forward strand.
GACTGCGGCGGCGGACTGGACTCGGAATTCGGGCCTACTACCGTCAGCACTTCGCTGTTCTCCGGCAACACGGCTAGCCTGGGGCGCGGCGGCGCGCTCACCCTGGTCGGTGGCGTCGAAACTATGAGCGTGAGCAACAGCACGTTCGACAACTCCAGCGCTGCCAACCATTCGGCGCAAGAGGGCGGGGCACTGTATATCGATTTTGCAAACACCAGCGGCGCCGGCAACATCAGCATTCACAACAGCACCTTTTCCAGCAATACGGCCGGCGCCGACGGCGGGGGCATTTATGTCAACCTGGGCAGCGGCGGGAACACCACCACCGCAACCATCGATCAAACGACGGTGATTTCCGGCAACAGCTCCGCCACCCGGGGCGGCGGGTTGGCGTTCAACGGCATCACCGGAACTCTTGCCACACCCGGCACAACCAGTCTCAGCATTAGTAAAGTCACTATTACTTCAAACCAAGCCAACGGAGCCTCCGCCGACGGCGGCGGCGGTATCTTCGTGCAGTCTGGCGGCACCCTCAACCTCCAGTTCAGCCGCATCGTCGGCAACACCACCGCAGCCAGCGGAAAGCCCACCGGGATCTCCATCGAGGCTGGCTCCGGCGGCTCCGCCTCCACGGTGAACGCGGCTGACAACTGGTGGGGCTGCAACACCGGCCCCAGCGCCGCGCCCTGCGACACCGTCGCCACCGTCAACGGAGCTAGCCCAGTCGCGACGGTTAGTCCCTGGATCGTGCTCACGCTCGCCGCCAGCCCGACTTCGGTCCAAGCCGTCGCTCCTGACAATACGTCGTCGCTGACGGCTGACTTCCTGCACGATTCCGCCTCCGGGGCGATTTCTTTGAGCAACATCGACGTTCTGCTTGGTCTGCCGATTACTTTTGGCGCTACGGCCGGATCGATTTCCGGGGCGGACGCCACCATTCAGTCCACGGGCATGGCCACAGCCACTTTTACTCACGACGCCAACTGCAATGCCAGCAGCGCCACCGCGACCGTGGACACCAGTCCGCCTCCGACGGTGACAACCCCGATCACGATCTTGTGCCCGGACCTTACCGCGACGAAGACAAACTCCCTCGGCGCATCAGGCGTGACCACGCCGCTTGCAAGTCCCAGTTGGACCTGGACGATTACCGAGGCCAACAGCAACGCCGCCGACAGCGCCCCGGCAAAGTTTACCAATGGCGAGACCATCCTGAGCGATAGCCTGCCGAGCAGCAACATCTCTTACGGGAGCGCGACGCCGGGCAGCTTCAGCGGCATCACCAACAGCGGGAACATCAGTTGCGGGATTGCCAGCAACGTGCTGACTTGCGGAGCGAATGGCTCCGACGTAACGATCGGCATAGGCGGGTCTTTTCAGGTCTCCTTCACGGCCACGGCCACCGCGGGAGGCTCTTATGTCAATCCCACGGGCGGGACCTGCGCGGCCGATCCTAATGGGGACATCATCGAGTTCAACAAGGGGAACAACGCCTGTGGCCCCAATACCGTCGTCGTGGTGGCGCCGCCCAGTATCGCCAAGGCGTTCAATCCGAATCCGATTGCAGTTAATGCGACCACCTCGCTGACCTTCACCATCACCAACCCGGCGGCCAACACAGTCTCGTTGGCCGGGGTTGGGTTCTCGGACACGCTGCCCACCGGACTGACCGTGGCCGACTCCTCGGCCAGCAAGTGCGGCGGGACCCTGACCACGACTGCCTCCACCGGCATCATCGCCCTGTCGGGCGCCAGCATCGCCGCGGGCGGCCAATGCCAGTTCAGCGTGACGGTGACGGGTACCGCTGCGGGCAACTACACCAACACCAGCGGCAACGTGACCTCGACGAACGGCGGCACCGGCAACACGGCCACGGCGAACCTCGTGGTAGCCAGCCCACCGACCATCAGCAAGGCATTCTCGCCAACCAGCATTCCGCTGAATGGCACGAGCACTGTGACCTTCAGCATCAGCAACCCGAACCCGGGCTTGGCGCTGACGGGCGTCGCCTTCAGCGACACTTTGCCCTCGGGTGTGCAGGTAGCCTCGGCACCTAATACCAGCAATACGTGTAACGGGACACTCACAGCCACGGCCGGAACAAGCACGATCAGCTTGTTAGGCGGGACCCTTGTGTCCAGTGGCTCATGTTCCATCAGCGTGGACGTGAAAGGCACGACCTCGGGAGCAAAGTCCAACACCACCAGCACCATCAGCTCGACGGAGAGTGGAACCGGCGCCACCAGCAACACGGCCACCCTGACCGTGGTGGCTCCGCCAACCATCAGCAAGGCGTTCCTGGCAAGCAGCATTGCGCTGAACGGCACCACCACCCTGACCTTTACCATCAACAACCCGAACACGAGCACGGCGCTGAGCGGCATCAGCTTTGGCGACAGCTTGCCGTCGGGTGTTCAGGTAGCTGCTACTCCCAACATCACCGGCGTCTGCGGCGGCACAGTGACCGCCACTGCTGGCTCGGGAAGCATCAGCTTGAGCGGCGGGACCCTCGCGTCCTCCGGTTCGTGCACCATCAGCGTGGACGTGACCGGCACTACCGCCGGAGCCAAGAGCAACACCACCGGTGCCATCAGCTCGGCCGAGGGCGGTACTGGTGCCACCAGCAACACAGCCTCCCTGACGGTAGTAGCGCCGCCTTCGATCAGCAAGGCCTTCACGGCGGGCAGCATCCAACTGAACACCAGCACCAACCTGAGCTTCACTATCACCAATCCGACGGCGAACACCGTGGCCCTTACCGGGGTAGGGTTCACCGACCCCCTGCCTTCGGGACTCGCAGTCTCCAATCCCAGCGTGGTGACCGGCTCGTGCGGCGGCGGCACGATTACGGCCACCGCGAGCTCGAGCACGATCAGCCTGTCGGGCGCGACGATAAACACCGGCAGTTCCTGCACGTTCTCGGTGAGCGTGACCGGAACGGCCACCGGGACGCAGAACAACACCACAGGCGCCGTGACCTCGACCAACGGGGGTACGGGCAACATGGCCACGGCTTCGGTCACCGTGACCTCGAAGCCGGTTATCACCACTCAGCCGGCTAACCAGACGGTCTGCGAGGGCACGAAAGTCACCTTCACCGCCGCAGCGAGTGGCGTTCCTACGCCCACCGTGCAGTGGCAGGTAAGCCTTGATGGTGGCGCGCACTGGTTCAACATCCCCGGGGCTACGTCCACCTCGCTGACGTTCCCGGCGATCGCCCTGGCGAATGGAACCAAATATCGCGCCGTCTTCACCAACACCTTCGGGACGGCGACTACCAATGCCGCGACGCTGACGGTGAACACCGACCCTGAGATCACCACTCAGCCGAACAATCAAAAGGTGAAGAAAGGACACTCGGTCACGTTCACCGCCGCAGCCATCGGTAGGCCGACGCCAACCGTGCAGTGGCAGGTGAGCACGAACGGTGGCACAACCTGGACCAATATCTCCGGAGCGACTTCAACCACACTGACGTTCACGGCAGCCGCTTCGCAGGACAACAACCAGTATCGAGCCGTCTTCACGAACACGTGCGGCACGGCGGCCACGCGGGCGGCGATTTTGGACGTCGATTAGTGGCGCCGCTCGCGGGAGCCCGCAACGGCGCGACCACCTGGCTTGGGCTATGCCCTCGTCGGTCACGCTTAGGGGCTCGTCCAAGACGGCCAAGGCCACGATTGGTTTGAACGTGCCAATGAATGTTAATCATGGTACGTTCACGCTCACATTCACGGGAACTTCCGGAACCTTGGTTCACAGCACGACTGCGAGCCTAACGGTCAAATAGGAAAGCAATGTAGCGCCTAGAAAGGACGGCCTTCAGAGAGGCCGCCCAAAACCAGCACCTCGGTAGTCAAAGGCGCTAAGCGGTGAATACTTCTGACTCACTAGGAGGATCAAACCATGCAGGTGCTATCCATCATCAATCAGCCGGGTCCACTGCCCATCCAAGCTCAGTTCAAAGCGCCCCTCGACGGCCCCGCGCTCCTGGTGGTTACGGGCAGTTTATGGGCATCAAGTGCCAATGTCCTGATGCAAATGAATGTGTACCTGGACGGTGCGCTGGTCGCGACCGCCCAGATGTTCTCCAACGGATCCTCGACGCACCGTGTCCTGCCGACGATGTTTATCAGCCTTCCGCTGAGTTTTGGTCCGCACACACTCCAACTTGCCCTCTCCGGGTCGTCGGTGACCTCAGACCTAAACGATTTCTTCAGTGCAGCGATTCTCTACTGATCGGGAGACCAGGGCATCCTCGGCAACACTTGAAGGCTGGTACCGAGAGGGAGAATCGAACTTGCGGCGTTTTCCGCGGCGTCCGTGCCGCGGGCCGAAATCCCGAGCGCAACAAGGTTGAGCCGTCTTGCGGGCGTGAGCATAGCGGAAGCCCGCAGGCGAAATCCTGAGCGCAGCGAAGGAGCCTGCGGTGGTGCCGAGAGGGGGAATCGAACCCCCAAGGGCCGAAGCCCGGCGGATTTTCAGGCCCTCTCCCGACTTGCCAAAACTCAGCAAGGCCCCGTATTTACAGGCTTTCTCGCAATACCGGCAGATTGTTCAGTGGGGTCCGGAGATGGCCTGTGCGGGTTGGATGGTCACGTACTGGTCACGCGTCTCTGTGCCCTCAGGAGCTGTGCCACCTGCTAACGCCCGCACATCGCATTACGATTTTTCATCTACCCTGGATGAATTTTTTGCATATAATGTAGCACCCTCCCCAAGAGAAAGGTGCGCATGTCATCCGCCGCTGTTGCTGCTGATTTCGCTCCCGGCCGCCACATCGTCATCATCACCACCGAAGAAAGCGTCCTTCCCGACATCGAGCAGTTCTTTCTTCCCAGCTATCGCAGCATCCTGCTGAATTCCGCGGAAGCGCTGGCGCCGCTGATGAAGCAGGTCCCGCTGGATGGCATCATGCTCGACCTCGATACCGCCGCCGCCACCACCAATGCCGGCCTGGAACTGCTGGGCGAGATTCGCCGCCTGAACCCCGACGTGGTGGTCATCGCCCTCACCCGTTCGCGCAGCCGCAGCGTGCGGCTGAAGGCCGGGGAACTCGGCGCCGACGAGTTCTTCGTAGCCCCGGTGGATGCACAGGAACTGAAGATTGTCCTCGATCGCGCGCTGGAGAAGCGCATGATCGAGATCGAGAACCGCCGTCTGCGCGACGAGATCGCGCAGAAGTACTCCTTCTGCGACCTGATCGGCTCCAGCGAGGTGATGCAGCGGGTGTATGAGGCCATCCAGCGGGTGGCGCAGAGCAGCAGCACGGTGATGATCCTCGGGGAGAGCGGCACCGGCAAGGAACTGGTCGCCCGGGCCATCGTGGCGGTAGGACCGCGTGCCGAGAAGCCGTTCATCTCCGTCAACTGCGCCGCGCTGCCGGAGAACCTGATTGAGACGGAGTTGTTCGGCCACGAGAAGGGCGCCTTCACCGACGCCCACGAAGCCCGCGCCGGGCGCATCGAACAGGCGGACCATGGCACGCTCTTCCTGGACGAGATCGGCACCCTGCCCCTGAACCTGCAGGCCAAGCTGCTGCGGGTGCTGGAAGACCGGGCGGTGCAGCGCATCGGCGGCAAGACCACCCGCAAGATCGACTTCCGCCTGATCACCGCCACCAATGACGACCTGGAAGCTCTGGCGCGCGCCGGCCGCTTCCGCGAAGACCTCTACTACCGCATCCACGTGATCCCCATCCTGCTGCCGCCCTTGCGCGAGCGGCCCGGTGACATTCCGCTGCTGGTGGAGCATTTCGTGCGCATGTACTGCCTCGCCGACCGGGAGCCGCTCAAGCGCGTTGATCCGGAAGTCATCGACATCCTGGCGGAGAATCCCTGGCCGGGCAACGTCCGCGAGTTGGAAAACCTGGTCCAGCGGCTAGTGCTGATGACCTCCGACCCTGTCATTACCGTCAAACACCTGCCATCGCAGTTGCTCTACACCAGCACTACCCAGCAGGAAGCCCTGCTGATCCCGGAAGGAGGCATCGACTTCGACCAGGAAATGGCAAAGATCGAAGCCGCTTACCTGCAGGCGGCACTGCGGCGCACTGGCGGGAACAAGGCCTTGGCGGCAAGACTTTTGCGCATGGACAAACAAAGGATGCACTACCTGTGCCGCAAGTTCCGCATCGGGAGAGATTAATATTTTATCTATTATCAATTAAATTTTAATGCCTTACGAATTCTGGCTTCCTGGCGGCGGCGGCGCGGGGAAAGAAAATCTCGTCAAGCTCTTGTAAATCAAAGGTGTTCGGTACGCGCACCGATGTCTTGTGGTTTGGCATGCCCTTTGCAGTAGTACTGGACGAGCGCCACGGAGCACGCAAACACAAGCGAATCAGCACCCGGCGCTGAGAGATTTCCAAAGGAGAGAGAGTATGGCAATCGAGAAGAAATCTTTGATCAAGAGCCGGGCGGCCACCAAGAAGGCCATCATCGCCACCAACACCACACCGGTCGAAGTGAAGCCGCTGACTGCGAAACCGCTGACCGCGAAGCCGTTGACCGCGAAACCGTAGACCGCGAAGCCGCTGACCGCGAAGCCGATGTAACGGTCGCGCGCCAAGTAAGAGTAAACAGACCGCGGTGGAAAACCACCACGGTCTTCGTCTTTTTAGGCGATCTTACCAGATTTTCCGACCGACGAATTCCCGCACTTCGCGCCAGCCGAAGCCTGCAATACTCCGCCGTCCAACCCAGATCTTGACGTTGCCGCTGACCCCGTCCCGCAGGAGACCGGAGGGGTTGAGAACGAGCACGGTAGCAACGTAGAACTGCGGCGGGCGCATTCCCTGGTAGTGGGACTTATCGAGCAAGCCGTCCGGGATTTGGGAGGAAGCTGGGGCGATTGCCAGCACGGTGGCTGGCAAGGTGGCAAACGAGGATGCGGGCCGGAGTCGCGCCGGAGCTCCAACCCGAAGTTTGTTCATATCGAATTCGGGGACGTAGATACGAGCGAGCATGGTGGAAAGGTCGGCGACTTCGGCGACGATAGCCCCCGCCGCCACCGTGGAACCGACCCGATCACGGATGCGCGGAGTCAGCACCACGCCGGAGATGGGCGCGCGGAGCTGCAATTGGAGAAGTTCGTCCGACAATTGGCGGCTGCGTTCGGCCCATCTATGGCGCTCGCGTTCCGCTGCGCCGAAAGATCCGTAGCGGAGCTGCTCGGAGGTGGCGCGGCTGGAAGCGGTACGCAGTTCTGCCTCCGCCTGGGCGGCTTCCGATTCGAGCTTTAGGTTCTGAAGCTTCGCCAGAGGCGCGCCGACGCTGACCGGCTGTCCTTCATCGGCATAGACCTGCTCGACTGTGCCCGGGACCAGGGCGCGGACATATGCGCGGCTGGAAGGTTCAAGGACGCAGCGGGCGTCAACTGTGTCCCGCCAGATAGGCACGCAGAGCAGGAGCACCAGGGCGCCAAGCGCGGCCAGCCGGGGCGAGGTGAGCCAGGCGCGAAGCTTTTCCTTCTTATCGAGGTATATGGTGTTCATAAATCGCACCAGGGATCTCAGCCTTGAGCGGAATAGCAAATAGGCCACGAACAGGGCCGGCACAAACGCCCATTCATGCGTGTAGTGTTTGAAGATGTTGTAAGTGAACTTGGCGAGGAAGGCGAGGACGGCATAGCTGTACAACCCGGAGAGCAGGCAGTAAGGCACAAGGAGCAAGCGCTGGCGAGGCGGGACGTACTCGACTTCCACGGGAAGATGAAAAATATTCTTCTTGATGTAGCCAGTTACGAACGCGGTGGAGCGTTCCTTGACGTAAAGCATGCCGACAAGCTCGGAAAAGATGTAATAGCCGTCGAGCTTCATCAGCGGATTGAGGTTCAGCACCACTACACCGATCCCGCTGATCAACATGATCTTGTAGAGAAAATCATGGACCCAACTGCCCTGCGGCGTCCCGGACCAGACCAACAGCGCTACGGCAAAGAGGATGAGCTCGACCCAGATTCCTGCGATGAAGGTGGCGACACGCTGCCACTTGCCGCCGTAGACGTATACTTCGCTGGCATCCACGAAGAAGGCGGGCGAGAGGAAAATGAGCAGGAAGCCCATTCGATGGACTTCACCGCCGAAATGCTTGCAGGTGAGGCCGTGAGCGGTCTCGTGGACGGCGGCAAGCAGACAGAAGAGGATCCAGAATTCCGCCAGGTCATAGCCGGACTTATCGCTGAAATCGTAGTAGCGCAGGGTGTCGCGCCAAATCTCGCCCCAGTGCGTGAAGAAGAAATATCCGACGATGGCAAAGGCAACCAGGGTAAGCAGGGTGAACCAGGTGGTGTAGATCCACCAGACCTTGGTGTGGACCCACGCGAGGTATTTATCGGGGTCCCAGTAGGCGACGACGATCTCGGAGAGGTCACCGACCTTCGACTTGCGGGTACTGTGCTTGCGGCGCTCGGTCGCCAAACGTTCGCTGGCGGCAAGGATCCTCTGCTGCGGCGACTTGTACCAGAAGCCCATGCCGTCGAGCTGCTCGGCGAACTGCTGGATCTGCGCCGCTTCGTATAGGCTCCCGCTCTGGGCCAGGTAAGCCTCGGAGACCTCCTCGTACGAGCGCTCGCCATCGCAAAGCTGCACCAGGTCCCACTGCTGCGGAGTGAAGGGAAATACGTTCTCAACGCCGGGGACAATACACAGAATCGTGGGTTCGCCTTCCTCGACGCGCTCGCGCCAGACGATGTTGGGATGGATGCGGGGATAGGCCTTGCGCCGGGCGGCGGTCGAGACATCCGGCAGGGCGACGTTGAAGACCTCGTTGAGATTCATCGCGTTTGATCGAGGCGGATGTTCGCGGTCATTCCGGGGCGCAGGCCACTGGTGCCACCGACGAACTCAGCCACAACCTCAATGGTCCCGCTGGAGGGATCGACCACCGGGCTGACAGCGATGACATTGGCCTTGTACGTGCGCTCCTGCAGGTAGGGCAAATAGACAGTGAGTGGTTCTCCGCGCTGGACACGCCCGACGAACTTCTCCGGCAGCGTGAACTTGATGCGCAGAGGGGACTCAGCCGTCACCCAGAAGAGGCGGTCTCCAAGGGCGACCTTCTGTCCGACGCGAACATAGCGGCGCGCGACCACGCCGTCGAAGGGAGCGCGTATGTGGGTTTTCTCGAATTCCAGCTCGAGGGCGCGGTAGTCGGCCTGGGCGCCCTTCAAGAGTTCCTTCTCGCGCTCGACCTCGAATTTGTCGGAATCCAACTTGTACTGAGCGTGCTCGAGTTGTTCCTTGGTGATGAGCTGAGCTTCCCACATCTTCCGGGCGCGGTCATAGTCGGCCTGGAGTACTTGCACCTCGGCTTGGAAATTCCTGATATTGGCGTCGATACTGCGGGTCTTCGCGGCAGCGGCATCGCGCTCGGCCGAAATCTGGCGGTCGTCGAGCAAAGCGAGCAGTTGTCCTTTCTTCACTCGGGTACCGGGCTCGGCCATGATCTTTGCGACCAGACCAGCGCGTTCAGCAGCGAGGTCGACCTGGTTCTCGACCACCAGCGGGCCGGAAGCGACGAACGCGGTATCGGCTGGGGCGGACGGCGCGGGCATGCTGGCGGGAGCAACCGGAGCACTGGCCTGAGCGGGCTTGGTCTCACCGCAGCCGGAAAGCGCGGCCAGAACGGCTAAAAGCCCGACGAATTCGACGACTCTAGCGAATCGCATCAAAGCCTCCCTTGCGCTACCACCCGAACCATGACCAGAGCTTGGAGTAGACCCACATCGCGGATCCACGGAAGAAGACGTAACCGGCGGGATGCCAGCCGGCGGAAATCTTGGCGCGACCCTGCATGCCGGCGCGGATCACACCATTCGGATTGGGCACGGAGACGCGGGCAAAAAACACACGTTCTTCGCCCTGAAGGTCGCTCTTGGGGCTGACCACGGCGACGTGCCCGCGGAAGGTGCGAGCAGGGAAGGCCTCCAACTTCAGGGCGCCAGGTTCGCCGGCGCGAAGAAGCGAGACGTCGTGCTCGTCAATAGCGACGTCAACGGTCGCCTGGGAGGTATCCACCACCTGGACGAAACTATCCCCACGGCCGAGATAGCGGCCGACGAAGTTTTCTATTTGCGGAGTCGCGACCAAGCCGTCGATGGGTGAGCGGAGATGGGTCTTATCGAGCCGCTCCTGGGCGCGCTTAACTTCCGCTTGCCAGTAATCGGCTTGCACCCGCTGGATGCCGGCTTCCGTGCCGTCGTTGGAGGCGAGCGCATGGTTCATCTCCGCCAAAGCGGCCTGATATTTGGACTGCGCGGCGCTGAGGGCAGCGCTGTAGTCCCAGTCTTCGAGGTCGGCCAGCACGGTGCCGCTCTTTACCGGATCGCCCTCGCGGACATAAACGCGCTTGACCACGCCTTCCACCTGGGGTTGCACTTGGGCAGTACGGGCGGGAGCGACGGTTGCATCGCCACTCAACCGCATAGGCAGCGGGACGATTGCCAGGAAGACCGCCACGGCAACCGCCGCAATCCCCATCGCGGTGCGCCGGCCCTTCTCCATCTGCATGAATTGGCGCTTCTTTTCCCGGACCGGCTCGAGCAGGCCAATGAAGGGTACTTCCTTGTACATCTGGGCATTGCGCAGGGCGACGGTCGCCTGGCCGGCAAGGACCTTGATCATCTCGATGTGCGCAACGCTGAGGAAGTCGGGGTCGCTGCTCTCAAAGGAGAGCAATCCGACGCGACCGGTGTCGTCGCCCAGCGGCAAGCAGTAGAAGGCGCGCATGCCGGTATCAGCGAAATAACGGGCGAACTTGGCGCGAGTCTCCTCGCGGGGTTCCTCGATCTCATCGTCGTGCTGGCGGACGTAGATCTCGTCTTCGGAGAGCGATGCCCACTGCAACAGCTCATTTAAGGGCGCGACGGCGGGATTGCCGACCTGGACTTTCTTCATCCCCGAGATGGCGCGGAGCCGCAACTTGCCATACTGGTCGAGCGAGATGGCCGCCCGCTCGTAGGGGATGACCGTCTGGGGATCGTTGACGATGGACTCCATGACGCGGTCGAGGTCGAGGGTGGAAGTGATCTGCTGGCTGACCGTGACCAGGGTCTCTAGGATCTCCACCTTGCGCTCGGCCTGCAGCAGGCTGGCGTTATGCAGCGCGCTGGAGGCGGTCTCGTTGATGGTGGTCAGGAAGAACAGGTCGTCTTCGTCGAAGGGCGTCCCGTCCAGCTTATTGATGCACTCCACCAGACCGACTTCCGCGCCCCCGTGCATCAGCGGCGCCGCCATCAGCGAAAAGATGGCGCCCTCCTCGACGCCCTGGTTGCGCTGCTGCAGCCGCTCGTCGGCGTCGGCGGAGATCATGACCGGCTCGCCGCTTTCGGCAAGGTCCCCGGTCAAGCCCTGGCCCGCGCCCTGCACCGTTTCCAGTGCGACGGTGTTGTCGGTGCCGGCGCGGCTCATCAGCCGCACCCCTTCACCCTCCACCATCCACAGATTCACCGCCTGCACGTTGAGCACCTCCTGGTACTTGCTGGTGATCAGGGGCAGCAGGTCGTCCATCTCCAGGGTGGAGTTGAATGTCCGCTCCAGGTCGTAAAGCTGGGTCAGGCGGGTGATGGATTCCAGGCTGGTATTGCGCTCCGACTCATAAGCGGCGCCGGCGGTGAGACCCAGCCCGCCCAGCCTGGCAAGTTCCAGCAGTGGCGGCAGACTAGACTCCTGGATGGGCGCGTCGAAACTGAGCACCTCGATGGCGCCCACCAGTTCGTCGCCGGCCAGCATGGGCAACCCCAGCAGCGAGACTATCGTCCGGCGCACATTCAGGTGGCTGTACTGCTCGCGCCGCAGCCGGGCGCCGGAGAACAGCACGGGCTCCCGCTTCTCGCTCAACGTTCCCAGGGTGCCGGAATCGAGCGGGATGGCCGGGTCTTCGAAGGCGACCTCGCCGGCCGTCGCCTTGGGTGCCCAGCAGGGGTCGCCGCTGCGGTCGAGCACATACACCACCACCCCGCTGCCGGGCATCAGTTCCGCCACCTGCTGCGCGATCAGTCGCGCCCGCGGGACGACTTCGCTGGAAGACAGCAACGCCATCGCCAGATCGGTGAAGGAGGTCGCAAAACCCGGCACCTGACTCGCCATTTACCAGAACTCCTTAGGAAAGGGTCGCCGCCATGCGTGGGGAGAGACACAGCACTTGCAAAAAAACTTGGCTTCTCTTAATTTGAGCGCGAACTGTAACAAAGCTCACAGGTTGTGTCAACGCGCCTGGGCGGCGATAATTGAGGTGCGCACGCCGCTGCGCGGAGCAAGGCTCGGGTATTAACGTTCGCAAGCAGTCGCAGATACAGGTCATGCGGCTGCGCGGGGCGTCTGGTTGACAGAGGCGAAAATGCCCCACCCACTTGCAAAGCTGCGCTGGTTCCCGTAACTTGAGCGCGCGGAATGAATGTCGGCGTGCCAGCTCCACCAAACGCCGCCGATGTACGGGTCCTTTAGCGGAGAGAACTGCGTGGACATCAATGTGCGGAAACGCTCGCAAGTACAGCTGATCCAACTGAAGGGACCGCTCAGGATGGGCGAGGCGGTCGACGAACTGCGCCAGACGATGGAGGAGGCGTTCGACAGCGGGGAGATGCGCCTTGTCATTAACCTGGCCGAGGTTCCCATGATCGACTCCAGCGGAATCGGTCTGCTGGTGCGGTTTCTGACTACGGCCAGGCAGCGCGGTGGGAACATCAAGCTCGTGAACCCCTCCAAATTCGCGGTGCAGACCCTGCGCCTGGTCGGTATTCTTAATCTATTCGAGGTTTTCGAGAACGACGATACGGCGGTGGAATCTTTCACCTGAAGTCCCATCATGTGACCCGCCGCGCAAATGCGCTAAGTCATTGAAGCATCAGCTAATTGAAGGCTGGTGCCGGGAGGGGGAATCGAACCCCCAAGGGCCGAAGCCCGGCGGATTTTTGAGTCCCTCTCCCGGTTTTGCAATCAACAGCAAAGCCGCGTATTTACAGGCTTTCTCGCAATACCCAAAGTTTGTTCGGTGCGGTTCGGTGATGGTCGGTGGAGGTCGGATAGTCACGCATTGGTCACGGTAGGTGTGCTCCGCTGCTGCAACCGGCCAGACACGGCTTCCTGCCGGGGGCCTCTACTCTCCGGGGATTGCCGCTTTATCCCGCGGCCAGGGCGGCCTTGAGACTCTTCAGGCGCGATGAGGGGCATGCCGCATGTGGCCTGATCGCCCGCTGCATGGGCTCCCCGCCCCGCTGTGCCTTCCCCCGGTTCCGTTTGCTTGGCTCCCGGCATTTGCAAACACATCGCCAGGCGGTTTTTGCCTGGCTGAACCTGCCGATTCGCCCGCGCAGCCCGTCAAGAAGTTGGAGCCTCCCGCCGGCGCGCGCCCTCCCCCAGGTTTGATCCGCGCGGGCGCTCCGGCGTGGGCGGGGGTGCAGGGGCGGGGCGGTTACTTGTGAGAAGGCGATTTCGCAACAACTATCCTTTCGCCTCGAAATGCCTCCCGGAACTCCTAAGCCAGAATCTATCGTTCCTCAACCCCCTCACCGCCGGTTTTGTGCGAACTTCCGGCCCGGCCGACTGTCGGCAAGGAGCCGATGCCACAGCGTAGTCAACACAGAGGCAAGTCCACATGTTCGTAGGAGCCGACTACGGCTGCGTGAACGTAAGGATTATCGGCGTTAGCAGCTTGGTGGAGTCTGGCCCGCGCTCGGTATCCAAGGCGATGTAGTCACGCAGCGCGACCATGAACATGCCGTGCAGCGCCGGGTCTCCTAGTGCCGTGGTGTTGCCCTGCAGCGGCACCATGTCCTCGGTGATCGTCGTGCACTTGCCGTCGGTCAGGTTCTGGATTGCGTCGCAGTGCCTGGTGAAGTAGTACACGAAGAACTTGTCGGTATTCTCTACGCTAGCCGCGTAACCAATCGCCGACCCTTCCAGGTCAGTGTCCAGGATAGCCGCGACGCCGTTGAGTATCGAGGCGTCCATGACCGCCAGGGCGGCGTAGGTCGCGTTACCCGTCTTTGTTGCAAGTGTGTCAACCACCGCGTAGACCTCTCCGGAGTCCAGCGGGAGGGGCCGTGAGAAGAAGTAGGCTGCGTCTTGCTGGTCGCCGTTGCAGTTCATGTCGATCTTGCGGCAGTACGGCCCGATCCAGCCGTAGTCACGCACCGGGTCTATCATGAAGGATGAGGCTGGCGGCTGTGTGCAGTCCGTGCTCTGAAGCTTGTATGTACTGCTCGCACGCTCGCACACCGCAGCGACAAGGTTTTGCAGGTCCCCGGCCAGATCGGCCTCGCTGTTCGCCGTTCGCGGTTCAAAAGTGAGAGATTGATATCGCTGGGCGACGCCCCGGGAGCCGCGGACTCGCAAGACCGTCAGCGGAGGCGTCGTTCGCCATGTTTGAGCAGCGTCTTGATAGTTGGGGTCGGGGACGGCGTAACGGAAAAAGGTGAGGAAGTCGATGGCATTCTTGCCCATGCCGAGCGGCTCGATAGGACCGAGATCATCCCTAGGGGGGATTTGCTCGGTGAAGATGCAGCTGTCGTCAACTCCCCTGGCCTGCAGCGCGCTGCGGACAGCGTGGTCCATGGTGGCGTCAGACGTGATGATGAAGTACCGCCGCTCCCCGAAGGGGTAGCCCGACTTCCGCTCCATGACGAAGTTGTTGACGATGTCCCCGAGGGCTGAGAAGGTCCAGACCCGCCCCGATTTCGGGTTGTTGGGCGGGATCGTGTCGAACAAGTACTCCATGGGGAAGAAATCGGGGATCCGCGCGTAGTGGTCGTAATCCTTGGACTTCCAGCGCCCGTCCTGGCTCCATTCCCACGTCTGCAGTCCCATGTACTTTCCCGGAGGCGGCATCTTGCCGTAGATCACGATCGCCTCCCGCGGGTCAAGCCGGTACGTGACGCTGTACCCAGGGTCTGTCGCGCCGAACGCGTTCACCGTTGCAGGGTCGATGTACTCGTCCGGCCATGACTTCATCACCGGTATCACGTACGGGGCTGCGGGGTTGTTGCCGAAGCAGCTCTTCAGCAACGGGTAGGTGTACTCCTTGCAGGCCTCGATGGGGTACAGCATCGGGTAGCCCTGGCTGACCAGGAACCCTCTCGCCGTGAGGTCACCGACCAGCGTCTCAGTAAACTCATCAGTGGCAGGTTCTGCCACACTCTCTTGGCTACTGGGCTGCTGCTGCTGGCCCTTTGGCGTCGCGACGCCGCTTTGCGCCGGAGGTGCCAATGCAAGTGCCCCCAGAAGCACCGCCACCACCAGAAAATATCCGAACCTCGACATTGTTTTGGTCATAATCGTCCCCTCTCGTTGGGTCACGGCTGGGGGAGCGTGGGGCTGAAATTATTCTGCTCAAGTCCCATGGGGTCTGTGACTATTGCCTGTGAGCATCCCGGATCGACAATCGGATCACGGCTGCCATAGGTGTTGTAAACAGGGGTTCTCACTAACTAGCTGTCCCTGCCCGTTCCCTGTGGTACTCCCCGGCTGCGGCAGGGGAGGCCGCAAAGCATGGGGAGGAAGAGAAGAAGAGCGAAGGCAGGCTGCCGACGCAGCGTGCTCCGGTTGCCGGCTCTTGACCATTCCAAATCCGCAGTGCTCCCAGTTCGCCATCGAAGAGTTCATCGCCTGGTACTGCTCCGAGCCGCGCCTGGCATTTAATCGGATCGTGTTGGTCCGCTATCGGATGCACTTGGAAGCTCGCGGCTTGTCTGCCGCCACCATCAACCAGAGGCTCGCAGCCGTACGGCGACTCGCGTATGAAGCCGCAGATTGCGGTCTGTTGAGCCCGGAATTGGCCGCCGGCATTCGCCGGGTAAAGGGCGTCAAACAGCTCGGCCATCGATCTGGCAATTGGTTGAGCCTGGACCAAAGCACAGCCCTTTTGAATAGCATCGAGGGGGATGGCCTCCGGCACAAAAGGGACTATGCCATCGTTGCCCTGTTGCTGGGGTGCGGATTGAGGCGGTCAGAGCTGGTGGCTTTGGAAGTCGAGAGCATCCAACTCCGGCAAGATCACTGGGTCATTGTGGACCTGGTCGGTAAAGGTGGGCACATCCGCACAGTGCCGATCCCTCGGTGGACCAAGGCAGCCCTGGATCGCTGGCTCTCAGCAGGAGCAATCACGCGCGGAAAGCTGTTTCGGGCGGTCAACCGGACGGGGCGTGTGTGGGGTAGCGGCATCAGCCAAAACCTCGTCTGGTGCATTGTGAGAAGCTACTGCCTCGAATTGGGCCTTCAAGGAGTGGCTCCCCACGATCTTCGCAGGACGTGCGCTAAACTGTGCCACGACAGTGGAGGCGAGCTGGAGCAGATTCAGTTTCTCTTGGGCCACGCGTCCGTCCAGACGACCGAACGCTACTTGGGTTGCAAGCAGAACCTTGGGCAGCCGGTAAATGACAGGTTCGCCCCTGCAAACCTGTCTGTGGCGTCGGCCTGAAGCTACCGGGGACCGGAACAGACGGTCGGAGCAGTGCATGAAGGTACCTACAAGTGGCACAAAGCCCAAGGAACTAGTCGTCTTCGACATCTTGCGGGACTCAGAATGCACGGAGTGCCTCCATGAACTACGGAAAGGAGATTTTCTCTTCCTGGAGAACGGACGCCCTCTTTGCCTGAGTTGTGCGGATCTCGACCATTTGGTCTATCTGCCCAGCGGCGATGCCGCCCTGACGCGGCGCGCCGGGAAGCACAGCGCCCTAGCGGCCGTGGTTGTTCGTTTCAGCAGGTCGCGCGGCCATTACGAACGCCAGGGCATATTGATTGAAGAGGCGGCGCTTGACGAAGCAGAGAAAGAGTGCGTTGCCGACGCTGAACAGCGTCGTACAAGACGCGAACAAGACAAGGTGCGCCGTGCTGAACAGGATCGTGATTTTACTGTGCTGATGACTGAGGCCATTTTGAAGCTGTTCCCGCGCTGCCCCTCAGGGGAAGCGCGGGCCATCGCAGCCCACACGGCTGTACGTGGAAGTGGCCGGGTTGGACGCACATCCGCCGGGCGGGCGCTACAAGAAGAGGCCGTGACTGCCGCCGTTGTAGCCGCCATCCGCCACAAATACACGGATTACGACCACCTCCTCATGGAGGGTTACAGCCGTAGGGATGCGCGTCACCTCATCCGCGAGGCGGTTGATCGCATAGTACAGCGCTGGCGCTGCCCAGACCGTGGCTCAGCTTGAGGCGGCAGGCGGTCGCTAGATCCCTGCACCCTTCTTAGCGCCGTTTTCCCGCGGTTCCATTGCAGGCGGTTCCCAGTTAGTGAGAACCCCTGTTCTCAACAACGATCTCCCAACGCGGCGTGCTTGAGGTGGAAGATACTACCGCTGTGATGGCAGGGCCAACGCCTGAAAACGGATTGTCGGATTGACGTGGCGACAGCTTCGAGCAGCGTTTGCCCAACTCGTTCTACAGCCAAAGTGCGGGGAATGCAGGTCCCTCGGCTCGCTACTCTCGCTCGGGATGACGATGCTACTGGCGTACGGCGCGAAAAACAACAATCTGATCTGAGGATTTTGTAAGTAAGACTGTGTAGGTGCCGCTCGCATCTGCCGTAAATGGCCTTTTAAAACTGTACGCGTTGCGGTTAAAGTTTGACGTCGGGATTTGAAGTGCTGCAGCGGTTCCCGTGTTGGCCCCCGTCAGCGTCAAAAAATCATATTCGTAGAGGTTATAGGCGACGCCCGGGGTAAGACCGCTTACCGTAATATTCAGCGTCATCTGCATTGGCGCGGGTTGGGTATTACTCACGCACATTTTCTTCTTGTCAGAAGTACCGACTGGACCACCAATATACGGGTTCTCGTAGTTATAGCCGGCGATAG
>DASQGF010000032.1:0-2389 GCA_035632755.1 Terriglobales bacterium
AGGCGGGCGTTCTCCAGCGCCATGGCCATGTGGGCGGAGAGCTTGGTGAGAAAGTCTTCGTCCTCGCGCTCGAAGCGGCCATGGACCTGGTTCAGCAACTGGATGACGCCCACGATCTCGCCCGTCTTGTGGCGGATGGGCAGGCAGAGCAGGGAGCGGGTGCGGTATCCGAACTTCTGGTCGAAGCTGCGGTCGAAGTACTCGAGCGTGTACGCGTCCTCGACGTTGATGATCTCGCCCGTCTCAGCCACCCGTCCAGCGACGCCGCGCCCGTAGGGCACGCGGATCTCCTGGTGGTCGAGGCCGGAAGCCACGATCGACCAGAGCTCGTGTTTCTTGCTATCGGCCAGAAAGACGGTGCCGCGGTCGGCGTGGCACTCGGTGCGGGCGATCTGCAGGATGCGGTCCAGCAGTTCCGCCAGATCGAGCGTCGAGTTCAGCAGCAGCGTGGCTTCGAAGAGCCGTGAAAGCTGGGTAATGGCCTTCTGCGCCTGCTCCGGCGACGGCACTTGAGTCTTGGCAGCGGTTGCGTCCACGCGCGCCTTTCCCCCGACCGCCTCGCCACCCGGCGGCTTCTGACAGCAGTGGCGCGGGACATCAGAGCGTCGGCGGTCCCTGGGGCCGAGCGCGCCTACTATATGCACCCATGGCGGATTTGTAAATATGCCGGAGGGGCGGTCGTTCCGGGAGGGCTTGGCTTGAGCCGTGCCGCACGCGCGTTCTTTATTGAACTGTCATCCCGAGCAGCGCGAGGGAGCTTCGCGACCGAGCGTGAGTCGAGGGATCTTGGTTCTTATGCCGCTCAAAACCAAGATCCCTCGCGGCTAAAGACCGCTCGGGATGACAGTGCCCTCCCCGGAAGTGGCCGGCAAACACACTTACTTCTGGTAATGCAGCAGCGAGAACACGTCGTACTGGCCCAGCTTCTCGCGGCCTTTCAGGAAATCCAGCTCCACCACGAACCCGCATCCCACCACCCTGGCCGAGAGCGACTCGGCCAGCGAGACGGTGGCCAGCGCCGTGCCGCCGGTCGCCAGCAGGTCGTCCACGATGATCACCCGCTGGCTGGGTTTGATGGCATCCTTGTGGATCTCCAGCGTGTTCGTGCCGTATTCCAGTTCGTAGGAGATCGACGCCGTGGCCGCCGGCAGCTTCTTGGGTTTGCGGATGGGGACAAAACCGGCGTTCAGTCGGTACGCGACCGCCGGCCCGAAGATGAAGCCGCGGGCTTCCATGCCCAGCACCAGGTCGATCTCCTGGTCGATGTAGTGCTCGGAAAGCGCGTCGATCAGGGTGGCGAAGCCGCGCTTGTCCTTGAGCAGGGTGGTGATGTCGTAGAACAGGATGCCCGGCACCGGGAAGTCGGGCACTTCGCGGATCAGCTTTTTCAACGGCTCACAGTCGAAGGTTCTCTTGTGCACTTACCAGGCTCCTTCAATGCGAAATGTGTTCAGGCCGGGAACCGGCCGGGCCTCGGATTCGTCGACCGCGTCGACGCGCGCGGCGCGAGGCCCGTCGCGCAGCCGGCCGCGCAATCCCATCAGTTGCTCGCGCGTGCCCATGGCCAGCACTTCCACCGTGCCGTCGGGGTTGTTGCGTACCCAGCCGGCGACGCCCAGCATGTGCGCCTCGCGCTCCACAAAAAAACGGAAGCCGACGCCCTGCACCCGCCCGCACACTACATACCGGCGGCACTGCAGGTCCGCACGTTTTGGCTCGGGATTCACCACTCGCGGCTCACGACTGCTTCACCCGCTCCATATACACGCCCTCCGCCGTATCCACGCGGATCTTCTCTCCCTGGTTGATGAAGGGCGGCACCTGCACCACCAGCCCGGTCTCCGTCTTGGCCGGTTTCATCACCGAGGATGCGGTCGCGCTCTTCAGGCCGGGTTCGGTCTCGATCACCTCCATGTCCACCGTGGCGGGCAGTTCGATGCCGATGGGCTTGCCTTCATAGAACTCCACCTGGAGGTGGAGGTTGGGGGTCAGGTAGTCCACCGCGCCCCCCAGCACTTCCCTGGAGATATGGGTCTGCTCGTAGCTCTCGGTGTTCATGAAGTGGAAGTCGTCGCCGTCGCTGTAGAGGAACTCCATGGTGACCTCGTCCACGGTGACGCGGTCCACGGCATCGGCGGAGCGGAAGCGGTGCTCGTACATGGCGCCGGTACGCAGGTTGCGGAGCTTGGCCTGGATGAATGCCCGCAGGTTGCCGGGCGTGCGGTGCTCGACGCTGAAGATGGAATGCAGATCGTTGTTGTGCTTGATGATCATCCCGGGGCGCAACTGGGGCGCTGGTATGGCCACGAAATCTCTCCGTTGGGGTGCTGGGATCGCCTGCCGCCTCCTAGGGGCACAGGCCAACCCTTGATTGTAAACGATGCCCGCG
>DASQGF010000033.1:0-25711 GCA_035632755.1 Terriglobales bacterium
TAGAGTTCCGGCATGAGGGGGTCGAACGGGTACAGCTGGACATCGTCACCCCGCAAATGGTCGCCGCAGCGCAAGACGTGGGCGGCGAATGAGTTATTCCCGGCAGACCGAACCTGGTCTGCTGGGCTCCCCGCAATTCCACGGAGGAAACGATGAGGCCTGAGGACCGCCTGATCGTAGCGCTCGACGTGTCTTCGGCCACTGAGGCGCAGAGGATTGTCCCAGCCTTGGGCCCGGCAGTCTCGACCTATAAGGTCGGCAACCAGCTCTTCACGTCCGAGGGGCCAGGAGTGGTCCGGGAGTTAGTGGCGGCCGACAAGAAGGTCTTTCTCGACCTCAAGTTTCATGACATCCCCAATGCGGTCGCCGGCGGGGTGCGCTCGGCGGCAGCGCTGGGAGTATCCATGCTCACGGTCCATGCCGCGGGAGGCTCGGCCATGCTGCGGGCTGCCATGGAAGCGGCACTGCAAACCCCGAAGCCACCCATCATCCTGGCAGTCACCGTGCTAACCAGCCTCTCCGATGCTGACCTGCAGGAGATCGGGATAGCAGGACGGACTCGAGACCATGCCCTGATCCGGGCGACGCTGGCCCGCAATTGCGGCTGCGACGGAATCGTGGCTTCACCCCATGAGGCGCGCGCGATCCGGCAAGATCTGGGCTCCAGGTTCGTGATCGTCACGCCGGGCATCCGCCCGGCGGGATCGGGAAAGGGAGACCAGTCGCGCGTGAACACTCCCGGGGAGGCCATCGCGGCGGGTGCGGATTATCTGGTGGTGGGAAGGCCAATTACCGAGGCAGCAGATCCATGCCGGGCGGCGGAAGGGATTCTGAGAGAGATTGAGCGCGCCGCGAAAGTGAAGAGTGGAAAGTGAAAAGTGGTAAGTGTCCGTTTTTCACTATCTACTTACCACTTCCCACTTTCCACTGCTTTCAGAGCTTCTCGTAGAACTCGCACGCCGAGCACGAAATATAAATCCCGCCGGGGACGCCGCGCTCGCGGTCCTTCACCCGCTTGACGATGCGCGCCGGCTTGCCGCACTTGGGACAGTCGTGACTCTTGGACGTGTCCATCATTCTCTTGCGATCGGCCGTTTTGGCTACCTTGACCATGATTCGCTCCTGACAGAACTCTCCCGGCCAGCGGGATCGTTGTTTTTGGGGAGTACGACGGAAAGAAGAATTCGTCTCGCCGCAAAACCGTAGTTTACATGACCGCGCGGATTGTGTCGCTGCGCGTAAACCTTTCCCACGGGTTCACGTCTCACCCAGCAGATAGTCTCCCTGCACCACCTGAGGCGCTTCGGCGCCTCTTTTTTCGAGTACCGAGTACCTAGTGCCGAGTACCGAGTGCCGAGCAAGGGAAGGGTCTCGGCCGAAATCCGCGTTCATCCGTTGAGTCCGCAGCCGAGGAGTTCAGAACGAAGCGAGGCCCAAACGGGCATACCACTCAGTACTCGGTACTTGGTACTCGGTACTCGTTTGACCCTCCCGGCACCCTCTGGTACGTTCTTCTGTTCTTTTTCGCCCCACCGCGAAACCAGGGGGAGCGATGGCCATCAAGTTCCGCGGAGTCGATTTCGTCGAGTTCGATTCCCTGCTCTCGGACGACGAGCGCCTGGTGCGTGACACCACACGCCAGTTCATCGAAGACAACCTCATCCCCATCATCGAGCAGTGCAACCGCGAGGGCCGCTTCCCGCGCGAGCTGGTCAAGCCCATGGCCGACCTGGGCTACTTCGGCGCCAGCCTCAAGGGCTATGGCTGCGCCGGGATGTCGAACGTCGAATACGGGCTGGTGATGCAGGAACTGGAGCGCGGCGATAGCGGCGTGCGCTCGTTCGTCAGCGTGCAGTCTGCGCTGGTGATGTATCCGATCTACACTTTCGGCAGCGACGAGCAGAAAGAGCGCTGGCTGCCGGCGCTGCAGAAGGGCGAAGCCATCGGATGCTTCGGCTTGACCGAACCCGATTTCGGCTCCAACCCCGGCGGCATGCGTACCCGCGCCCGCCGCGACGGCGGCGATTACATACTGAACGGCGAGAAGATGTGGATCACCTCGGGTTCCATCGCCGACGTCGCTGTCATCTGGGCCAAGGTGGACGATGAAGGCGGCAAGATCCGCGGCTTCCTGGTCGAAACCAATCGCCCCGGCTTCCGTACCGCCGACGTCCACGGCAAGTGGTCGCTGCGAGCGTCGGTGACCTCAAGCCTTTCGCTGCAAGATGTACGCGTGCCCTGCACCAACCTGCTGCCTAAATCCGACGGTCTGAAGTCGCCGCTGATGTGCCTGAACCAGGCGCGTTACGGCATCGCCTGGGGCGGGGTGGGCGCGGCCATGGCCTGCTACGACTGCGCGCTGCAGTACGCCGGCTTCCGCAAGCAGTTTCACGATCAGCCCATCGCCTCACACCAGCTCGTGCAGGAAAAGCTGGTGTGGATGATCTCCGAGATCACCAAGGGGCAGCTCTTGGTGTTGCAGGTCGGGCGCTTGAAGGACCAGGACCGCGCCGGCTTCCAGCACATCTCGATGGCGAAGCGGAACAACGTCTGGATGGCTCTGGAGTGCGCGCGCATGGCGCGCGACATACTGGGCGCCAACGGCATCGCCGACGAGTATCCCATCTTCCGCCACATGGCGAACCTGGAGTCGGTGAAGACCTACGAGGGCACACACGACATCCACACGCTCATCATCGGCAGCAGCGTCACAGGGATTGACGCGTTTTGAGATTCTTCGCCGCGGATCAACGCGGATTTCGGCAGAGCCTCTCTCGATACTCGGCACTTGTCCTTGACGCCCTCCGTGTGAAGGCGCATCATGCGCGGTGCTGCCTGGGGTTCCCCACCGCCAGGAGCACGCAATCCTAACCATCCCCGGAGGCACTGATGGCAACCACTTCATCTCAGCCAGCCAAAGCCATCGCCAAGAGCTACGGACAGAACATCGAGACCGACCTCGCGCTGGAATTCCTGCGCGTGGTGGAGAACGCCGCCATCGCCTGCGCCAAGGTGATGGGCCAGGGCGACCGCAAGTACGCCGACCACGTCGCGGTTGAGGCCATGCGTAAGACCATGGACACCGTCCCCATGAACGGCCGAATCGTCATCGGCGAGGGCGAGCGCGACGAAGCCCCCATGCTCTACATCGGCGAGAAGGTCGGGGCCGAGTTTCCCGACGGCACCAAGGTTCCCGAGATCGATATCGCCGTGGATCCGCTCGAAGGGACGAACCTGTGCGCGACCGGTTCGCCCGGCGCCATCACCGTGCTGGCCGCGTCCGAGAAAGGCGGGCTGCTGCATGCGCCCGACTGCTACATCGACAAGATCGTCGTCGGCCCGTCGTGCAAGGGTTGCGTGGACCTGGACGCACCCGTGGCGGACAACCTGAAGAACATCGCCAAGCGGCTGGAGCGCGATGTCGAGGACCTGGTGATCGTGGTGCTCGACCGCCCGCGGCACGAGAAGCTGATCGCCGATATCCGCAAGGCGGGCGCGCGCATCAAGCTGATTACCGACGGCGACCTCTCGCCGGGCATCGCCTCCGCCGTCATCGGCACCGGCGTACACGCGGTGATGGGCTCGGGCGGCGCCCCCGAAGGCGTGCTCACCGCCGCTGCCATCCGCTGCCTGAACGGCTACATGGTCGGCCGCCTCATGCTCACCAAGCCTGAGCAGGAAGAGCGCGTGCACAAGATGGGAATCAAGGACGTCAAGAGGATCTACACGGCCGAAGACCTCGCGCCGGGCAAGCAGATCATCTTCGCCGCCACCGGCGTGACTGAAGGCGCGATGATGAAACCAGTGCGCTTCTTCGGCGAGGGCGCCCGGACGTCGTCCATCGTGCTGACCCTCAACACCGGCAAGGTGCGCTTCATCGAAAGCATCCACCTGGAGAAGAAGCCGGATGTGAAGGTGCGCTTCGCTTAAGACGGTCGTTGGTCGTCGGTCCCTTCGCTTCGCTCAGGGCAGGCTAAGAACGGTCGTCGGCCAAAAGCAAAGGCTTCCCTGGAGTGGAAGCCTTTTCCCTCGGTACTCGGTACTTGGTACTCGGTACTGACTACTTTCCTTCCGGCAGTTTCGGCACTGGCGGCCACTCGATGTACGGTCCTTCGAACAAAGCGAACGTGTCTTCCAGGCGCGCCTTGCCGTCGTGCACTGCGAATTGCATCCGCTTGCCGGTGTAGCTCTGGCTCCACAGTGAGACTCCGGCGTAAGCACCATCGTTGCGCAGGATGAAGTAGGTCATCTGGATGTAGCGCAGACGTGCCTTGTCGTTGTTGTAGAGGTGTGTGACGCGCTGAATCGCATCCATGCCGGCGTCGAGCGGCGACATCCCGCGGCGCATGTTCTCCACGATGGTGTGCGCGCCGGCCACGCGGATGTTCTCCTCGCCATTGCCGACAGCGCCGGCCGAACCCACATCCTGGTCGGTATAGCAGCCGGCGCCGATAATGGGAGAATCGCCGACTCGGCCGGCGATCTTCCACTCCAAGCCGCAGGTGGAGACCATGCTCGACATCTCGCCCTTTTCATTCACCGCCGAGCAATGGATGGTGCCGTGTTCACGATGGAGCACGCGTTCGATTGCATACTCGCGCCACTCCGGCTCGATGCCCAGCTCCGCCGCCACCTGCTCCATCTGCTCCCGCTTACGCCGCCGTTCCTCCGACGTGGGCGGCGCCGGAGGCTTCCAGTTGGGATCGCTCAAGCCGGGTCCCCACCAATCCTGGTGGGACATGGTCTCCTTCCACAGCAGCCACATCTTGCGCGAGCGCTCGGTGAGCAGATTTTCCTTGGGAAAGCCCATCTTCTCGGCGAAGCGCTCGGCGCCTTCGCCCACCAGCATCACGTGCCCGGTGTGGTCCATGACGGCGCGGGCCAAGAGCGAGACGTTCTTGATGTTCTTCACCGCGCCCACCGCTCCGGCGCGACGTGTTGGACCGTGCATGCAC
The DNA here is from genome assembly GCA_035632755.1 of Terriglobales bacterium. Classification (GTDB taxonomy): domain Bacteria; phylum Acidobacteriota; class Terriglobia; order Terriglobales; family Acidobacteriaceae; genus JAHFUA01. Next base: position 4,956 of record DASQGF010000033.1, read on the forward strand.
GAGGCATCCAGCTCGACCACGCCGTCTTCGTTGGGCAATCCGCCGAGACCCACGGTCTGATCATTGGGATCATCTTCCTGCGCTTTGCAGACCAGGGTGACGGCGTCGAGAGTATCGCCGCCGCGGCGAAGCAGGTCATAGGCAGCATCGAGCGAGTGCAGCCCGGTGGTCTTCGAGATCAGTGCGGGACGCTTGCTGGCTGGCGCGGGAGGCCGGGTCATGTGCTTGCCCTCTTGCGGGCCGGCGGCGAGTCCCATGGCCATCGAGGTCGAACCCAGGGCGGCGGTGGCAAGAAAATCGCGGCGGGAGATGGGCATGGAGATCTCCTGAGAGCCGCGACAGGATAGCAGGAGCATTTGGCAATTGGCACTTAGCACTTGGCCGCGAAGCTGATCCGACCGAACGCAAGAAAGCCAGGAACGCGTCCCGGCTAAATGCTAATGGCTAAGTGCTAATTGCTGATTCTCATCCCGCCGTCTTCCCCGACTTCGCCTGGTCGGCGCGGAAGCGGAGCAGCGCGCCGATCTTGCCAGCTTTCTCGAACTCAGGGTCGGGACCGATATAGACCACTCCGATATTGCCGTCGAGCGCGCGGCGCAGGATCGCATCCGTCAGGTCCTCGAGTTCGCGCGTGCTCTGGCCGCAGGCAGGACAGGCCTCCACAAGGTTGCTGTCGAGGTGGCCGCAGTTGCTGCATTCGCTTCCGGGCGCGTAGAAGGCTTCACCGAACAGCAGGGTCTGCACCTCGCCCTGTTCCAGCGCTTCCAGCACTCCGCGCAGTCCGACCTTGCCGCGTCCGTTGCGCTGCGCGCCGCCCATGACCTCGCGGATCAAGGCCTGGCGCTCGGAGGCGTTGCGCTCCTCGATAATGCGCTGCGCCTGCTCCCGCACCTGGTCCGCGGTCGCGACGGCGGGATCGATGCTGAAACGCCCCAGCATTTTCTGCAGGACGTAGGTGTGCAGGTGGGGTTCGAGCTGTGGCCAAACGTCCTCGCGGCAGCCCACAATGAAGCTGTCACAGCTGTGCGCCTTGTGCAGCTCCTGCAATCGCTGCGACACATTTTTGAAGTGTCTCATCGCGTGGTTGTCGACGTGGCGCTCGTTGTGACCGGCGTCGTAGCCGCTGAATCCGTCAGTACGGCCGACGCGCGGCATGGGATCGACGATCTCGGCCTGCTCGCGAATCTCCCCCATCCACAGCTCGAACAGGCGCGCGCGCTCGCGATCAACGAGCGCCACACAGCAGCGCGGCGCGGACGCAGCCACGGCCGCCAGCGGCCGCAGGTGGAAGCGGTGGGCAACGTAAAGCTGCGTCCGCTTCAGGCGCTTGGGAAGGTCGAACTCGCGCCAGATCCCCTTCGCCGAGCAGGCGAAGACCGCCTTGCCGCGCGCATGGTTGCCGTGCAGTTGCTCGGACAGTTCGAGGATGCGCTTCAGGTCGGCGCGTACGCTGGGGTTGTTGCCGTTCTTTTCGGCGCGACGCAAGGCGTCGCGCACCATGTCTTTCACCTGGATCTGTTCTTCCCGATGCGATTTGTTCTGCGGTGTCTGCGGCTGGAAATAGAAGGTGACAGCGGAATTCTGCGGAGCATCAACCTGTGCCAGTTGGCGGAGTTCTTCACGAGTGATCATCGCGTTTCCCCCTGAGATGCGACGTCAGGCAGTCCTGGAATGCTGCAGCAGCTTCTGGCGCCAGTGCGAGACCGGCAGCGTCTTCTGGAGGCGCCGGCGGGCAGCCTCGATGGAGGCGCGCACCTGGTCTTCCTGGCGGTCGGAGATGGCCGAGATCTCCCGTAAGGTGAAGCCTTCGATGACGTACAGGATGAAGGCCTCGCGCTCCTCGCGGCTTCCGCCCTTCAGCGCGCCCTCGACGATGTCGATCAATTCGTCGGAAGCGGCGACATCCTCAGGCGTGGCCAGGCGCCGATCGGGAATGACGTCGGACTGGAGCAGCATCTCGTCGGGCTGGTGGTACTGCAACTCGGGCTCGTCGCTGCCGCGCACATTCTGCTTGCGTGCCGAGGTCTCCAGCGGCACCGCCATGACCGCTTCGCCGTTGCCCGAGGCCAGCCGGCTGATGGCATGGATGGCCAGGCGGTACAGCCAGCGCTCCAGCGACAGCAGTTCCGGCCGCTCTTCCACGTCGCCCAAGGCGGCGGCGATGGCTTCGTCCACCACCTCCTCCCGGGTGACGAGGTTGGACTGTAGGAAGCCGTTGGTCTCGCGATACCGCAGCTCGCGCTCCACGAACCGGTCCAACCGCGAGAGATTCGCGTTGATGTAGGACTTGATGTCCTCTGCCGAAACCACGGGCGCGTGCACCGCCGCGGGCGTCTTCTCGAACGGAACCGAAGGCAACGATTGTTCCCGCACTGAACGGCGCAGCAGGCGACGGCGTTGCTGTGAGCGCAAAAGATCCTTGTGCCGCGTGAGCTGCGATACCAGATCGCCGAATGCAGCTTTCATCGCCGCGATCCCCGTGGGGCCGGCCTGTTGCGAGGCCATCTGCCCGGACGGAAGCCGCAGATTCAGCGACACCACCACGCCTTCGCGGGTCCTGCTCTGCTCGATGATGCCCTTCAGGTGCACCAGTTCCGGGCGAAAGACCTGCAGCCGGCGTCCCAGTTTTTCGATTTGGTGGTTGATTTGTTTTTCGAGATCAGGAGCCTTCGCGGTCCTATAGGAGATATGAACATTCATGGAGACCTCGGATACGGGTGCGAGCCCGCGGCCAAGTCCGCGCCCTACTACGACTCCATAGAAATTTTACACCTGTCGGTATAGACGCAACCGGAAAAGTGCAAGTGGCATTTTGGGCAGGGAGCCATTGTGCCATTGAGCCATTGGGTCATTGAGTCATTCAAAAACCGGCCCTATTGCGGCTCCGGCTTCAATGGCTCAATGACCCAATGACACAATGACTCAATTCTCTGTCGGCTTTACACGCTAACGGTGACCGAGGTTTCGGTCCGCACGACGGGCCGGTAGAGAGTGTCGCGCTCGATGGGCTCGCGGCCGGCTTCGCGGATCAGGCGGACGAGTTCCTGCCGGCGCAGGCCCTGCGGCGTGGTGGCCCCGGCATCGTGGTAAATCTTTTCTTCGATGACGGTGCCATCCAGGTCGTCGGCGCCGAAGCGCAGCGCGATCTGCGCGATCTTCGGGCTGAGCATCTGCCAGTAGGCCTTGATGTGCGCGAAATTGTCCAGCACCAGGCGGCTGACGGCGATCTGCCGGATGTCGTTCAGGCCGGTGGTCGTCGGCAGGTGCTGGAGCGGTGTATTGGCGGGGTGGAAAGCGAGTGGGATGAAGGTCTGGAAGCCTCCGGTCTCATCCTGCAGGGCGCGCAGCTTGAGCAGGTGGTCCACCCGGTCCTCGTCGCTCTCGATGTGGCCGTAGAGCATGGTGGCGTTGGAGCGCATGCCGAGCTTATGTGCAAGGCGGGCGGTCTCCAGCCACTGGTCGCCATCGATCTTGTGGTCACAGATGATGTGCCGTATGCGGTCGGCGAAGATCTCGGCGCCGCCGCCCGGCAACGAATCCACGCCCGCCGCCTTCAACTGCTCGAGCGTTTCCCGGATCGAAAGCTTGGCGCGCTTGGCGAGATACGCGACCTCGACCATGGTGAAAGCCTTGATGTGCACCTGGGGGAAGCGCTCCTTGAGCCCGTGCACCAGGTCGAGGAAGTATTCGAACGGCAGGTCGGGATGCAGTCCGCCCACGATGTGGAACTCGGTGACCGCCTCGCTGTAGCCCGAGGCCGCCGTCTGCCAGGCTTCTTCGAGCGCCATGGTGTAGGCGCCCGGAGCGTCCTTCTTGCGCCCAAAGGCACACAGTCGGCACGCAGCCACGCACACGTTGGTCGGATTGATGTGCCGGTTGACGTTGAAATAGGTGTTGTTGCCGTGCAGCCGCTCGCGCACGTGGTTGGCCAGCCAGCCGACGGCGAGGATGTCGCCGGTGCGGTAGAGAGCCAGCGCGTCTTCATCACTCAGGCGCTCGCGGGCAAGAACCTTCTCGTGGATGGGATACAGCCGCGGATGATCAGTTTGGAAGTCTCGTGCCATCCCGAGGCAAATCATACCCTAGCCGGCGGACGGTCGTCAGCCCTCCCCGGCGCAAACACACAACAGCGCTGGCGTCCCTCGTGATCGGCTGCGGTTACGGAAAACAGCTACAGACGGGTGACGTTGGCGGCTTGCAGGCCCTTGGGGCCCTCTTGCACTTCGAATTCCACCGCGTCGCCCTGGTTGAGAGAGCGATATCCATCCGACTGGATGGCGGAATAGTGCACGAACACATCACCGCCCTGTTCCCGCTGGATGAAACCGTATCCCTTGGTGGCGTTGAACCACTTCACCGTACCACGTTCCTTCTCTGCCATTTGCTGCTCGTGCTCCTTACTCGACCCCACCGCGTTCGACGTCGGAGACGCGAACCAGTGAGAATCTTCTGGTGGCTGGGCATGGGAGCTTCCCAAAACGAAAAATCCCCCGAGCCTCGTTGGCCCGCAGGGACTTCGCTCAGGGAGTAGAACGGTGCTTCACTTGCCCAGCTCAGCGCCATTTTAGGCTGAGTAGACACTCAATTGCACCAGGAATAGTGAAAGTGGCACGGTTCCAGCGAGTTACTACCGGACGCGAGGGTACGAGAGCAACCTTCAGCTACGCCGATCCCTTGGCCGTTTGCCGGGTAGGCTGGCAGGATTCTCGTGGGTCCGCTCATGGAACCCGCCCTTCAGACCCGTGGCCAGGGAGACGGCATCTTCGCCGTACTTGTCGCGCAGCCGGTCGGCCGCGGAGAGAGCCTGCCGCCAGCGCTCGTGCTTTCTGCTGTCCAGCAACCCGAGTTGCCCTTCTGCGGCTTCGAAAGACGAGGCGTGGACGCCCAAAAGGCGCACCGGCGCGCCCGGCTTCCAGTTGGCGCGAAATAGAGCGCGCACCTGCTCGAGAATCTCGCCATCGACCTGGGTCGCACGCCGCAAGCTGCGGGCGCGGGTGATGGTCGAGAAATCCTTGTACCGCAACTTGAGCTGGACAGTTCGCGCATAGAGTCCGTGCTCGCGCAGGCGCCGGCACACCATCTCGCTGAGCCGCGCCAGGGTGGATTCGAGCTGCTCGACGTCCGCCGTATCTTGGTTGAACGTGTGCTCATGGCTGATGGACTTGGGCTGCTCGTTGGCGCCGATCTCGCTGTCGAACCATCCGCCGGCGTCAAGGCCGCGCGCCTTGCCGGCCAGCGCCAGCCCCCATTTGCCGAAACGCTCATCAAGGAAGGATTCGTCGAGCGCCGCCAAATCGCCCACCTTGCGGATGCCGAGATCGTGCAGGCTCTTCTCCAGCACCTTGCCTACGCCGGGAATCTTGCGGACGTCGAGTGGCGCCAGGAAGCGCGCCTCCTCGCCCGGCAGGACCCACAGCACACCGTTGGGCTTGGCCTGGTCTGAGGAAACTTTGGCAACGAGGCGCGACGTGGCGATGCCGATCGAGCAGTTGAGCCGGGTTTCACGCTGGATCGCCGCGTGCAGCGCGTGGGCGGCGCTCAGCGGCGGCCCGTGCAGTCGCTCGGTGCCGGTCATGTCGAGGTAGGCTTCGTCTATGGAAGCCATCTCCACCTTGGGCGAGAACCGTCCCAGCACCGCGTACACCCTCTGCGAATACTCACGGTAGCGCTCCGGATGTCCGTCCACGAAGATGGCGTGCGGACACAGGCGGGCGGCGGTGCGCAGCGGCATGGCGGAATGCACGCCGAACTTGCGCGCTTCGTAGGAAGCCGCCGAGACCACGCCGCGCTCGTTGCGCTGCCCGCCCACGACCACCGCCTTGCCCTTCAGCGATGGGTCGAACAGCTCCTCCACCGACACGAAGAAGGCGTCCATGTCCAGGTGGAAGACGGTCCTGGGAGCGCCTTCGAGCATGCCGGATTGTAGCGCGCCTCGCGCAGCGCCGTCCTTCACGCGAGAAGGCCGTCTTTAACGGTATTTCGCGTTCCGGTGTTTCCGCTGCCTCATTGCAGCTTCGCGTACTCCGCTTTGGCCTGTTTCAAAATGGGGATGTCGGAATCGGCGTCTTTCCAGAAGTTAAGGAAGTCCAGGTAGGCGGCGCGGGCCTTCGCGCTATCGCCTTGGAGGGCGTAGGCGCGGGCGAGGCCGAGCCGGGCGAGCGCGCCCAAGGGGAAATTCAGCACAATCCCGCGGTGGTCAATGATCTTCTGGAATTCCGCCGCCGCTTCCTTGCCTTGGCGAGCCAACAGGTAGGCGTCTCCACGAAGATAGACGGGGTACATCATGCCCAGCGCAATAGGCTCGCATTGGCCCAACTCGTACGGCGCTGCGGCTTTCAGGAGGTCCACCGCCCGGCCAGCGTTTTTCGCATTTTTTTCAACGGCGGACCGGATCGAGGGCAGCCAGTAACCTTGCACGATCGTATTTTGGGGAAACTCCTTGTTTAGAGCATCGGCGAGTTTCTGCGCCTGCGCCGCGTCACCGGCTCGCGCCAGCGCCAGCGCCGCCAAGGTGCGGATATCTTTACCCGGCATTAGCGCCAGCGCCGCCATGGCGTTCTGGCGTGCCGAACTCGCGTTGCCGAACTCCGCCTCCCGCAACGCAGCATTCACCTGCCACAGCGCGGCCGTCTCCCTGGCGTCCGCACGTCTAGCGGAGTCAATGGCGCGTTGGGAAAACTCTCGCGCCTTCCCGAGCCGACCGAAGTATGCCTCGGTATCGGATTGCGTCGAGAGCAGCCAATCTTCTTCACCGGGGCGTCCTGCGGCCCAGGCCAACTGCTGCTGCATCGTCTCCTGATCGCCGCGAAGGAATGCGGCCTGGTAAAGCGCGAGTCGAAGGTAGTATGCATCCAACTTCCGCGCGAAGGCTTGCTCAACGGTCGTCTTAGCATCATCGGTGTGGTTGAGCGCGACTTGCATCCACGCCGAGTTGGCGTATGCCGTTACGCTGTTCGGCTCGAGGCGGATAGCATCCTGGGTTTCCTGTAGCGCCTTCTCCCACTGCCCCAGTCTCATGTAGTTGTCTCCCAGGTCAGCGGGAGGGAGGTTATCCCGTGGGTAGCTTTGCTTCCACAGTTCAAACGTCTGATTGGCTCTGTCCAGGTCGCCCGAGCCAAACTGGTAGTAGAAGGCGCTGATGCGGTACTTTTCGCGCTCGCTCACCCGCTCGCGAAGCTCGAAAGCCTTTTTTACATTTTCAGTCGCGCGCGTCGCCTGCCCAAGGTTGCTGTAAATCACTCCGAGGTTACTGTAAGCAACAGCGAAGTTGGGATCGAGCTCCACGGCTCGCTGGTAGTACGGAATGGCCACCACCTGGCCCTTCTGCTGACTGAGTTTTCGTCCCATGCTGTAGGCTTTCAGTGCCTCCAGTGAGGACGTCGTTGCCTCGTCGATGGGTGTCGAAAACTTCTGTACTGAGGCGAGCGATTCGCCCAACTTGCCGCGCATTTCGCTGCTGGCATTGCTGAGGGCCTTCAACACATCCTCTTTACTGCGGGCCTGAACTTGTTCCTTCACCAAGGGCTCGCCGCTGGCGCAGTTGATCGCGTTCAAGCCAATCACGTACTCGTTGCCCAGACCGGCGATCGAACCCGCCAGCACGGCCTTGGCGCCCACTCGTTGGCACAGGTCGCGCGCGACCTCGCCCGTGACCGGCTGGTCCGGCGAGCGGCCCATCAGGCGCAGCGTCGCCGTCATCTTGCGATCGGACAGGATGTTCAGGAACGGCGACTGTCCCAGGTCCACCGCCAGTGCCTGCTTCAGCGTGTCATCGAACACTGGGTCGCCAGTCTTGTTCTGGAAGTCCGCAAGAACGATGGTGTCTTTCTCCGTCAGCGCCGGCGTCCTATGCGAGCGCCAGAGCAGCACACCGCCGATCAACGCTGCCGCAACCACGACAGCTGGGACCACGATCTTCCAGGGTCGTGCGGCCGGCGCAGGGAGAACCACGGCTTGCGGTGCAGGCGGGACCGCTGCCATCCCGCCGCTCGAAGCCTTCGACACTGCCGAGTGGCTCGTGATCGCCGCAGGCGCCGGTTGCGGAACGTCCTCGGCGACCATCACACCGCTCCGCGACGAATCGGTCTCGCGTTTCAACCGCTTGAGGTCGGTGCGAACGTCCGCCGCGTGCTGGTAGCGGAGGTCTCGGTCTTTCTCCAGAGCCTTGTTGATGATCCGTTCCAGGTCAGACGGAACCTCGTTGTTCAAGCGCACTGGCGCTACCGGGATTTTGTGCAGAATGGCGTCGAAGATGGCACCCGAAGCGTCCCCCTTGAACGGTAAGGTCCCGGTAGTCATCTCGTAGAGCACGACGCCAAAGGAGAACAGATCACTGCGAGCATCGAGCTCTTTCCCCCGCACCTGCTCGGGCGACATGTAGGCCACGGTGCCCAGGGTGCTGCCGGGGCTGGTCAAGTGTTCTTCGCTTACGGCCGTCGCTGTTGCATCTACGGCTCCCGTTTCCGCCTTGGATTTCAGAACCTTTGCCAGGCCGAAGTCCAGGATCTTTACCTGCCCACGCCTGGTGATAAAGATGTTGGCCGGCTTGATGTCGCGGTGGACGATGCCTTCAGCATGGGCAGCGTCCAGGGCGTCTGCGATTTGGATCGCCATTTCCAGTAGCGTCTCGGTCTCCGGCGGCCGTCCCGTGATGCAGTGCTTTAGCGTCTCGCCGTCGAGAAACTCCATGGCGATAAAAGGGTGTCCTTCGTGCTCGTCGATCTCATAGATGGTGCAGATGTTCGGATGGTTCAGGGCAGAGGCAGCCCGCGCTTCCCGCTGGAACCGCTCTAAGCTCGCGCGATCCTTGGTAACGCCTTCAGGCAGGAACTTGAGTGCTACGCGGCGGCCGAGCTTGGTGTCTTCGGCCTTGTACACGACACCCATCCCGCCGCCGCCCAGCTTCTCGACGATGCGGTAATGCGAAATGGTCTGGCCGATCACGCCATTGGTCCCCACGCTGTTGAACGCGGATGTTAGTCACCGACAAGCATTAAGTCAACGTGGCGGTCGTTGCGCCGGCGCCGGCTGCAAGCCGGGTTACCTTTTGAGCAGCAGGTCGGCAGCGATGAAGATGAAGTACACCACCGAGATCACGCCGTTCATGGTGAAGAAGGCGGCGTTCAACCGGCTGAGGTCCTGGTGGCTGACCAGGGAATGCTCGTAGGCCAGCAACGCGCCCACGATCGCGACCCCGAGGATCGCCAGCGCGCCCAGGTGCAGGGCGAACACCAGCCACAGCAGCAGGCCGATCATCAGCAGGTGGAAGGCGCGCGCCACCCAGAGCGCGCGGCGGATGCCGACGAAACGCGGGATGGAGTGCAACCCGGTCTGGCGGTCGAAGTCGTAGTCCTGGCAGGCATAGAGGACATCGAAGCCCCCGACCCAGAAGGTCACAGCCGCGGCCAGGATGATGATGCGCCAATCGAGAGAGCCGCGGACGGCGATCCACGCTGCCGGCGCCGAGATGCCGTCGGCGAAGCCAAGAATCAGGTGCGACCAGCGCGTGAAGCGCTTGGTGTAGGAGTACAGCAGCAGGATCGCCAGCGCTACCGGCGAGAGCATGAGCGCCAGCCAGTTCAATTCCGCCGCGGCCAGCACGAACACAGCGCAGGACAAAACCACGAACCCGGCGACAAACTGCCGCGAGAGCAACCCCGTCGGCAGGGCGCGGGCGCGGGTGCGAGGATTGGCGGCGTCGTGCGACTGGTCCACCAGCCGGTTGAAAGCCATCGCCGCCGAGCGCGCGGCCACCATGGCCACCAGGATCCACCAGAGCTGACGCCACGTGGGCAGGCCTCCGGCCGCCAGCATCGCTCCGGCCAGCGCAAATGGGAGCGCAAAAATCGAGTGCTCCCATTTGATCATGTCGAGCGTGATGCGGAGACTTCGAGCGACGGACACGGGAAGATTCTAACGGATGCTTCGCCGGGCAGTGAATTGGGCAATTGAGTAATTTGGTAATTGGGTAATTGGGTAATTGAAAAATCCGTGGAGCACCACGCTGCGGTCTGCCGCGTACGACTTCGGCAACTTACCCAATTACTCAATTACCCAATTACCAAATTACTCAATCCATCTCGTGGAATCCCTCGCGTCCGATGAGGGGGACGAAGCGGACGCCGTCCAGGTACATGGTGGTGGAAGCATCGCCGATCTTGCGCACGAGCTGGAGTTCCTGCGCGAAGCCGCTGCCCACGGGTATCACCAGGCGGCCGCCGTCGCGCAACTGGTCCATCAGGGACGCGGGCACGTGCGGCGCCGCCGCCGAGACCACGATGGCATCGAAGGGCGCAGCTTCCGGCAGGCCCAGGCTGCCGTCTCCGTGCGCGACGCTAACGTTGCTGTAGCCCAGCCGCTCGAGCACCGCTCGGGCGCGCTCCGTCAGGCTGGCGATGCGCTCGATGCTGTACACCGTGCGCACCAGTTCCGCCAGGACCGCAGTTTCATATCCCGAGCCGGTGCCGACTTCTAAAACCACATCTTCGGGCCGAAGCGCCAGCGCCTCCAGCATGGCGGCCACCACAAAGGGTTGCGAGATGGTCTGGCCTTCGCCGATGGCAAGAGGATGGTCCTCATAGGCTTCGTCGTGGTACTCCGGGGGAACGAACTCGTGCCGCGGGACGCGCGCCATCGCATCCAGCACGCGCTCATCACGGATGCCACGGGCCCGAAGCTGCTCTTCAACCATCAGCAGCCGCTCATCGCGGTAGGCCTCGGGTTGCGGGCGATTGTGCATGCAGCGCCCCGGCCGGCACCCCGGCGGGGGACATTCAAATGTTAGAAGGTTGCAGGCAGAAATGCAGTGATCGGGGGAAAGAATTCTCCCGGAGCTCCGGTGGGCTGAAGCCCACAATTCAAAAGGCCGCATAAATGCAGGCCTAAAGGGCCCTGTATGAGAACTCCCACAGCCGCAGAAAACCGGCGAGTTAGGCCCCCGTGCTCCGAGCGCGCGAAGCGCGCTGGCAACCGTTCTTGTGCGCCATGATTGACGGCTCGGTCCAAGGAAGTGCCCTTCGCGACGCTCACGCACACGGCCTGAAGGCCTGCTCCACCGTGATAAATGATCCGGTTCAGCGCCTCCGCTGCCGGTATTTGACATCGAAGGACAGCACCCCGTTCTGGTCACGGACCGCCACCACCGACAGGCGGCGGTTGATGTTGTATTCCACCTGCACGATCTGCTGGGCCGATTGCGACACGTTGCTGATGAAGGTGAGGGTCACCTTGTCGGAGACCTGCTGCTCGATGGTGACGCGCGCGTTGGGGTTGGCCTCGGCCCCACCGGCCTGGGGATCGATCTTGATGCGGCTGGCCCCGAAAAGCCTTTGCGCGCGGCTGCTGTAGGCGTTCGCCAGCGCCTGCTCCAGGACGGCATTGGAGGTAAGCTCAGTCAGGCTCTGGCCCGGCCCGGTCTGGTAGTACACCGACTCTTCGTGGGTCCGGCCCAGCGCCAAAAGCGCGATGATGTCCGAGGTCGGCAACGGCGGATCGGACCGATAGTTGACGCTGGGGTGGGCTATGGGTCCGTGCAATCCCAGGCTGATGTCGTAGTCGCGCACCCGGGCGGTGGCCTCCACGTCGATCACGGGCGCGATGGTGGTGGGATTGTTGAACACGATGTCGCCGCGCTCCAGGTGATATTTGGTGCCGGCAATGTCGATGTTGCCTTGTGCGATGTCCACGCGCCCAAGCAGCACCGGGTGGTTCGCCGTGCCGCGCAGCCGCAAGTCGGCATTGCCCGAAAGCTTGGCCATGGACATCTCCACCTGCAGTTCCTGCGCTGTGACGATATGCAGATCGAAGTGCAGGTTGTTCAGCGAGGACTGCGGGTTGGCCACGCCCGGCGCCTGCGCGAAGCGCTGCAGGTAATAGGCGAGATCGAACTGCGGACTCACACCGAACTTGTTGATGGTCACCGTCCCCGAGAGCAGCGAATTGCCAGGCGTGCCGCTGAAGCGCAGGTCGGCATCGGCATAGGAGCTGACTCCGGGCGGGTAGCGCAACCGGATGTCCTTGCCGGTAGCGGTCAGGTCGAACGAGAAGCCATGGGAGTAGTTGATGAAGCCACCGAGTGTGAGCGTTCCGCCGCCGGTCTGCGCGGTCAGCGACTGCACGCGCAGGCGGTTCTCGTTGAAGACCAGCGTACCATTGATGTTGCTCAGCCCATTCGGCAGGTCGATGTAGGAGATGGCGCCGTTGGTGATGCGCACCTGTCCCCGGGTCTCGGGCCGCGACATGGTGCCGGTGAGGGCAAGGTTGATCTCCATTTTGCCGGAGGAGGCGAGATCGGGGTTGAAGCTTTGTAAGAGTCCAAAGTCGAGCACGCCCCCGGCGCGGAAATTCATCTCGTGTTCTCCACCGAGCTGGATCACGCCTCCGGCGATGATGTCGCTGGTCGGACCGGCAGCGCCGTTCTGTGCGCGGTTGAATCCTTTCAAGTGCAGATGATCGAGGGTAAAGAACTCGTTCGCCAGCGTGAACTGGATGGGGCCCTCGCTCTCGATGCCGACCTTCTCGATCTCGGCCGAGAACTGGTCCACGCGGCCGGTAAGATTGAGATCGCGGGGCCGGCGCAGCGGTCCACGCAGGTCCACCGCACCGGCGATCGAGGAATGACCGGTGACTTTGCCCCCGAGATACGCGCGCAGCAAGGGATCGATGTCAAGGTGGGAGAAGCGAAGAGTGATGTTGGCGGGAAAATCCTCGCGCAGGCGGATGTCGCCGTCGATGGCCAGCTCCGCCGTCTGGAAATGCGAACGCGCGGTCAGGTGCAGATCCGGCCCGTGGGTGACGCCGGTCAGGTCGAAGTCGCCGGCCTGTTCCTTGTTCAGCAGCAGGTCGTGGACGTGCAGCTCGATGTTGATCACCGGAGCCTCAGCTCTACCCGATCCCTCGAGATGGAACGCCGCCACGCCGGCCACCGTCAGGCGCGGCTGCTGCAGCCGCTGGAACTTCGAAAGTTGGAAATTCGTTCCCGTGAGGTCGAAGTGGAACGCAGTATCGCCGAAGTTGTAGGCGAGGCTCCCGCTCACCTGGGCGCCGTTGTTCGTGAGCACGATGTGGTCGAGTTCCACCTGGCGACCTGACCACCCGAGGGCCGCGCGCAACGACTGGAAGGGCTCGCCCGCGAGCGTCCCGCCAGTGATCTCCAGGGTCCCCTGGCCGTTGGGGCTCGCACGTGTGCCAGCAAGGGTCACGTTCAACGCCAGCTTCCCAGTGATGGGATAAGCGGTGCCGGCGAACAACTGCGCGTCCTGGAGGTCGGCGCCGGCGATGTTCACGCGTCCGCGCAATGGGCTGGCGTCTTCCAGTTCGCCATCACGCAGACCGGCGGTGAAATCGAAGCGGGCATGCGCGGCGCCCCGGCGCAGCAGCCCGTGGTGGAACGACAATTCGCTGGGCGAGTACACCAGGTCGGTGGTCAAGGAATCCCAATGCATGCGGCGCGGAGGAACCGCCGCGGCCGAACTGGCGGCTGCTGGAGCGAAGGTCCAGCCGGTAGCGAAGTTGGTGTCGAAATCCGAGATTTCGAGATGGCCGCTGATGGTCGGGCCGTCCAGTCTGCCGATGACGCTGCCGGTGAACGAGGCGCGCCCATGCACTTCCGCGGGGACCGCCGGCTTGCGAAACGCAGCCAGCACCGCTTGCAGCTCAGCGACGTCGCTGGTGTTGAGCGCGACGCTCAGCCGCGCCGTGGCTGAACCCAGCACCCCGGCCGCACTGAACTGCGTAGCGCGTGTGGCGATGTTCAACTGCGAAATGTCCACGGTCGACTGCAGGCCGCGATAGACCATCTCCAACCGCGCTGTGACCGGCAACTGTCCTGGCCGCGGATTGGCTGGCGGCTGCACATCGACCATGAAGGTCGCGTTCAGGTTCTTGGGTGAGCCGGTCCATTCGAGATCGACCGTCCCACTGGCCGCTCCTGCGGGGCTGATGCGGTCGAGCGGCAGCCTGGGAGTGGAGACGGCCGCGGCGAGCGCCCCAACCTGTACGCCGGACAGGCGCAGATGTGCGACGCCGTGCTGGCGAGGTTGTGCGCGTCCTGCTGCCCCCTGCAGCGGGCCGAGCCTGCTCCAATTCGTGACTTCGGCGCCGCCGGAGATCAAACCTCCCAGGGCCTGGGCGGTGAGGTCGGAAATCACCAGCCGATCGCGAGTGAGCACATAGTTGGCCGCGGCGGTCAGCTCCGGAACGCGCACCCTGGGGGTGCGCCACTCCACACCTTTCAAGACCAAACGCCCGGCCGTCGTGAAGCCCGGTGCGTGATACGTGCCTTGGCCATTGATCTCCAGTTTCCCCCGCCGCAGCTCCGGGATGCGCAACAGCGTGCCGAATTCGACCGCATCCAGGGACCCGTTGTATATAAGCTGGATCTTGGGATCGCGGAAATCCGTCAGCGTGCCGTGCGCCTCGAGCACGGAACGATCCGACACCAGCTTGAACGACCTGAGTTCGACCGTACCTGGGGCGAACACAAGTTGCATCTCAGCCCTGCCGTGGACCGGGCGGAAGCCGCCATACGTGGTATCGACCGCACCAACCTGGATGCGAGCATCGTAGGTGTTCTCCGGACCGGCGCGCGTCATCGTCGCCAGCAGGCCGCGAGCGGAGAAATCCAGGGGCACGCGCTGGTCGTTCCACAGCAGCTCTCCGCGATCCACTTGCAGGCGGTCGATGGCGAGTTCGAACAACACGCCGGCAACAGCCTCGCCGCTTAGTTGCCTCCCGGGCGCCGGCTGGTTGGTGCTGCCGTCCGGATAAACGATGATGTGGACAGCCGGACGCTCCAGCTCGAGGTCGCGAAGGCCGATTTGCCGCCGGAACAAGGAGAGTATCTTCAGCCGGACCAGCAGCCGGTCCAGATGCGCGTACGGCGCTTGGTCCGGCGATTCCAGCCCATGAATGGTGAGGTCGCGCGCCTCGAATTCCAGCTTCGAAAGCGTCCAGGAGAATGACTTCAATTCGGCGCGCCCGCCGGTCATCTGCTCCACCTCGGCCACTACCTTGCGTCGCATGCGTTCCTGGAAGCGTGCACTGGTCAGGTACCAGGCCAGGGCGAGAATCAACACCGCCAGCGTGGCCGTGCTTATCACAGCGGCTCGGACCAGCTTTCGATTCCGCCGGCTTGGGACGGTCTCGGTCATCGCACCCGGATGTCTCCCTGCATGCGCAGCGCGCGCACCCACAGGTCCTGAAGCTCGTTCAGTCGCTGCTCGGTGAGCAGTTGTTCGATCTTGAGGGCCACCTGCTCGAACGGCATTTCCGGCCAACCGGCGCCGCGCAGTTGCGGAAGCAAGCGGTCGCGGTAGTAGTTTTCCATGGCCCTTCGGTCAATGTGGATCTCGGGGCGAAAACGCAGGTCGAGGTAGCGCGACAGGTTCACCTGCAGGACGGTCCTCTCCTCCACGTCCTCCTCGGTTAAGCCGTAGCTGGCGAGGGCGGCACGCCAGCCGTCGTCGGTCTTCCATGCCGACACCGTCTGCCGCAACTCTCGCACCCGGCCGGCAACCTCCCCGGGCGTCGCTGGCACGAATGAACTGGCGCGCATCTGCTGCGCGATCAATTCCTGGTCGATCATCCGCTCCAGTGTCTGCCTGCGGTCGCCGGGTGTGACTTCCTTAAGTGGGCGGCCGTTGAGCAGGCACTCGAACCCGACCGCTTCGTCCCATTCGCTTTGCAGGATGGCGTGGCGGTTCACCGTGGCGACGATGCGGTCGATCACTTCCGCCGCGGAGCACAGCCCGGAGCCGGCCAACACCACCGCCACGGCGAGTAACGCGCGCCCTGCCGCTGCGTACCATCCGGATTGGAGATAGCCGCTCATTAGAACGTTTGCCCGATACTGAAGAAAAAGTTCACCCTGTGCAACACCTGAAAGGTGGGCGGCGGTGGTGGTGGTGACGGCGGCGGCGCTTGGACGCCGATGGGAAACGTGGGCGGATTCAGGTTGTAGCTCACGTCGAAGCGCACCGGCCCGATGGGAGTGCGGTAGCGGATGCCGCCGCCCACCGCATGCGAGGCGTAATTAAAGATGGGGTTGCAAGTCGCAGGCGACGGAAGATTCTTGCACTCCCTCAGGTTGGGCTGCGACCAGCGGAAGAGGCTGGGAAACAGGTCGGAGGTGGATGCGAACACGTTCCCCATGTCGTGAAAGATCACCGGGCTCATGTCCTTCCCGATGAAGGGCAACAACACCGGAGGGAGACGAAGCTCCAGGTTGTTCACGAACATGGCTTCTCCCCCGAGCTGGAACCCGGTGACAGGATCGCGTGGACCGGCCTCGTTGATGGCAAAGCCGCGCAGCGAATTGCCGCCGCCGGCAAAGAACCGCTCCGGCAGCGGGACGATGGCCGACGGCCCGCCCCAGGGCTGCTCGATGCCCAGCCGCGTGGAATGCGCGAGCACAAACCTTTTTTTGTACCCGAAGGCGAGATACTCGGAGTGCTGCAAAAAAAAGCGCGCGAAGTTGGCTTGGGAACCGAGCACGTGCGACGTCACGCCGGTGTCGAACACCAGGTAATTGCCCTTGCGCGAGTCCACCGGATCGTCGCGTGTATCACGGATGTAGGTAAAACTTGGAATGCCGATGCGCACCGGACGAGACAGCAGCGGGATGAGGTTCGGGTCGATCGCCAGGTTCGCCACCTTGACGTCGCGATAAGTGAGGCGATAAAGCAGCGTAGTGGCTTTGCTGCGCGTTTGTTCGACCTGGATCGAGCCTTCCAGTCGCTGGGAGGTGAAGGTAAAGACGTCGCGGGTATTGTCGTACAAGATGTTGAAAGTGAGCTTGAAATTCGGGTGGTCGAGCCAGTTGGCGACTTCGTACCCCAGCAAGGCGCGCTGCTGCAGCCGTCCGAAGTGGGACTTGAAGAAGATGGTTTCGTTGCGCCCGCGGAAGTTCAGGCGATTGACGTCGAAGGAGACCCGCGGGCTGGCGCCGGTCCGTCCTTGCGGGCTCGCCGTGCTGGGCGCGCTGCCCGTCTGCACCTCGAATCCCAGGCCGTAGTCGAAGGTGTAGCGGCGGGCCTCGGCCAAGTTAAGCAGGACGTCCTTGCGGGTTTCCTCGCCCTCCGGATTCTGCACGGCCACGCCCACCTCGTTGAAGATGCCGAGATCGTAGAGCCGGCTCTGCGTCCTGAGCATGTCGGCCTGGCTGAGGGGATCGCCCGGATGCGGAATGATTTGCCGCTCCACGACGGAGGAGCGAGTGTAGTGCAACCCGCTCACCAGCACCTGGTTCACGTACACGCGCTCCCCCTCATGGATGGTATAGGTCACGTCCATGCGCGCGGGTTCGCCGGGCGCAGGCTGGGCCGCGGAGGTCATGGTCACGTCGGGAAAGCCGCGGTTGAAATAGAAATTCACCAGCGCATCGCGGTCGGTCGCCACGTTGGCGTCGGAGAACGGCTGCCCCGGCACATTGGCGATCAGGTTCTGCAATTCGCCGGTTGCGAACGTCGTCGCTCCAGCGATGTTGAGGTCCTTCACCAGCGTCTGCGGGCCTTCGTCGATATGGATGATCACCCGCATCTGGCCGTGCTTGCCCAGGTAGTTATCCTGCACCTCGGCGTAAGCGTTCACCTGCAGAAAGCCGTTAGCGCGATAGAGATCGCGGATCGAGTCCACGTCGCGGCTAAGCATGGACTGGCTGAAGAGGCCGTGCTCCAGCAGCCAGCCCGCAGGCTGGATCTGCATGCGGTCGCGGATGAGGTCGGCGGGGAAATATTTGTTGCCTCCCAGCGATACGGCAACCAGCTTGTGTCGCTCGCCTCTGTCCGCGTCGAAAACTATGTCGGTGCGGTCCAAGCCGGGCTGCTCTTTGCGCACCACGTTGACCTGGGAATCGAAATAGCCCTGCGTTTGCAGGTAGTCGCGCAAGTTGCGACGGCCCTCATTGAGCAGATCATCATCCACCGCGCCTTCCTCGTAGACCGGGACAGAACGCTTGATCACGGCCTCGGTCACGCGGGCGCCCTCGACGTGGATGGCAACTACCGGCCCGCGCACAATGTTGAGCGTGAAGTCGACCGTGTTGCTTTCGGGACGGTAGGTGTGGCTGACCACCGTAACCTGGGCTTCCAGCCGGTCCTGTTTCTGGTACTGCTTGCGCAGCCTGCGCAACGCCCGCGTCACACTCTGCCCAGTCACGGGGTCTCCACGGCGCAGCTTGGTGAGGTCGCTGATCTGATCGGTGGTGAAGCCGGGATCTCCCGTTACCTTGATCTCGCCCACGCTCGCCCGCGGGCTGGCCTCGACCCGCAACAGGATGTCCACCTGCTGTGTGTCCGGGTGGGGGGTAAGCTGCGGGGTGATGGTCGAGCGATAGAAACCGTTGTCCTCCAGAACTCTCTCGATGCCCGCAATGGCCTGCTTCAGCCGCTCATCAGTAAGCAGTTCGCCGAGTTGCAGCTTGCTGGCATTGACCAACTGGTGATCGGTCGGACCATGACGCGGGGCGCCCGTCACGCCCACCGAGCCGACGAACTGATTCTGCCTGGCGATGAACACCAGCGAGAGTTCATTCTGGGACACGGGCTCGACCGCCACCCGGATGTCCTGGAAGCGTCCGGTGGCATACAGCGCCTGGATGCTGGCGCGCAATTTCCGCTTGTCGAGAGGCTGGCCAGCCTTCTGCGGGATCAGCGACAACAACCGCTGGGGATCGACGATCGAGGGGGCACCGCGAAACTCGATGTCATGCACGCGGCGGCCGGCGACCGAGGTCAGCGATCCCATGTCCGGCGGAGTTGCCGGCACTGTCGATGGCGCGGCAGGACCAGCGTTGACCGGGTCGGGCTTGCTTTCCCCACGGCGGTCTTCCTGTGCCCACACCGGGGCGCAGGTGGCGGAGAGACACGCCAACCCAGCGATGAGCGTCGCCCTGAGCGCTGCCCGCACCACACCAGATTTTGTCCTTTCGCCGGACCCGGGGCCCCCGGCAAACCCGGCTTTGGCTTGCTGGGGTGGTCGAATCCGGCTGCCGTCGCGATGCCTTATAGGATGTGCGCTCCTGGTGGTCTCGTTGCACTTGCGAACGGCCGCCCCAGCCTCGTTTCGCGGTCGCGGAAGAGCCGCCTCTTATAATAATGGCTGGCGCGAGATCATGCCCATGACTCCGGAGGAACGTTACTCACGGCAGGTGCTGTTCCGCGGGATCGGCGCGGAAGGCCAGCGCCGGCTGGCCGCGGCCCGCGTGGCCATCGTCGGCTGCGGCGCCACCGGCTCCGCCGTTGCGTCCCTGCTGGCGCGCGCCGGCGTGGGGACCTTGCGGATCATCGACCGCGATTACGTCGAGCCCAGCAATCTTCAGCGCCAGTCGCTGTTTGACGAGAACGACGCGGCAGAATCGGTGCCCAAGGCCATCGCGGCGGCGCGCAAGATCACCGCCTTCAACTCGGAGATCGTGGTCGAGCCGCAGGTCGCCGACCTCACCCCGGCTAATGTCGAAACCCTGCTGGCGCGGCCCGACCTCGTGCTCGACGGTACCGACAATTTCGAGACTCGTTACCTGGTGAACGATTACGCCGTGCAGCAGGGCGTGCCCTGGATCTACGCTGCGGCGGTGGGCAGTTATGGTGTGACCATGGACATCCTGCCGGGCGAAACCGCGTGCCTGGCGTGCGTCTTCCCTGCCCCGCCCCGCGGCGTGGTCGAAACCTGCGACACCTCGGGAATCCTGAACTCCGCCGTCAACCTGGTCGCCTCGATTCAGGCCACGGAGGCTTTGAAGTTGTTAGTGGGGGCGCGCGACCGGCTGCGGCGCACGCTGCTCTCCTTCGACGTGTGGACCAACGAGCGCTCGGAGATCTCGACGGCGCGCCCGCGCGCCGATTGCCAGACGTGCGCGGATCGCGAGTTCATTCACTTGGAAGGAAAGGGACGGCCGCATATCACCCTGTGCGGGCGTGATTCCGTGCAGATCCATGAACGCGAGCGGCCGATCGATTTTGCCGAGATGAGCGAGCGCCTGAAACCGCATGGCACCGTGCGCCACAATGATTTCGTGCTGAAGTTCTGGCGCGACGACTACGAGATGACCCTCTTCCCCGACGGGCGCGCGATCATCAAGGGCACCACCGACCCCGCCGTCGCCCGCAGCCTCTACGCGCGGTATGTCGGGTCGTAAACCGGTATGCCACTGCGCGGAGATCGCGGCCGTTGTCTCATCGGCTCACGAATGACATCTCCATGATAGTGAACTGATCGGTAGAGAACAGCATGTGGAAATCGGAGCCGTCAGGCTTCACACTCACATGTCGTAACGGTTCAGGGACTTGTTAAACATCGGCCAGACGATCGTGTTCAGTGTTCGAGACCACCCAATACCCTCCCCGTTCGGTCTGACCGTGCTCGGGAACGCGCTTAGCGGTAATATCACGGTCCTCTGCATTGTGGTGAGATCGAACAGCTCAATGCCGTTGCGACTGATTAGGACCAGACGGCCGTCGGGAGCATATGTGATTGCGTCGATGAATTCGTCTCCAGGAGTAAGCGAGGTGAACTCAGTACCATCCGGCCTCACCCGATAAGCATTGATACGATAATTCGGCGCCTGCGAGAAGTCGAGTCGCTGGAAGGAGACCCATTGCCCGTCCGGACTCCACACCGGGGAGGAATCGTCGTAGGCCAAGCCGTCATCAGGAGTAAGTTGGGTCACCGCGCCATTCCCAAGATTCACCACCCACATTCTTCCTTCGGAAGGCGCCGCCAGTGGACTGACCGATGTTGCGTACATTGTTCCTTCCGGTGAC
>DASQGF010000034.1:0-7242 GCA_035632755.1 Terriglobales bacterium
GAGCGAATCTGTTTGAACATGCGCCATGCCGTTTTGTAGGTCACCCCCGTTTCCCGCTCGATCTGCTTTGCAGAGATTCCGCAGCGCGTCGAAGCCATCAGGTAGATGGCATAGAACCACGTCGTAAGCGGAGTGGGCGACTTGTGGAAGATCGTGTCCGCAGTCGGGTGAACGTGGTGCCCACAGTGGTCACAAGAATAAGAGGGGCGGCTCTTCACGCGGTGGTGCTTGGTCACCGCTTCGCACGCCTCGCAATAGATGCCGTCTGGGTAGAGGCGATTCTTCAGCCACTCAAGGCAGGTCGTATCATTCGGGAACATCTGATCGAATTGTTTCTTCGTAAACTTCGCCATCTTGGGCTTGGGATTGCGGTATTCAATCGGTCGGCTCATGGCGGTTACCTGCTTTCAGGGAAACGATAGCATGAACCGTACCTACTGTCAAGGGATAATTACCCTGATCGGATCACGGTGCCTAAGTTGTTGATTCTATTTGGTAGCAGGGGAGGGGGTATCCGATACCGATGCCCCCGCGGGGTAGTTTTCCACACCGTCTCCGGCGGGCGGCGTAGAATCCTGCCTTTATGTCAGGACGCCTAACGCACCTCGCGCTGCGGGCCATGGATCGGGCTGCCAGGCTGGTGCTGCGGCCGCCCGAGCAGCCGCCGCATCTACAGACCGGGCGGCGGGGTGAGGAGGAGGCGTACTTCTACCTGCGGCAGATGGGATACGTGATCGTGGCGCGCAACTACCGCTCGCGGCGGCGGCCGAGCGAGATTGATCTGGTGGGCTGGGACGGCGACGTGCTGTGCTTCATCGAGGTCAAGACCCGCACGACCCGCGAGATCAAGCCGGCCGAGGCCGCGGTGGATGCGGAAAAGCAGCGTGATTTGAAGGGGATGGCCCGCGAATACTTGCGGCGGGTGGCCGGCAGTCCGCCCCATCGTTTTGACATCTTGAGCATCTATATACTTGATGGAGCCGATCCGGAATTTACCCTCTTCAAGAATGCCTTCCCGGTGTCGTAAGATAGAGGTTACAGGTTCCCGTCGAAAGGACTAATAAATTTGCCTGAACTGAGAAAAGACCCCATCACCGGGCGGTGGGTCATTATTTCCACCGACCGGGCCAAGCGTCCCAGCGATTTTTCCCGCGATCAGGTCAAGATGAAGGGCGGCTTCTGCCCCTTCTGCTACGGCAACGAGTCGAAGACGCCGCCCGAGGTTCTGGCCTTCCGTCCCAGCAAGAACGGCGGGCCGACGGCGGAGCGCGACAGCCCCGGCTGGACCGTCCGCGTCGTGCCTAACAAGTTCCCCGCGCTGGGGATCGAGGGCGGCCTGAACCGCCAGGCGCAGGGCATGTTCGACAAGATGAACGGCGTGGGCGCCCACGAGGTCATCATCGAGACTCCCGACCACAACGCCACCTTGGCCACGCTGCCGGAAAAGCGCATCGAGGACGTGCTGTGGGCCATGCGCGACCGCATCCTCGACCTGCGCCAGGACAAGCGCTTCAAGTACATCCTGCTGTTCAAGAACCACGGGGAGCCGGCGGGGGCGTCACTGGAGCACGCCCACTCGCAACTAATCGCCCTCCCTATTCTTCCCAAGCAGGTGATCGAGGAGCTGGAAGGCGCCAAGCAGTACTACATCTACAAGGAGCGCTGCGTCTTCTGCGACATCATCCGCCAGGAGCTTTCGGACAACCTGCGCGTGGTCTCCGAGAACAACGATTTCGTGACCATGGGCCCCTACGCCCCGCGCTTCCCCTTCGAGACCTGGATCCTGCCCAAGCGGCACGAGTCGGCCTTCGAGAACTCGCCGTCGCACGTGTACGAGAGCCTGGCCAAGTCGGTGAAGGACCTGCTGGTGCGCGCCGACCGTGTGCTGGAGAACCCCAGCTACAACCTGGTGGTGCACAGCTCGCCCTTGCAGGAGCCCATCAACGACCACTACCACTGGCACATCGAGTTCATGCCCAAGCTGACCAAGACTGCAGGATTCGAGTGGGGCACCGGCTTCTACATCAACCCCACCCCGCCCGAGGAAGCGGCCAAGTTCCTGCGCGAGGCGGAAATCACGACGCAGCCGCCGCAGGCTGTCGGTACCACGTAAGACGCGCTGCGTGCAAGCAAGCGACTTCGGCTCCGCCAGAGCGGAGCCGACTTGTTTTTCGGGGCGGCGGGACGCCGGCGTTACTTGCGTTTCCAGCGCACCCCGTCTTTGGTGTCTTCGACGATGATGCCAGCTTCGGCGAGCTGGTCGCGGATGGCGTCTGACGCTTTGAAATCGCGGCTGCGGCGCGCGGCCTCGCGCTTGGCGATTAGTTCTTCGACTCCCTGATCGCTGATCTTGTGCGACGCCTCGACTGCCCTAGTCACCGGAGGTTTACCTTCCTGCTGCGCCCATTCCAGGATGCGCTCGATCTTGGGCGCGTCGGTGTCGCGCAGCACGTCGAAGATCTCGTCGAACTGCTTGAGCACGGCGAGCAGCGGAGGGATGTCGTCTTTCTTCACCTCACCGGCATCGGCGGCAGCGTTCGCCTCGCGCACCATGTCAAAGACCGCGGCCAGCGCCTCCGCGGTATTGAGGTCATCGGCCAGCGCGGCGGTAAAGCGCTCGCTGGCAGTGCGGGCCAGCGCGGCGATCTTGGGATTTGAACCAGACTCGAAGTGTCCGGTCTCCAGACGCAGCTTGAAGTTGCGCAGTCGCTCCACCGAGCTGGCCGCTTGCTTCAGACCGTCGAAGGTGAAGTTGAGCTGCCTGCGGTAAGGCACCGAGGCGAGCAGGTAGCGGATCGATGACGGCTTGTGGCCCTTCAGCACCAGGTCGCGCAGAGTGTAGAAGTTGCCGAGGCTCTTTGACATCTTCTCGCCCTCCACCAGCAGGAAGCGCGCGTGCACCCAGAAACGCGCGAACGGCTTGCCGGTCAGCGCCTCCGATTGCGCAATCTCGTTTTCGTGGTGGGGGAAGATGAGGTCTTCGCCGCCCAGGTGCATGTCGAGGGTGTCACCCAGAAACTTGCGCGCCATCACCGAGCACTCGATGTGCCAGCCCGGACGACCGGGACCGATGGCCGTGTCCCACGACGCCTCGCCCGGCTTGGGAGCTTTCCACAGCGCGAAGTCGCGGGCGTTGTCCTTGTCGTACTCGTCCACGTCCACGCGCGCGCCCGCCTCCATGCCGGCGAAATCCTTCTTGGAGAGCTTGCCGTACCCAGGGAACTTGGCGATGCGGAAGTAATAGGAGCCGTCGTCGGCGCGGTAGGCGTATCCCTTTTGTTCGAGGCCGGCGATGAACGCGGCCATGTCGGGGATATTGTCGGTGGCGCGCACGATCATTTCGGGCGTCTCGAGGCTCAGCGTCTGCATGTCCTCGCGGAAGGCCTGTTCGTACTTCTTCGTGTACTCGCCGACCGTGACGCCCTGCTTGGCGGCGTTGCGGATGATCTTGTCGTCTACGTCGGTGATGTTCATCACGTGCTTCAGCTTGTAGCCGCTCTGCTGCAGGAAGCGCCGCAGGATGTCTACGAAGACGAAGGTGCGGAAGTTGCCGACGTGGCCGTAGTCGTACACCGTGGGCCCGCAGGAGTACATGCGGACGAGGTGGTCCTGCTGCGGTTGGAACTCCTCCACTTTGGCGGAAAGCGTGTTGAACAGGCGCAGCGCCATGCGGAATCAGGGCTGATGCGAGAACTTTCGATTGTAGGGGCGCGCGCGAAAGACGGTCAACTGAGGGACCGCGCGGGTAGTGGTTCAGTTTCCGGTTGGATTAAGCGCGACCCCTGAGGGTCCAGAACCATCTACCGCTTCAACAACCTGATCATGAAGCTCTTCACCGGACAAAACAACGACGAAGCCCGGCCCAGAGCGCGTTCGATCCCGGTGAGCACACGCAGGAGGCGGCTGGCCGTAACCGCAGAGTAAGGAGGTCATGATGAATAAGGTGCGTCTGGAAACCTCGGGCCCGCTGGGCATACTTACGCTGGCGAATCCGCCGCTCAATCTGCTCAGTGGGGAGCTGATAGAAGATCTCCGCGCCGCTGTAACCGACCTCAAGCGAGCTCCGTTAAGAGCGCTGCTAGTGCGGGCCGAAGGCAAAGTCTTTTCCGCTGGGGCCGATGTCAGCGCCTTCAAGGGAAAAACCGGGAGTGACGCGCGAGAGAGTTTTACAACCCATCTGCAAATGATTGCTGACCTTGAGGAGTTGCCGTTTCCAACCCTAGCTGCCGTGCACGGGATGTGTGTCGGGGGAGGGCTGGAGCTGGTGCTGGCCTGCGATCTCATCTGGGCGGCCGCGTCAGCCCGCTTGGGGCAGCTAGAGGCAACGATCGGAACCACGACGCTGCTGGGCGGCGTTCAACGCTTGGCCGAACGAGCCGGGCCCAGTCGCGCCCGCGAAATCATATACACGGCCGAGCAGTACGACGCCGCAACGTTTGAGCGGTGGAACATCGTGAACCGGGTCCTACCGGATGACACATTTGAGTCCCAGACTCGGGCCTTCGCAGAACGGCTTGCAAACGGCCCTACCTTGGCATACGCCGCGGGCAAGCGGATCGTGCGCGCCTATCTGGAGGGCGGTGTACGCGCTGCAGACAGGGTTGTTGACGAGGTAGCGCCGCCGTTGTTTCAGAGCGAAGACATGCGTGTTGCAGTTGCTGCCCTGGTCGAGCACGGCGCCCGCAGCTTTCGCGACAAGGTCTTTTTCCAGGGACGCTAGTGGTCACTAAATCGCGGGCGGGAGTAAGCGGTCCGCATGGGCGACCCACCACCCTGAAACGAGGTGGTTCTGAGCACGATATCCTGCACTCTGTCGCCGGATATTTGCGTTCAAGAAATCGAGTCTGGCGTAGAATATGCCCTTCTTCCCGTGCCCAGGCGCAATCCCAACCGCGGTTTCACTTGACGGTGCACACACCTCTAAGACACCGGTCGGTCGTTTCCATCCCCATCTCTCGATCGAAAGGAAGGGTCCATGCTTCGCAAAACGCTTTTGATGCTGCTGTTGTCCGCCACCTTTGCCATCGCGGTTGCGGCGGAAGATTCACGCCACTTCACCTTCCGCTATGAATTCACGGTTCGCAACATCACCCCCGGCGAGCGGGTGCGGATTTGGATCCCGCTGGCGCATTCCGACCAGTTCCAGACGGTGAAGCTGGTCTCCAGCACCGGAGACCTGCCGCTGAAGCAGACTCGCGAGCGCGAGTATGGTAACGAGATGCTGTATGCCGCCGAGGAGAAGGCCGCCAAGGCCGAATACCATTTCGCGGTGGAGTACGACGTGGTGCGCAACGAGCGTGTGGTGCCGCTCAGCGGAACGTCGCACCTGGCAGCCGCCAAGTTGTCGGAGCGCGAGCGGCAGCGCTTCCTCGAGCCCGACCGCCTGGTGCCAGTAAACGGCCTCCCCGCCGAGATCGCCGTTAGGGAGGTCGCCGGCCGCTCGACCGATCTTGACCGTGCTCGCGCCCTCTACGACTACGTCTTCCGCACCATGAAGTACGACAAAAGCGGCACGGGATGGGGCCGCGGCGACACGCTCTGGGCCTGCGATTCCAAGCGCGGCAACTGCACCGACTTTCACTCCCTGTTCATCTCCATGGCGCGCTCGCAGAAGATCCCGGCGCGCTACGAGATGGGGTTTTCCATCCCCACGGACAAGCACTCCGGCGAGGTCCCCGGGTATCACTGCTGGTCTGACTTCTACCTGAAGGGAACGGGCTGGGTGCCGGTGGACATCTCCGAGGCGTGGAAGCATCCCGAGAAGCACGACTACTTCTTCGGAGCCCACGACGTCCATCGCGTGCAGTTCACCGTGGGCCGCGACCTCACCCTCAGCCCGCCCCAGCAGGGGCAGCCGCTCAACTACTTCGTTTTTCCCTACGTGGAGGTGGACGGCAAGGAATTTAGCAATGTGGCGACCAGGAACTCGTTCTCGGACGTGAGTTCGGGTACGGCG
Organism: Terriglobales bacterium; assembly: GCA_035632755.1. Lineage (GTDB taxonomy): Bacteria > Acidobacteriota > Terriglobia > Terriglobales > Acidobacteriaceae > JAHFUA01. The sequence goes on from DASQGF010000034.1 coordinate 5,957, forward strand.
GTCGCGAGCCGCTAGGCTGAGGCCCCGGTGCCGGTGTTGGCGCGGAGCCGCTGCCCGATCAGCACGATGTAGTGCAGGCCGGAGAGAATTGTGAACGCCAGGGTGGCGTACAGGCCGAGGCGGCGCGCCAGCGTCACCCATGCCACCGAGGTAACCTGGTGCAGCATGACGAAGAATACGGCAGCGATCTGCGCCGTGGTGTTCAACTTCCCGAAGATGCTGGGCCGAAAGTCGCGCAGCGTGTTGGTGATGTAAAGCACGCCGGCCACCATCAGGATGGAAAAGTCGCGGCTGAACACCAGCACCGTGTACTTCCAAGGGATCTTGTGCATGATGGAGAGCACCAGAAAGAGGGTGCTCAGCAGCATCTTGTCGGCGATGGGATCCAGGTACTCGCCAAGCTCGGTGCCCTGCCTGAGCGCGCGCGCCAGCATGCCGTCGAAGAAGTCGCTGACGCCGGCCAGCACGAACAGGCCGAGAGCCCACCCGTAGTTGCCGCCCACCACGTTGATCACGATGAACGGAATGATCACCAGGCGAAGCAGCGTGAGCAGGTTGGGGAAGGCAGCTAACTGACGGTACACCTTCACTCCCCGTAGCGGCCGAAGAGATACGCCAGCGGACGGCCGGTCTTTTCCTGGAAACGCTCTTTCAGCGACGGGATGTCGCCGCTGTGCTCATCGGCTTCCATACGCTCGACGCGGTGCATGGGGAAGAAGACGGCAGCGGGGCTTGCGGGTTCTCCCGACCGCACCAGGTGGACGAAATCCTCGAACGAGTTCAGGTCGAGGCCGCGCAGGCTGATGCCGGCGGGCGAGACCTCCAGCAGCACGCCCCAGAACTTCTCGCGCGGCGAGCTGAGTGTGACCAGCACCATGGCCCCCGGAACAAAGGGCGCGCTGTGGGCTGAAGCCGCCGCCATCACCTGATCATCGGGCATGTAACGATTCTCCGCATACTTTGGGGCGATTGCAAGCAGTATGGAGCATCGAGCACCCAGTAGCGAGAAGGGGGACCCGGGGCAATCAGCCTGATGCGGGAAGCGCTCAACGCCTTGCGAAAATCTCCCCGTCGTCGTAGTGGAGCAATGACAGCGCAGGCAGAAAAATGGTAGGCACGTGGGGACTCGAACCCCAGACCTCTACCGTGTCAAGGTAGCGCTCTAACCAACTGAGCTACGCGCCTACAATCTCTCCATTTTAGTCGAAAAGGCCGCAATCGGTTAGAGCGCTCCGTACGCCGGGAAGGTCCAGGGCTCCGGGGCGCGGTAGTGCCAGCAAGTCCCA
>DASQGF010000035.1:0-5977 GCA_035632755.1 Terriglobales bacterium
ACCCAGCGGACGCGCCGCAACTTCCTGGGCAGCCTCCACCTCCGCCGTTGAGAGCGGGAAGCGCAGCCGGAAGGTGGTGCCTTGTGCTTCTACGGAATCGTATTCCACCGAGCCGTTATGCAATTGCATGACGCGGTAAGCCATAGCCAGCCCGCTGCCGCTGCCGTTCTTCGTGGTGGTGAAATAAAGGTTGAAGATCTTGTCACGGACCTCCTGCGGGATGCCGGTGCCCTGGTCGCGTACTTCGAGCTGGGCGTCGTCATCGGCGCGGCTTCCCACCAGCGTCAGCTCCCCGCCGCCGGGCATGGCCTGCACGCCGTTGAGCACGATGTTGAGCACCGCCTGCTTCACCAGGTCGGCATCCACTTTGACCGGCAGGCTCTCGGGGGGGAAGTCGCGCACGATGCTGACGCCGTGCCGCTCGGCGTCGGGCTGCGCCAGCACCACCACCTCGTCCACCAGCCGGCGCAGGTCGAGGTCCGCCAGCCGCAGTTCCACCGGGCGGGTGAAGTCCACCAGCGTCTGCACCACGCGGTCCAGGCGCTGGATCTCGCTGCCGATCACGTCGATGTGCCGCCGGGTGTCGGGATCAAGCTGTTGCAGCTTCTGCCGCAGGACCTCCAGGTGCACGACGATGGCGTTGATCGGGTTCTTGACCTCGTGGGCCACCCCCGAGGTCAGCCGGCCGATGGCGGCCAGGCGGCGCGAGAGTTCGATCTCGTCCTCGATGCGACGCACCGACTCGGCGTCGTGCAGGGTGAGCAGCGCTCCGATGCGCTCGCCGCGCTCCTCGATGAAATCGAGCGAGACCTGCACGCGCGTGCCGCCTTCGCTCACCACCTCGCGGCCGGAGAGCGGCTGATGGCGTTCGAAGTACGCCAGCACCAGCCGGCCCAGACGGCTGTCGTCGCCGAAGATCTCGGTGACGCCATGGCCGAGCATCTCTCCGCGCGGCTTGCCCACGAACCCTTCGACCGACGCGCTGACCAGCACCGCCCGGGAATCGCGGGTGAACAGCATGACGCCGTCCTGCAGGTTGGCCATGATCTGGTCGAGGTTCTCCTTCAAGGCGGAGAAGACCTCCTTGACGTCGCGCATCTGCCGGCCCAGGCGGTCGATCTTGGTGGTGACCACGCCGTATTCGTCGCTGCGCTGCCGTTCTTTTCCGCTCGGCTCCTGCCCCGCGCTCAGCAGGTCGAGGCGGCGGTTGATGGCTTCCAGCGGCTTCAGCGCCAGGTTGGAGAGGCTGGCCGCCAGCGCCAGCGACACCACGATGGCCAGCAGCGAGAACACGACCGAGGCTCGCAGTTGCTGTCGCAGCGTGTCTTTGAGGAAGGTGGTGGAGACGCCGATGCGGATGGCGCCGAACGGCCGCTTGTCCCGCTCCAGCGGAATGCGCAGCTCGTACACCCGGGGACCGCCGAACACTACATCCATCTGCCGGCGGAAGCTGCCGTGGACCACCGAAATCAGCTCCTCGCGCTGGGGAATGATTGTGCCAAGCTCCCCGCCATCGGTGCGCAGCAGAGCGTGCCCGTCGGCGTCCACGATGGAGACGTCGTAGATGGTGGGCGAGTATCCGATCACCGATTGCAGCAGCGTGGTCAGCCCGGGATAGCTCCCCAAAGCCTCTTGCAGCACCGGCCGCATCGCCTCCGGATCGTCAAAGTCGATCCGGGAATTGCTGAGGTCGACCTCCAGAGCGTCGCGCGTGAGCTGGAAGACCTGGTGGCCGACGAAATCGGCGTCCGCGTCGGCGTTCTCCAGGGCTTGCCGCACGGTGCGCGAGATGTAGATGGTGGAAAACGTGGCCACCACCGCCATCACCATCCCGCTGATGGCGAGCACGAGCTTGGTTTTGAGGCGAAACCGCATAGGGGATTTGTAATTGGTAATTGGTAATTTGCAAAGTTCGTGCGTTCGAGAGCCCGCGCACCGCGAGCGCGCTCGACAAAATTACAAATTACAAATTACAAATTACAAATTACCAATCCAGCTTACGTTCCTGTTTCCGCTGCCTCCGCCACCGATCCGTACTCTTTCAGTTTATTGTGCAAGGTCTTCAGGCTGATACCCAGGATTTCGGCGGCGCGCGTCTTGTTATTGTTGGTAGCTTCCAGCGTTTTCAGGATCAGCAGTCTCTCGGCTTCTTCCACGGTGGTGCCCACACCCAGGCGAACGGCATTGGCTTCCTGCACCGCGGGCCGCGGCGTGACGCTGCCAAAGCCCGGCGGCAGGTGCTTGATCTCGACCGTCGAGGCTTCGCAGACGATCACCGCGCGCTCCAGCGTGTTGCGCAGCTCGCGCACGTTCCCCGGCCAGGCGTAACTGTGGAACAGGTTCATCACCGGATCCGCCACGCTGGAGACGCGCCGCTGGTGCTTGTTGTTGACGTCCGCCAGCAGGGCTTCGACCAGTTGCGGGACGTCTTCCTTATGTTCGCGCAGCGGCGGCATGTGGATGTTGAAGACGTTCAGCCGGTAATAGAGGTCATTGCGTAGCTGGCCGCTCGCCACCGCCTCTTCGGGGACCTTGTTAGTGGCGGCGAGCACGCGCACGTCCACCTCGGTTTCCACCTTGCTGCCCAGGCGGCGGAACCTGTGGTCTTCCAGCACGCGCAGCAGCTTGGCCTGCGTGGGCACCGGCATCTCGCCGATCTCGTCCAGCAGCAGCGTGCCTTCCTCGGCCAGTTCAAAGCAGCCGGCGCGGCGCTCCAGCGCACCGGTGAAGGCGCCCTTCTCGTGGCCGAAAATCTCGCTCTCGATCAGGGTCTCGGGGATGGCGGAACAGTTGATGGCGACGAACGGCTTGGCTTTGCGCGGGCTCAGGTTGTGGATGGTGCGCGCCACCAGTTCTTTGCCGGTGCCGCTCTCGCCCGTGATCAGCACCGACGCGGTGGAGGGCGCCACCAGGTCGATGAGCCGGAAGATCTCCTGCATCTTCTTGGACGATCCCACCAGCGAGCCCAGCACGCCGGTATCGCGCAGCTTGCGGCGCGTGACTTCCAGTTCCACCGAGGTTTCCCGCAGCCGCGCCGCGTTTTGCAGGATGTTGCGCAGGCGCTGCACGTCCACCGGCTTCTGGATGTAGTCGTAGGCGCCCATCTTCATGGCCTGGACGGCGGAATCCACGCTGCCCTGCGCGGTCAGCAGGATGACGGCCACGGTCTGCGGCTCTTCCGCCAAACGTTGCAGCAAGCCCATGCCGTCCAGCCGCGGCATCTTCAAATCGGTGATGATGAGGTCGGGGCCCCAGGCGGCAGCCTTCTCCAATCCCTCCAGGCCGTCCCGCGCGGTCTCGGTGCGATAGCCCCAGGCGGCGATCAGTTCCGCCAGCCCGGTGCGTTCGTTCTCTTCGTCGGCAACGATGAGGATCATTTCCTGACTCATGTGAAGTTGACCTTATTATCCGGGCCAGCAGGCAAGCCCGGCAAGCCTGTAACCCTGGGAAAACACGCCCAGCAAGTGCCCTCGGATACCTGAATAGGATGCCAAGCGAGGCTCGCGCGTCCACTGTTGTTTCTTTCAATAGTTCTGGCGGCGCCCGCTTGCGGTCCTCCCTGCCGGGGCAGAGAGGTTATTCTAATGAGTCTCAGCCGAGTAATTGTTGCTACTTGACTTTTCGCTCGAACCTGTTCCCATGTACAATGCGCGGTTGGCCGGAGCGCGTTTTTGCGCCCCGTTCGGCGCAGTCTCTCAGTTGTCGACACAGTAATCGCGGTACCGAAAATCGGGAGGTAAGACCATGTCACTTCGCAGTGAGGGTTTCCCAGTCCGCGTGCTGCTGCTCGCGATCGTGGTGGGGGCGGTTGCCATCGGCACGATAACCACGGCGCAGGCGCAAGATAACCCGCAACCCAAAGTCGAAATTTTCGGCGGATATTCATTGCTGCGTCCCGGCGTAAACGTGGGCGGTGTTGCACAAAACCTGGACGCCCTTCCCGCCGGGTGGGGCGCCGCCGCCACCTTCAATGTCGCGCCTCACTTCGGCTTCACGGCCGATTTCGGCGGGCATTATCACACCTTTGATGTTGCCGACACACAGGTGGCCGGCGCCGACGTCCACGTCGGGACGATTATGTTCGGGCCGCACCTCGAAGCTCGCACCTCGCATTTCGCTCTCTTCGGGGAGGCCCTGTTCGGCTTACACCGCGTAGCTGTCACGAATGTTACGGGTTTTTCGCCGGACAACGCCTTCGGCCTGGCCGTGGGCGGCGGACTGGATGTCCACGTCTCACGACATGTGGATGTGCGTCCGGTGCAGTTGGACTTTGTCCATTCCAAGCACACCCTCTCCAGTTTCGGCGGGGGTACGACCGGCGGCGACCCCGACGTTTCGTTCAACAGCCTGCGCTACCGCGCCGGCCTCAACTTCCTGCTGGGGGTGTCGCCGCCCGGACCTCCACCCAGCGCCACTTGCAGCGTGGACCCCATGGATGTCTATGCCGGGGAACCGGTCACCGCCACCGCTCGCGCCATGAACTTCAACCCCAAGCGCACGCTCAGTTATAGCTGGAGCGGCAGCGGGGGCAAGCTCAGTGGCAAGGGTTCGAGCGCGAGCATCGACACCGCCGGCCTGGCTCCCGGCAGCTACACCGCCGGTGCCACCATCAGCGACGGCAAGAAGGGACAGGCGAGCTGCCGCGCCAGCTTCAACATCAAGGAGCGGCCCAAGAATCCGCCGCAGGTCTCCTGCTCGGCCAATCCGAGATCGGTGCTGGCGGGAACCCCTTCGGCCATCACCTGCAGTTGCAGCAGCCCGGACAACGCGCCGGATTATCCGGTGCAGGCCAGCATCAGCAACTGGTCGGCCTCCGGCGGCAGGATCAGCGGCAGCGGCAACACCGCCACGCTGGACACCACGGGTGCCTCGGCGGGTCCGATTACGGCGACCGCCACCTGCACCGACAGCCGCGGCCTGAGTTCCCGGGCCACCGCCTCGGTGAACGTGGAGGTGCCGCCACCGCCGCCGCAAGCCAGCAAGCTGAACGAGATCAACTTTGCGCGCAACAGCGCCCGCGTGGACAACACCGCCAAGGCCATCCTGGACGACGTGGCCCTGCGGCTGCAACGCGAGGCGGATGCGCGCGCGGTGATCGTCGGCTTGGCTGATCCCAAGGAGCTGAAACCCTCGACGCTGGCAGCGCAACGCGCCGCCAACGCCAAGGAGTACCTCACCAAGGAAAAGGGCATCGATCCCAGCCGCATCGAAACCCGCACCGGCAGCGGTGGCGGGATGAAGGCGGATATCTGGATCGTGCCCGCCGGCGCAACTTTCAGCGAGCCGGGCACCGAGGTGGTCAACGTGCCGCCGACCAAGATTCCCTACGGTCGGCACGCGGCGCCCGCGAAAAAGAAGAAGGCGAAAACCCCATAGCCGTCAAGACGGCATGAAGACAGGGCCGGTCCCAGCGACCGGCCCTTTTTTGTGCGCTGGGGATGAGGGGTGCCCTACCCTTGGCCGGTTTTGCCAAAGGGTGGGGTTTTTCGCCCCTGCTTTTGCCAATTTGCCCTTGGCAGGAACCTGCTATGGAAGCCACAACTCATCGCCCGACGTGGCGCGCTCAGGATGACAGCCGACAAAAAAGCGCGGCAAGGATACCCGTCGGCCTCTACGCCGTTGTCATCCTGAGCCGGGAGAGGGAGTTTTGCGACCGAGCGCGTGCGAAGGATCTGGACAATCCCCCCTCGTCCATGCAGTTTCTTGAGGCGAACGGACGAGACGGAACGGATCGTAGAGATGGAGTCGGAGAGCATACCGACAGAGCGGGAAAAGACGGGAACAGCCCCACCCTTGGCAAAACCGGCCAAGGGTAGGGCACCCTGAAATTTATCTGCGGCGAGGCAGACAAAGTGATAAGAAGAATTGACTGTGGACCACGTTTGCAGCTCTGAGGAGTGCGGTCTCCCATTAGAACGAGGAACGCGGGTTGTGCAGATGCTTCGCGGGACGTCCTACCTCGGCTACATAACACCTG
>DASQGF010000036.1:0-23972 GCA_035632755.1 Terriglobales bacterium
CGCGGCTCATCCTGGTCGATGGGCCCAGGCCTGCCCTTGGGTACGGCGCAGAAGCCGCAGCGCCGCGTGCAGACGTCGCCCAGTAGCATGAAGGTCGCGGTGCGATGGTTCCAGCACTCGCCGATATTGGGACACTGCGCCGACTCGCACACCGTGTGCAGCCCCAGCCGCCGCGCCAGCGTCTTCAGGTTGCGGTAGTTCTCTCCCAGCGGTGCCGGCGCCTTCAGCCATTCCGGCTTGGGTACGCGAAGCTTCGGGCCAACATCGATCTGGACGAACTGGGTGGCCATCAATCCCTGATTGTACGATGCCGCAAGGGCTCCATCATCCGCATGAACCGAGTTTCATCCGCGGCGAAATTCCTACAGCGTGTGCATGTAGGCCAGGATGTCCTGCGCCTGCTCGGGGGTCAGCCGGTCGCTAAAGGCGGGCATCTTGGCCCGGCCGCGCAGGATGACCTCGCCGGCGCGCTCATCGTTGGCCGGCGCGCCGCTGGGCAGCTCTTTCTTCTTGAACACGCCCATCAGCGACGGTCCGTTCCTGCCGCCGGAGATGTAGGCCTCATGGCAGCGAAGGCAATAGGTATCGTAGAGGGCGCGGCCACGCGCCTGCTGCGGGTTGAGCCCGAGTTCGGCGTCGCTCTTGTACGGCGGGCGCGACTCGCATCCCGCGAGCGCGACCGTCAAAGAAACCAGCAGCAGGATTTTCCCAAGTCTCGGCAAACGATTATTATGGGTACGTCCGGCCCGGTTTGCAAACGTCGCGGGAACGCGCCATGCCTGTCTCCGTAAAACGCGCCTACGAGAAACCCTCCCGATCTGACGGCACGCGAGTGCTGGTCGACCGGCTGTGGCCGCGCGGTCTGACGAAACAAGCCGCCGTGCTGGACGCCTGGCTGAAGGACGTGGCGCCCTCGAACGAGCTGCGGCGCTGGTTCCACGCCCATCCGGCACTGTGGCTGGCGTTCCGCAAGAAATATCTGGCGGAGTTGTCTGTGCCGGCGGCGTCGAAGGCGCTCCAGCGACTCTATGAACTCGCCGGCAACAGCCGCCAACTAACCCTCGTCTTTGCTTCGCGCAACCAGGAGCACAACAACGCGGTCATCCTGAAACAACTGCTGGAAGGCATGCGTAAACCGCCCTCCACTTCCGGACCCAAGGGAGCCGCAGCTACTGCGAAACGGGCGGCGCGGGCGCAGCGGCGGCGCTGAGCCGTGGTACTGCGTCCCATCGGCGGCGCAGAACTCGCGCCAGTCTGTGTGCCGGTGTGGGACGCCATCCTTCCCACGCAAAAAGCCAGCGCGCCAGAATACTGGCTCATCACCCAGCCGGACCACGCCGCGTTGTCGGGTGACATCGCGGCCGCCCTCGGGCCTCCGCTCCTGCCCCAACTCAGCCCGGAAGTGATACAGGGCATCGCTTCGCACGACGACGGCTGGACGCCGTTCGATGCGCAGATGCCGGTCGCGGATGGCAGGCCGCTCTCGTTCCTGGATTTTCTGCCGAAGGAGTTCCTGCGCGCCTGGAGCGGCTCCATCGAACACGCGGAGAAGCTCGCACCCATCGCCGGCGCCATGGTCAGCGGGCATTTCTCGCAGCTGGCCCGGAACCGCCTGGAATCGGGGATCGACGGCGCGGAAGATCGCGGGCTTCTGCTGGACTTTCTCGAAGGCGAGCAAACCCGACAGCGGCGGCTGCTGGGCAGTCATTCGCGGGAAGAATTCGAATTCCTCACCGATGTGCTGCAATTCTGCGACGTGCTCAGCCTCTACCTGTGCTGCGGCGCTGTTCAGGACGTGGAATTCCGCCAGGGCTTCGGGGCGAAGCCCATCCGCTTGCGGCGCGAGGCGGCGCGCAGCCCCGACCAGGCCGCCGTCTGCCACTTCGAGCCTTCACCATTTGCGGGCGGCGGTGTGGACCTCGCCGTGATCGCGCGCCGCTTCCCACTCGACCGCCAGCCGAGCACGATGACACTGCCGTTTCTGCTTTGGTGAGACTAACTGGGATTGATTCATTTGGCCATCGGGTCATTGAGCCATTGAAAATCAATGAGTCAATGAGCAAATGACCCAATGGCTCAATTCCGCTTCTTCCCCGCCGGCTGGTCGTTGACGACGGCCAGCACGATCTGGTCAACTACCTCCAGCGCGCGCTTGGAGACCAGCTTGTGGTTGTTCGTGAGGATGGAGAACGCGATGGGAACGCCGTTCACCGTGGTGGCATAGCCGGAGAGCGCGTTCACGTGGCCCAGGGCGCCGGTCTTGGCGCGCACGCGGCCCTCGGCGGACGTCCCTTTGAAGCGGTTCGCGAGCGAGCCGTCGATGCCGGCGATAGCCAGCGTGTCCTGCCAGGCCTTGCCCCAGGGCTGGCCGGCAGCGTAGCGGAGCAGTTGCACCACCGCGTGCGGCGTCGCCAGGTTCTCGCGCGACATGCCGGAGCCGTCATAGAAGGCGTACTGGGCGGGCGCGATGCCGGCCTGCGTCAGGAAGCCGCGCTCCACCTCCAGGCCGCCTTCGATAGTGCCCGAGGTCCCCTTCTCGCGGCCGAGCAGGCGGAGCATCAATTCGGCGTGCAGGTTCTGGCTGACCTTGTTGACCACCTGCAGATCGTCGATGAACGGCGAGGACTGGTAGCTGGCAAGCACCAGCGGCTGCCGCGACGCCATGCCGTGCTCCCCGCCGCCGGAGGCCAGCGCGGTCACGGTGAGCGTCTGCAGGCTGGCGAGCTCAGTGTGGCGCGTGCGCGGCCTGCCGTATACCGCGATGCCGCGCTGCTCGAGCAATCGCTGGAAGAGCTGCCCCGCGAACGCCGCCGGGTCATCGATGGCCAGCGCTTCCCCAGCGCCAGGATCGTCCACTGGGATGTTGCCCCAGAGCGTCAGCACGTTCGATCCCGGTTCGCGGTTGATGAAGATCTTGCGCGGTCCGGTGCCGGACGGCGTAGTGAGGATGCGGTTGTCGATGCGGTAGTAGTCGGCGAACGGATCGATGGAGACGAACGCCTTCTCGCCGGGACGGTCGGCTGGCAGGATGTTCACGAACATCACATTGTCGTTGATGCTGAGCGCTGAGACGGGCGCGCCCGACTCCCACACCAGGTCGTCCTGCGTCCAGCCTTCGCCGTAGCGCTCGAAGGCGTAGTAGGAATCGTCGGCCACGATGTCGCCGTCGATGAACTTCACGCCCTTCTGCACCAGTTGGTCGGCCAGTTGCTCCAGCACGCGGATGGAAGGCTGCGTGCGCTGCGTGCGGCCGGCATAGGGCAGCACCCGGCCGGAAAGATTGGGATCGCCGCGTCCTACCAGCACCACGTCGCCCACCAGGCGGCCGTACTTGTCCACCGTGCCGGCGGTCTCGACCGTGGTCTTGAACCTGTAGTCCGGGCCAATTAGCGCCAGTGCTGCCGCTGTGGTGAACAGCTTGGTGTTCGAAGCCGGCGTGAACAGCTTGTCGGAGTTCAGCGCGTAGAGCGTGCGGCCGTCTTTCAGCGAGACTACCTCGATGCCCCAGAAACCACGCTCCAGCTCGGGTTGGGCGAGGATCGTCTCGATCGTTGAAGCCAGCGGATCGTGCTTCCCCAGTGCGGGTGGGGCGATAGCGAGCAGTAGGAGTAAAGCAGGTAGAACGCGGCGGAGCATAGCTAGCGTGATTGTAGCACTGGGTTAGTACCGAGTACCGAATGGGCGAAGGACGGCCGATAATATCCTCTCGGTACTCGGTACACGGTACTCGGTACTACACTAGCGTTCCCATGCGCCCCCGTTTCACATGGCGACTCTGCTCACGCACCCTTGAACTGGGCCCGCGCACGCTCATCATGGGTGTGCTCAACGTCACGCCCGATTCGTTCTCCGATGGCGGCAGGTTCTTCGAGCCGAAGGCAGCCATTGAGCAGGGCCTTGAGTTGCTCGACGAGGGCGCGGACATCCTCGACATCGGCGGAGAATCCACCCGGCCAGGGGCGGTGGCGATCTCCGGCCAGCCGGCCGTCAGTGCGGAGGAAGAGCTTCGCCGCGTGATGCCGGTGATTGAAGAACTGCTGCGCCGGCGGCCGCAAGCGGTCGTGTCGATCGACACCTACAAGGCACGCGTGGCGCGGACCGCGGTCGAGGCCGGAGCGGAGATCGCGAACGACGTCAGCGGGCTGCGCTGGGACTCGGAAATGAAGTCCACCGTGGCCGGTTTGAAGTGCGGCGTGGTGCTGATGCACATGCGCGGACGCCCGGCGGAGTGGCGTACCCTGCCGCCGCTCGACGATCCCGTAGGACTGATCGGCCGCGAGCTGCGGGAAGGCGCCGAGGCCGCAGTCGCCGCCGGCATTGCCCGCGAACGCATCGTGCTCGATCCCGGCTTTGGCTTCGGCAAGAGCTTCGACGAGAATTATCCACTGCTGGCGCACTTCGACGAGCTGCACCAGCTTGGATTCCCGCTGCTGGCGGGCGTTTCGCGGAAGTCGTTCATCGGGCGGACGCTCGCGACCAACGGCACTGACGCGCCACCGCAGGAGCGCCTCTACGGCAGCCTCGCCGCCATGACGGCAGCCATTCTTAGGGGCGCGCACATCGTGCGGGTGCACGACGTGAAGGCGGCGGTGCAGGCAGCCAAGATCGCCGACGCGATAGAAAAATCAGCCACGGATTAGCACGGATTACAACGGATCCGTGGATATCCGTGCAAATCCGTGGCCGATTTTTCTCTAGAAGGTTCTCTCCGAGTCGAGCAGAATCGTCACCGGGCCTTCATTCACCAGTTCGACTTGCATCATTTCCTGGAAGCGGCCGGTCTGGCAGCGCAGACCGGCGGCGCGCAGCTTGCCCACGAAATATTCGTAAAGCCGGCGTGCCAATTCGGGACGGGCGGCTGCATCGAAGGACGGGCGCTTGCCGCGGCGCACGTCGCCGAGGAGGGTGAATTGCGAGACCACGAGCACAGCCCCGCCGATCTCCCCGACCGCGTGGTTCATGCGCCCGGCTTCGTCATCAAAAATGCGCAACCCGGCGATCTTGTCGGCCAGGTAGTCGGCAGCGGCTTCGGTGTCGTTCTGCCCGACGCCGAGCAGCACCAGCAAGCCCTGGCCGATCTCGCCGGCGGTCTCGCCGGAGACGGTCACGCGGGCCCGTTGGACGCGTTGCACCACGGCGCGCATGGTTGGATTCTAACCACAGAGGACACAAAGGCGCAGAGAGACATACAATCCTTACCTCTACGCTTTACACGGGTTCGCGCCCGCAATTACACTGGTCGTTTTGTGAGACAAATTCGGAGGTCAGGTGCGCCATGGCGGATGTGAAGGCGAAAGCCAACGTAGCGGAAAAGATCAAGCAGATCGTATCGGAGCAGTTGGGCGTGGACGAAGCGGAAGTCACTCCCACGGCTTCCTTCGTGGATGACCTGGGCGCCGACTCGCTGGACACGGTCGAACTGGTCATGGCCTTCGAGGAGGCCTTCGAGATCGAGATCCCGGACGAGGACGCGGAGAAGATCCGTACCGTCCAGGACGCGATCGGGTACGTGGAAAAGAAAGTCCCATAACGGCCCTGGGGCCCGGACAGCGCCGCCGCCCGTCACAGGGTCTCGCGACGGCATAGCTGTTGACCGCGCGGCTTTTGACTGCACGGCTTTTGATCGCACATCTAGGAGAAAGCAATCGATGGCAGCCGTCGAGGAGAAAGTTAAGCAGATCATCGTCGAGCAACTGGGCGTGGACGAGGGCGAGGTAACACCCAATGCCTCCTTCGTGGACGACCTGGGGGCCGACTCGCTGGACACGGTCGAACTGGTGATGGCCTTCGAGGAGGCCTTCGATATCGAGATCCCGGACGAAGAGGCGGAGAAGATCCGCACCGTCAAGGATGCGGTGGATTACATCGGCAAGCACGCCAAGGGCGCCAAGTGAACGCCATCCGCCCGCTCAGCGAGGAATCTGAGCCTTGAACCGTCGCGTCGTGGTCACCGGGCTGGGACTGATTTGCGGCGTGGGGAACACCAGCGAGGAGACGTGGCGCAACCTGCTGGCCGGCAAAAGCGGCATCGCCCGCATCACCGGCTTCGACCCCACTGATTTCGCCTGCCAGATCGCGGCCGAAGTAAAGAACTTCGATCCCCTCCAGTTCGTCGAGAAAAAAGAAGTCAAGAAGATGGGCCGGTTCATCCACTTGGCCCTGGCCGCAAGCGACGAAGCCATGAAGATGTCCGGGCTGGCCGTCACGCCTGAGATTGCCGAGCGCGTGGGCGTGCACATCGGCTCCGGCATCGGCGGCTTCGACGTCATCGAGCGCGAGCACTCGGCGCTGCTCCAGGGAGGCCCGCGCAGGATCTCTCCCTTCTTCATCCCTGCCTCCATCGTCAATCTCGCGGCCGGGCACGTGAGCATCCGCTACGGGGCCAAGGGACCGAACGAGGCCGCGGCCACGGCCTGTACCTCGAGCGCGCACTCCATCGGCGACAGCTTCAAGATCATCGCCCGCTGCGACGCCGACGTGATGATCGCCGGCGGCAGCGAGGCCGCCATCACTCCCATGGGCGTGGGAGGGTTCGCGGCCATGCGCGCGCTCTCCACCCGCAATGACGACCCCGAACGCTCCAGCCGTCCCTGGGACGCCGAGCGCGACGGCTTCGTGGTGGGCGAAGGCGCCGGCATCCTGATCCTGGAAGAGCTGGAGTTCGCGCGCCGGCGCGGCGCCAGGATCATGGCCGAGATCATCGGCTACGGCATGAGCGGCGACGCCTACCACATCACCCAGCCGGCGGAGGAAGGTGACGGCGGCTTCCGCGTGATGGTCAACGCCATGCGCGACGCCAAGATCACCCCCGAGCAGGTGGGATACGTCAACGCCCACGGCACCTCCACCCCCATCGGCGACCGCCTGGAGACCGTCGCCATCAAGCGCGCCCTCGGCGAGCACGCGAGGAAGGTCGCGGTAAGCTCCACGAAGTCCATGACCGGTCACCTGCTGGGCGGCGCCGGAGGCCTGGAGGCTGGAGTCACCGTGCTTGCGCTGCGTGAGCAGATCCTTCCCCCGACCATCAATTACGAGCACCCCGATCCCGGGTGCGACCTGGACTACGTGCCCAACCAGGCCCGCAAAGCCCATGTGGAAGTCGCGTTGAGCAATTCCTTCGGCTTTGGCGGGACGAACGGGTGTCTGGCATTCCGGCGGTGGACGGAATAGCGAAAAATCAGCCACGGATCAACACGGATGGGCACGGATCATGAACCGCAAGAAATCCGTGAATATCGGTGCAAATTCGTGGCTGGTTATTTCTTAGCCGCGCAATCGCTTAATCCTGCGGCTGCTTCGATTCCTTCTGTTCCTCCTCCATCTCCTTCTGCCAGCACTTCATCTCGCGATCGAGCTCCTTCTTCGCCTCGTCCATGGCGCGGCGGATCTGATCTGCGTTCACCTCGATGACTTTCCGGCCGTTCTCCAAGGCCTTGCGTCCTTCTTCAAGACCCATAGTTCGCACGCGTTCCAATTCCGGCCGGAGTTCTGCGAGTTCCGCCCGCAACTGTTCCATGTCCAGGTCCAGATCCAGGTCGAGGTCCAGCACGGTCGGCTGGACTCGCAGCCGGGAATGATTGCGGCTCGACTCGGGAAGACTGATGGTGAGGTTCTGCTCGCGACGGTCGCGGACGATGCCCACGGTCAGCTTGCCGGAGTGGTTGCTGCGGAGCGCCGAGCGCCAGTCGCCGCGATCGGTGACCTTCTGATTGTTCACCCGCACGATCACGTCACCCGCCTTGAAGCCCGCGGCCTTGCCCGGCGTGCCTTCCTCCACCGACTTCACCAGCACGCCCTCGCCGTTCTTCACGCCAAAGTACTCACCGAGTTGCGGCGTCAGGTTGTCCACCACCAGGCCATAGCTGGAGCCGGTGCGGACGGTCAAGTCGATTGCTGGCATCGCAGGTATGGGAGGCACCGGAGGGATCGGGGGGATTTCGTGCGACTCGTGTTTCCCCGCGAAGTACTCTTTCTTGTCGGCCAGAGTCAGCGATATGTTCATGGGCTGGCCGTCGCGGCTGATGAGCAACTGCACGCTGCGTCCCGGAGGGGTCTCGTGGATCAGCCGGCGCAGCTCCTCCGTTCCCTGGACCTTGGTCCCGTTGAACTCGAGGATAACGTCATGTTCCTTCAAGCCGGCTTTGCCCGCAGGCGCGTCGTGGTCCACCATGGTGATCTCGGCGCCGCGCTCTTCTTTCAGCTTGAGCGCCGCCATGCGGTCGTGGGTCACCTCCTGCACATCGATCCCCATGTAGGAGCCGTAGACCTCCCCGTATCCCGGGAAGGGCGAGGACTCCGAGCGGTAGGCATCGCCCGCCAGCGCCGGCATAGCCAGCAGGAGCACCTGCAGCAGAGCCATCGAAGACAGTTTCAGCATAACGTTATCCTCGCTGCGGACTCATCGTTTTCCGCGCCGCAACTCGATGTTACCGGCCGTGGTACGAATCTTCAGCAAAGGCCCGCCCCCATTGATCGCGCCCTGGCCATAGATCTCGCGTGCCCACTCGCCGCCTTCAGAGGTGATTTTGACCTCGGAGAAATCTGTGATCATTTTGTGCCCCATGGCGGCGTCAATAACGGCGCGTACGATGACCGGCAGGTCCGGTGGCAAGTATACGATCACGTCGCCCACGCTAGTCTCAAGGTACGATTCGCTGAAGTTGCCCTTCGTGGCGGTGAACTCGGCATAGATCGGGCCGGCCGCGGTCTTGGCGGTTACGCCGTGGGTAAGGCCGTTCAAATGGATGCTGCCGCCAGAGGTGGTCGCACGCACCACGCCTTTGGCCGAGGCCAGCCGGATGCTGCCCCCGGAGGTCTCCAGCGTGGCGCCGCCGCCCACGTCCCCGATCTCTACGCTGCCTCCGGCGGTCGCGGCCCGCAGTTCGCCGTCACATTTCTTTACCTGGATGCCGCCGCCGGCGGTAGAAAGATAGGCGCTCTGCGTGGCAGAGCCCACTTCGATGCTGCCGCCCGCGGTTTCCGCATGGACCTTGCCGCCGGCCGAGCGGATGCTGATGCTGCCCCCGGCGGTCTCCAGCCTCAAGTCACTACCCACATTGCCGACCTCGATGCTGCCGCCCGAAGTCTCAGCGCGCACGGCGCCGCCGATGTCGTTGATGTGGATGCTGCCCCCGGCGGTCTCCGCCTCCAAGCGCCCGGCGAGGTTAGCCACCTCCACCCTGCCGCCGCGGGTTGCCACCTTTACGAAGGCAAGGTCGCGTGGAACGTTGACGCTTATGTCCACCGAGATTTTCTCCGCGCCGGAGCATTCACCCTCCAGCACGGCGAAATCGCCTTTCTGAGAGGCGCGCACCATGAACAACTCGAACTGGCGGCGGGCATAATTCTCCGAGCCCGAGTTCAGGCGCTTGCGCACCGTGTAGGTGATCCCCTGGGGAGAGCCGCCGCGCACCGTGACCGCTCCGAAGTCGGTGCCCACTTTTAGGTTACGGAGCGACGGCAGTGTCCCACTGACCACCTCGACCCAACCGCTTCCCGAGCGCATGACGTGGCTGTCCTGCGCCCATAGCGGCGCCGCCCAGGCGGCCAATGCCAGCAGCACCGCGAGTTGATAATGACGTTTCAATTCAACTGTTCCCTTCTGTATAGAATCGGCTTACTGACTCCACAACTGTCAATCGATCTCCGGGATGGTGGCCAGCACGCGCTGGGACTCCGACCGGATGAACTTGCTTTTGTCCCGCGACAACTGCTGCAAGGCCTGGCGCACCGCCGCGTCCGCCTTCACCGACTTCAGCAGCACAATGGCTTCGGAGCGCACGCCGGGGTTGGAGTCGTTCAGCAGCGCCTCCAGCACCGCGTTGCGCACCGAGGTGTCGTTCTGCACGTAGGGGCCAAGGCCGTCGAGCGCCTTCAGGCGGACGCCGGGATTGGCGTCGTAACGCAGAGCGAAGATGAGCGCATCCCGCACCTGGCGGTCCTCCGGCCTCTGCGCCAGCAGGTCCACCGAGTCCATGCGGACGCCGGCATTGTAGTTGCTACGCGCCGCGAACAACAGAAGCTGCTGGATACGCGGATCGTCGATCGTCCCCTCCACCTTCTCCGGCTGCACCGTGTCGTACTGGATCTCGACTTTGCGGGAGCCGGGGTCGGGGATGATGGACCTGATGCCGGCGATGGAAGCCTGGGAGAGTACGGGAGGATTCTTCGGACTTTGAGCAATGTCAGCGGGCTTGTTCAGCAACTGGTAGCTGGCCATCACGCCACCGGCGAAGCCGATCATCAGCAGCACCACCGCCAGAGCGGGAGCGAAGCGGACCTGGTGCAACCAGCCGGCCAGGTCAAGGGTCCAGCGCCATCGCCGCGAGGGCTCCGCCGACTCCAGTGCTTCCGCAAGCCGCATTCGGGAAGCCGCCAGCAGGTTGGGTGTAGGCTCGGCGGCGGGAAAAATCTCGGTCACCAGCCCGCGGAACTCACGCGCGTGCTTAAGTTCCGCCGCACAGCCGGCGCAGCGCTCGGTGTGCTGTTCCAGCTCGTGCCGCGCGTCGTCCGGCAACTCGTCATAGATATAAAGCGTGATGTTTTGCCTTACCCAATCACAGTTCATAACGTACCGCCTTCATCGAAACTCTTTGAGTGCCCTACTCTTCGCGGCTTTTCGAAGGGTGGGTACCTTTACCTCATGTCCGCCAGCGATCCGCGCAGCTTCTGCGTGGCCCGGAACAGCGTGTTCTTGGCGGTCTCCTCCGTCGTATTCAAAACTTCGCCGATGGTGCGCAGCTTCAGCCCGTGATAATGCTTGAGCTCGAACACCATGCGCTCGCGCGGCGTCAGCCGCTCGATGGCCCGCCCGATGCGGTTGCCCAGCTCACGCCGCATCAGGTCGCGCTCCGGGTCGGCGCCCGGACGCCCGTCGGGCGTCTGGTCGAGCAGGTCGTACTCGTTGCCTCCAGAGTCAGTTGCCACCGCCGAGTCTTCCTTGCGCACCGTCCTCTTGCGCAGGTGATCCAGACACAGGTTGGTGACGATGCGGTAGATCCAGGTGTAGAACGAGCACTCAAAGCGGAAATTACCGACGTTGCGGTAGGCTTTGAGGAACGCTTCCTGATAGATGTCCTGCGCATCCTGCTCCGAACCGGTAAGATGCAGCGCCAGGCGCAACACCGCCCGGTCGTACTGCCGCACCAATTCCTCGAAGGCAACGCGGTTTCCCCGTTGCGCCTCACGGATCAACGTGGTGTCATCCACACGGCTCAGAGGTTGGCTGACCATGTCTCCCCGGCGAGAGGGAGGAGTTCTGCGACCGCTCTCGCCAACCGTCAAGGTCTTCGCCAAGCCACCCCAGTTGGCACGCAGGGGATGAGGGGCTTCGGATACCCATTCGGCCGGCATGTTCTCTCCTGAACCTGTGTCGGGCGTGCCCCATCACGCCCGTACTAACTAGCTCGCTTGCATGATGTTGGACGGCCCAGGGAGGCTTCCGTGAGCAGGAATTATAAGGGCAGAAGGACAGAAAAATCGCGGGCCTTGAGAGGCCTCTTTCAGAGAACGTGTACCCGGTGGAAGCGCAGGCCTTCGGAATAGCGGCAAGGGAAGTGGCGCCGTTTAAGGCGCGGGGCCAAAAGCCCTTCTCCACAACGCGACAAATCGCCGGGCTGAAGCCCGGCGATTTGACCCAAAGAGGGTGCCCGTCGTGGAACTACTCTTCGCCTTCTGGCGCCGACGGCTCCTTGTCCACCAACACCTTGACCGCCGCGTTCACGTCCTTGTAGAGGCGGATGGGCACCTTGAACTCGCCGATATGCTTCAGCGGCTCGTCCAGGTGGATCTTGCGGCGGTCGATGGCGTAACCCTTTGCTTCAAGCGCCGCAGCGATATCGCCAGAGGTCACCGAGCCGAAGAGTTGGTCCTTCTCGCCGGCTTTCCGGGTGAAGCTGAGGCTGACGGTCTCGAGCAGCTTGGCCTGGGCCTCGGCGTCGGCTTTGTCCCGGACCGCACGGCGCAGCGACGCCTGCTTCATCTGCTCGATCACGGCGCGGTTGGAGCGCGTGGCCTCGATGGCCAGCTTGCGCGGCAGCAGGAAGTTGCGGCCGTAACCGTCCGCCACCTTCACTACATCGCCGCGCGCGCCCAGCGTGGGCACATCTTCTTTGAGGATGACTTCCATATAAGAGCTCCGTTTCAGGCTCGGCTCTTGGCCTTTGGCCAAGAGCCAGGAGCTAACAGCCAAAAGCTGCCCTTCAGTATCTCGCCGCGAACGGCAGCAGGGCGATGTTGCGCGCCTGCTTGATGGCCGCGGTCAGGCGCCGCTGATGGGGCGTGCAGACCCCGGTCAGCCGGCGGGGGACGATCTTGCCGCGCTCGGCCACGAACTGCTGCAGCAGGCGCACGTCCTTGTAGTTGATGGAGTCGATCTTCTCCACGCAGAACTTGCACACTTTCTTGCGGCGGAAGAATTTGCGTGGTCCGCCTTCACCCCGGCCGCCGGGACGTCCACCCGGTCCTCCCGGCCGCCGGCCTGGGCCGCGTCCATAGGGACGCGCTGCCGGCACCGCCGGTGCTGTGGGCGTCGCGGGGGTGGCTGCCGCTGCCGGCGCCTCGCCGGTGGTAGTCGCTTCCTTCTTTTCTTCGTCAGCCATGATTCTCCTTCTTTGTAAGAGCGCGGCCGCATGGCCGCTGCTCGCCAAACTGGTTATGCCGTAGCCGGAGCGGGCTCGCTGCCGGCCGCGGTCTCGGCGGTCTGCGGACGCTGCCGGACTTTCGAGTCGCGGATCTTCTTGATCTTGGCCAGGCGCTTCTGTTCCTCGTCGATGCGCACGCTGATGTACTTGATCACCGGCTCGAGGACACGCAGGCGCCGCTCCAGTTCCGCCAGCGCGCTGCCCGGGCCCTCGACGGTGAGCAGGACGTACAGGCCATCCTGGAACTTGCGCACCTTGTATGCCAGCCGGCGCTTGCCCATGCGCTCCACGTTCTTCACCGTGATGCCGGCGGTGGAGGCGCTGGACTCGACGGTCGAGATCACGCGGTCGGTCTCCTCTTCCGGCAGGTCAGGCCGGACGATGAACATCACTTCATAAGTACGTTGCTGCTGTGGCATTTTCTTCTCCGCTTCTGGGTGCCGCCTGTGACTCGGCCGGCGTCACGATCCTTTTTCTTCCGGGGCTACTGGCCGGCGGTTGAACCGGCTCATGGCCTTGGCCACGCCTTCGCTCAGGATTACCTTCACCGCTTCCGCCGCGGTGTCGAGTTCCTGGTCCACCGCGGCGTACTGCGACTTCTTGAACTGCCCGAGCACATAACGGACACCATCCTTCACCGGATGATCTGGCCCGGTCCCCAAGCGCATGCGGACGAACTCATCGCTGCCCAGCGCTCCGATGATGGACTCTATGCCGTTGTGCCCGGCGGAGCTGCCGCGCTGACGTATTCGGATAGCGCCCAGTGGCAGGTCCAGCTCGTCGTAGATCACGATCAAGTCCTGCGCTGCGTCCACGGCGTGCTCCCGTACCAGCTCCCGGACCGACATGCCGCTCAGGTTCATGTAGGTTTCCGGCTTGGCCAGCAGCACGTCCTGCTCCGCGATCACCGCCCAGCCCGTCAGTGCGCGGCACTGGCGGTTGCTCACCCGCACCCCGTACAGCTCGGCGATGCGGTCCACCGCCAGGAATCCCATGTTGTGCGGCGTGAACTGGTATTCGATCCCGGGATTGCCCAGACCGACGATCAGCTTCACGTCAAGTCCTTCCCTCCAATCACATCGCATACGAATGTCATCCTGAGCGCGTTTCTTTTGCGCGCGAAGGATCTAGAGCATGTCCGCATGGCCATCACCGTCGAAGCCAGCCGACGTAATGGACACGACCGACACTGTCCAGATCCCTCGCTTCGCTCAGGATGACAGTCGCATTCTGTTGGGACAGTACCCTCATTTCTTCTCTTTCTTTTCCGGCTTCTCGGCCTTTTCCGGCTTGGCCTCTGCAGCTTCGGCTTCGCCTTCCTCGACCTCCTGCTTGCCCTTCTTGATGACCTCTGGCTCGGCAGGCACGGCGGCTTCAGCGGCAACCGCCTCCGGCGTGGGCGCGACCTCTTCCTTAACCGAGATGATGTGCGCCACCGTCTGGTTGGGGTCGCTCAGAAACTTGACCCTGTCGCGGTGTGGCAGGTCGCTCACCCGCAGCAGCTTGCCGAACACCAGTTCGCTCACATCGGCGTCGATGTGGCTGGGGATGTCCGCGGGCAGGCACTCGACTTCCACCTCGCGCAGGACTTGCTCCAGGATGCCACCCTGCTGCTTGACGCCCGCCGCCTCGCCTTTGAGCATGACTGGCACCGACACCTTCAGGCGCTCGTCCATGGCGATGCGTTTCAGGTCGATGTGCAGCAGCGACCCCTTGATGGGCTCGTACTGCCAGTCCACGATCATGGCCTTGGTGCGCTCGTCGCCCACTTGCAGGTCAAAGATGGTGTTGTGCCCGGTCTCCGAGGTCAGGATACGCGTGATCTGCTTGGGGTCCACGCTGATGGCCAGGGTCTGCTTCTTGGCGCCATAGACCACGGCAGGGATGCGCCCACTGCGGCGCACGCGCCCGGCCTCGTTCTTGCCGCGCTCCGTGCGCGGCTGCGCTTCCACCACGTTGGTTTCCGTCGTTGTTGCAGTTGCCATAACTTGCTTTCCTTCCTGCAATCCGGGTTACGCGAACAGCGTGCTGACCGAGGTCTCCTCGTGGATGGACTGGATAGCGCGCGCGATCAGCCCTCCGATCGACCGGACCACGATCTTGGGTTCGTTGCGCGCCGCTGCCGACAGCGGGATGGTGTTGGTGACGATGACCTGCTCGATCTTGGACTTGGCGATCCGCTCCACCGCCGGGCCGGAGAGCACCGGGTGGGTGGCGCAGGCATAGACCCTGCTGGCCCCGGCGGCGATCAGGGCGTCGGCGGTCTTGCAAAGCGTGCCGGCGGTGTCGATGATGTCGTCCAAGATCAGTGCGCTGCGCCCGCGCACGTCGCCGATGACGTGCAGCACCTCGGTGACGTCCATCTCCACCCGGCGTTTATCCACGATGGCCAGCGCCGAGTCCATCTTCTTGGCGAAGAAGCGCGCGCGCTCCACCCCGCCGGCGTCGGGCGAGACCACGGTCAGGTCGGGCAGTGCCAGCTTGCGCACGTAGTCCACCAGCACCGGCGAAGCGAACAGGTGGTCTACCGGAATGTTGAAGAAGCCCTGGATCTGCGGGGCGTGCAGGTCCACGATCAGCGCGCGGTTGGCGCCGGCCGTGGTCAGCAGGTCGGCCACCAGCTTGGACGAGATCGGCGCCCGCGGCTTGTCCTTGCGGTCCTGGCGCGCGTAGCCGTAGTACGGGATCACGGTGGTGATGCGCCGCGCCGAGGCGCGCTTGAGCGCGTCGATCATCAGCAGCAACTCCATGATGTGCTCGTTGACCGGATGGCACGTGGGCTGCACCACGAAGACGTCGCCACCGCGCACGTTCTCCAGCAACTGCACGTACACCTCGCCGTCGGAGAAGCGGGTGACGTTGCACTGCGCCCGCGGCATGCCTAGGAAGTTGCAGACTTCATCGGTCAGCGCCGGGTTCGCCGTGCCGGAGAAGATCTTGAATTTCTCATCCTGCCGCGCTCGCTGCGGCTTGCGCTCGGGCTTGGGCTGCTCCACCTTCTTCTTCTCTGTCGCAGTTACTACCGTCGTCGCCATGGATTCCCCCGCCGTGGGATTCATGGAACCAGTCTGGATACCGGGTTTGGCCGTGGATTGCATCAAGACAGCTCTTAGCTATTAGCTCTTGGCTCTGTCTCCTGGGCACGTTGCATTTCGCCCTGCCGAGGTACCAACTGACAACTGGGTACTGACAACTGACTACTGGTTCTTGGCTGGGCGGCCAGGATTCGAACCTGGACAAAGTGCTCCAAAGGCACTTGACCTGCCATTAGTCGACCGCCCAGTACGACCCTATGCGCTGGCTCGCCTCACCATCTTGCGAGCTCCATCGAACTCGATGTTGATGCTGTGCACCAAATCCGGGTATCGGTCAGCGAGACGACCAATCAAATTGCTCAGAATCTGCCATTCCCTTCCCGGTTTCTGCGGGCTCAAAATCTCACAGGTAATCACGCCCATCCTAGCGTCCCAATTGATCCAACCAGGCGCGTTACCGTGCGTTACCTTCCGACCGCGCTTCTCCAGGTAAAATGTCCGCAAGTCGCCTTCGCGCATGGCAGCTTTCAGTGTCTCGAAAAGGTCCGCTCCCTCTTTTTCGACAATTTGAACCCTTACCATAACGCCTCCATCGTCACCCGAACAGCATTTTCCAGTACTCCCGCCTGGTCAGCGTCCTCGTTGCGACCGCCGGCATGCCTTCCGCGCTCAAGCGCGACGCTGCCTTCTGGGCCAACGCCCGCGACTTGAACAGCCCATAAACCGTGGAACCGGAACCCGACAGAGACGCATACGCCGCGCCTGCACCTTCCAAGGCACGCTTCACGGCACGCAGCTCAGGATGCTGGGGGAAGACGACACTTTCGAAGTCGTTTTCGATCCCGGCATGGACAAGGTCGAGAAGCAGTGCCTCGGCCCGGTCCCCGCTACCCTTGGCGGGAACACCGGTGGAAAAGCCACTCAGCCAGGCAAACACCGCACGGCTGGACTCATTCAGTTTATCGGAGCTGGTTCCAGCCGTCAATTTGCCCGTCTTCTCCCGCTTGGTGTCCAGATCCGTGAATGCCTGGGGCGTCGAGACCCCGATCGCGGGCGTGACAATCACACAGTTCAGCGCCGGCAGGTCTTCGAGGGGATACACCTCCTCGCCGCGTCCGACGCCCAGTACCGTGCCACCGATCAGGAACAGCGGCAGATCCGAGCCGACCTCCGCCGCCAGGCGCAGGCGCTCCCCGGGCGGCAGTTGCTTGCCTAGCACGCGCTCCAGGGCCAGCAGCGTGGCCACCGCGTTTGAGGAAGCTCCGCCCAGCCCGCCCTGTACCGGCAGCGACTTCTCCACCTGGATCACCACCCGGCCGCGTGCCTTGAGCGCTTTCATGGCGCTCTCGGCCATACGCCAGCAGGTGTTGGACTCGTCCAAGGGAACTCGCCGGTCCTTCGAGCGAATCTCGATGCCGGTCCCGCGCGCCACCTCGACTCGCAGCCGGTCGTGCAGGGCGATGGTCTGGTACACGGTGCGCAGGGCGTGAAAGCCGTCCGCGCGTCGCGGACCGATCTCGAGCCCGATATTGATCTTGGCAAACGAGCGTACCGACACCGGCATAGTTGCGAGATTCTAACCCACGAGAATCGCGTGGCGCGGATACTTGCGCCCCCGCCTCTAACGGCAGCGGGTCGCGTTCACTGGCAGAATGAAGAAGTCCTTCGCATTTCCACGGAAGCGCTTCCGGCACTTCGAGCAGAACACCTCAGGCAGTTCTCTCAAGGGGGATTGCAGCACATCCGAAGAAACTACTCCGCTGGCCGGGTTGTGGCAGTCCGGACACTCGGCCACAAAGGCCAGCATCGCGCCTTCTTCCCGCATGCGCCAGGATGGACGGGTGACGATCATCTGTGCTCTCTATGTTACCGGGGTTCGTAGATTAGGACACAAGCGAAATCGCAGTCAGGAAAACACCGCCCAGAATGGATACCAGTCCGGTGAGACGGGCGACCAGCTCGCCGCGGGGAAGCAATTTTTCCAGGGCGATGATCACGCCGACAACAACCATGACCGTGAGATTCATCACTCCCAGCACGAATTGAATCAACATGAGCGCCCAGCAGCAGGCGGCGCAGAAAGCTCCGTGGTGAAGGCCGAGGCGCAAGGCCCCCCGCCAGCCGCCGTGTAGATGGTGCGCCACGAGCAGCAACGGATCGCGACAGTGCTTCAGGCAGGCCGACTTCCACGGTGTGAGCTGGAAAATGCCCGCCAGGATCAGGGCCCCTCCCGCTGCGACGGGAACGAGCCGGCTGAAGGTGATCCAATGCATAGCGGCGCGCGTGACTGCCTGGCCTCCCGCGTAGGCCACGGCTCCGAAGAGAAGCCAGACGAAGAAATATCCCATCCCTAGCGTGAACGTGAGCCAACCCAACCGCGGCTCGCCGCGAAACGCGCTGGCACGGCGATAGACCAGCAGCATGGGCAACATGGAGGGCAGCATCATGGCGACCATCATGGGCAGCCACATGCCCAGAAAAGCCAGCGCCGCCACGAGCCAGGTCTGGCCCGGCATTGTCATCCACATCATGCTCATGGTCCAGTGTCCGGGCATGGGCATGCCGCCGGACATCGAGTGGCTCACATAGAGCGTGATGGCAGCGGACAGTGCGAACACCACGATGGCTGCGGCGTAGGTGGCCTGCTCGGATGCACGGGAGGGCATCGATGGCTCAGAGCCGCCTTCCCTCTGCGAGGGTGAAGTCGCAGGCACATTGGCAGGCGTAGCCCACATACGAATTGGAACCTAAGCTGCCAGTCCGAGGTGCGTCTGCTCCACCACCGCCATAGAGCTATGCGCTGGGGGATAGTCAAATGCGATCGGACCTGACGAACGCAGAATGCCCGTCGTAGCAATCTCCGGATGCCGGTATTCCATTCCTTCCGGCATATCCAGCCGCACGCGGTGGTCTTTGCCGGTGGCGACATTCTTTACCGGCTCGGTGGTGGTGAGCAGTTCGCCGGGAATGTGGACGCGGGCATGGCGGCGTTCCAGGTCGAACTCGAATTCGATGGGAACGAACCTTGGCTCCAGCACACGCGACACAACGCTGGCCAACACCTCGTACCAGGCATTTCCTGCCTTGCCGCTCATAATGGTAAGAATGGCTTCGCGCTGCTCCGGCGTGGATTTATCGAGGACGTAGGGCTGAAACGTGCCGTTGCCGAGATGCAGCGCCCCCGGCCAGTGGTAGGTGCCGGCAAAGATCAGGCCGTCCAGCTTGATCTTTCCATAATGGCCTTCCAGGATTCGATCCGCGAACATTCCCTGGCAGGAACCATGGGTTGGAGTGGCCCAGAAATC
The DNA here is from genome assembly GCA_035632755.1 of Terriglobales bacterium. Lineage (GTDB taxonomy): Bacteria > Acidobacteriota > Terriglobia > Terriglobales > Acidobacteriaceae > JAHFUA01. The sequence continues at coordinate 18,982 of DASQGF010000036.1, forward strand.
ACAGGGACAGCCCATCGCACAGTTGCAGTTCTTGACATATTCCGCCTTGAAACGCCATTCCGTTGCCATCGCATCCCCTCCGCTGGCGCACGAGTATATGGAAAACTCAATGCGGCGGCAACGACCAAGGTGGCGATCCCGTTAGGCGCATGTCGGGGTTGGACCGGGCTTCTCAGTTAGTGAGAACCCCTGTTATCAACAGCGATGACCTCCAATTCCTCCCAGCGGCGTGCTCGGTTGCAGCGCATTGGCACCCCCCGTAGTCGATAAATTGTGCCGTCCCTGACGGTTACCGCAGCGAAAACTTGATTACGCGGTCATACAAAATCTCCGGCATAGCGGGTCCGACCTTGGTTGCAGGCTCAAGATATATCCGGGTGAAAACGCCCAGGAGAGTGCTGGAATCGAGTGTCAGGCGCGTGCAACCTTGGGGGACGGACAATGGCAGGCAGTTGGTTTGGCCTTCACAGTTCCGCGAAATCTTATACGCGTACATCAGATCCGCAGCAGGATCGCCAGCCGGGAGATACGGCCCGGCCGTGCCCGGAAATTTACGGTCATCAATGGTGCCTAGTGTTAACTTCGCTGTCTCGCTGGCATAGAAATTGGCGTTCATGTATGTCGCCTTGCCGGTGGCGACGTGGTTGACGCCATAGACCATCAGGAACTCGTTATCCCCTAGAGTGATCCGGTTGATCGAGTCGTACTCGGGCAGACCAGCGCCGACGTAAAAGGCATCCCGGCTGTCTCCGCACCGCTCGATTCTGAGCGCCTCCACGGGCCCGCGCTGGATTAAGTCATAGCCCTCGTTGCACATTGGCATCGGCACGATGTCGGTAGCATGCAGCCCGGAATTGGCTGTGAGAATGCCTTGGCGGAGTTGTCCCAGCTTGTTCATCAGCTCCATCTCGGTGTGTCCCGTTCCGCGGATGCGCAGACGTGGCGCGGGGAACGGATTCGCCGTTGCCGGGGTGCGCGGCGTCACGCGGAAAACGTTGAGCGGCGGATTTTTGATATATGAGTCGCCAGCGGTCGAATCCTGCCAGATCGCATTGCGCAACCCGATCCTAAGCTCGTCAGCGGTTTGGCCCTGGCCTAGGTTCAGCATGGATGCAGGGAACACGACCGTATTGATGATCGCTGCGGGATAACCGGCACTTTGCAGCGCCCTACGAACGTGGGCCTCCGTGGTATGGTCCGGGGCGAAGATCAGCGCCACGGGGCTGTTAAAGGGCGTACTCCCAATCGTTTTGACAGTAGCGATGTTCACGGCGTCTCCCAAGCTGGCAAGGATCTGCTTTCTTCCGTCGGGGTACACCCTTGTGGAGAGATATGGTGTGTAGCTGAAGTATCTTGCAGGTGGAGGTGTCAAGCCGATCAGAACGACGGCCTCATCGGGCCCGAGCTTGAAGTCAGTGGTCAGTTGACCTGGCTCCTGCACCGATTTGGGGGCCAGCACCACAACATACGGTTCATTGTTCGAATACCCAGCGTTGGGGACTGTGGGGTCGTAAGCGCACCACTGTGCCGCCAAGTTCCAAGCGACGGCAGCGCCGGGGGTTACATCAAATCCGTCTTGCTTGAGCGCATTTTGAAACTTAGCCAGGGCATGACGGTCCTGTCCCTCTCGTTGAGAGAACGCGCACGGTACCAGACTTAGGAAGAGCCACAGTAGCGCGAGATAATGATTCGTTGTCATTTTGAGCTTCTCCTTCCGTTGGGGGGAGGACTTCTGACCGACCGGGACGAGCCACTCGGCGCCTGGCGGCTCCCCGGCAAGCAAGCGATAACCCAAAGATTCAACCGGCGCCGCACTACGGAGAAAGGCAAGCGCGGGCGAAGGCAATCAACCACGTCCGGTTTGCGTTGGAATTTTCCGCCCGCACGGTAGGGATTACTGTGATGAAGATCACCGCTGTCTGTGCTGCGTTCCAGGACAGCACGAGCCGTTAGCTGGGCCAAGCCGCTCGTAGGCGCCTGTCGCGACGCCGTTGTTGGCGCGAAATCGCTTTACCACTAACTGACCTTCGTCATGCTTGCGACACGCCCGCCCCACGCCCCCCGCACGTCTCCGGGCCTGCCGTGCGCGGGAAACAGCCCAACAGCCTCGATCAGGTTACGCCGTACACCCTGGAAGGTATTGCTTTGTTCGCGACGTCAGATTCAGAACAGCGCGCTCTGCCGGCTGTTGGGCCTGATGCCGAAATGATCATAGGCCAGCTTGGTGGCCACGCGGCCGCGCGGGGTACGGTCCAGGAAGCCGATCTGGATGAGGAATGGTTCGTAGATTTCCTCGATGGCCTCGGTTTCCTCGGCTAAGGCGGCGGCCAGCGTATTCACGCCCACAGGCCCGCCCTGGTACTTTTCGATGATGGTCAGCAGCAGCTTGCGATCGATCTCGTCGAAGCCGTGTTTGTCCACTTCCATCATCTCCAGCGCGGCCTGGGCGGTGGCCCGGTCGATGCGCCCGGCGCCGCGCACCTGGGCATAGTCGCGCACCCGCCGCAGCAGGCGGTTGGCGATGCGCGGCGTGCCGCGGGCGCGGCTGGCGATCTCCTGGCAGCCGTCCTCGTCGATGTCAACGCTCAAAATCTCTGCCGAACGCCGCACAATCACCCGCAGGTCGGCGTGGGTGTAGAACTCCAGGCGCAGCAGGATGCCGAAGCGCGAGCGCAGCGGCGCCGAGAGCAGTCCGGCGCGGGTGGTCGCCCCGATGAAGGTGAACGGCTTCACGTCCAGGGTGTGGGTGCGCGCCGAGGGTCCCTGCCCGATGATGATATCCAGCTTGTAGTCCTCGAGCGCGGAGTAGAGGATCTCCTCCAGCGCCGGCTGCAGGCGGTGCACCTCGTCGAAGAACATCACCTGCCGCTCGCGCAGGTTGGTGAGGATGGCGGTAAGGTCGCCCTTAATCTGGATGGCCGGGCCCGCCGTCTGCTGGAACGCTACGCCCAGCTCGTTGGCGATAATGGTGGCCAGCGTGGTCTTGCCCAGGCCCGGCGGGCCATAGAGCAGCACGTGATCGAGCGCCTCACCGCGCGAACGGGCGGCCTCGATGGCCACTGCCAGGTTGTCTTTGACTTTTTTCTGCCCGATGAACTCGTGCAGGCGCTTGGGCCGCAGTTTCAGCTCGAACGACGCATCGTCTTCGACCAGACTTGCCGAAACCAGCCGCTCACGGTCCTCTGTGCTCTTGGGAGTTGCCACTGGCCGGATAGTAAGCCGAAACCGCGCAAAATTCCAGACGGATGCAAGGCCGACCGCGGCGGACACAAAAAGCGGGGCAGTCGGGAAACCACCCCGCCAAGGAAGGCTCTTGGTCTGAGTTCAGACAGGAAGGATTCCTAAAATGGAAAAGGGCGGCCGAAAGACGCCCGCGGAAAGTGTGACACTACCCCACGGTACTAGCCTTTTGCTACCATGTCGCGCCAGACAAGCAAAGCCTTATGGGGTCTGTCAGGAAACCGCAAGAACGATCGCACAGCATGAAGTAGAGAACGAACCTGCTATCACGCCAGAATCCGCGATAACGAGCTGCCGACACTGCCACAGGGCTCAAGCCGATCAAGCGAAATTAGAACTGCTCCAGTTCCGACTATCTCTGATACACTCAGTGCCCCCAGTGCGTTTCCGCAGACGCCCCGATTTGCCCGAAAACACGGCGTTTGCGACGCCGTTGCTCAGATTGCAGTCACGCAAAGCGACAAAACCCACTTTCTTCAGCCCGCAAGCTGTTGAGGCGATGCCGTGGCGAACCCTGCAAGCAGATCCGCAACCTTGGCCAGAAGCTGTGCGGGATGCACAGGCTTCGCGAGGACTTCGAAATCATGCCCTTCAGCGCGGGCGTGCTCCAGCATGTTGGCAGTTGCGGCCTGACCAGAGAAGAGCAGAATCTTAGACTGGGCAAAATCCTGCCGCACTCTGATGGCTAAATCGATGCCGTTATACGCCTCATCAGAAGTCGAACACAGGCCTATTTCCACAGGAGTGTGCAAATTACTGTGGAGAACTCGGTCCCAAGATTCAAAGGTCGAACAACTCTGCGGATTTCAGCAGTTTGCACATGAAACGATTCAGCTCAACGCCGCTCTAAACTGTGGATAAGTACATCGCCAAGTCGGTTCTCCAGTGCCACCGTGAGTTGCTGCACTTTAGCCATGGCATGCCTCCGCTTCGTCGCTTGGGACGATGAGATTGCACTGGGAATTGTGGGCATCAGCACCGCGATTGGCAAGGACATTCGGTGTGGGTTTGGGCAAGCGGCAGGAAAATTAAAAGGGCTGCGACATTGGTTATGCTCTAGCCGCCAACTCCTGCGAGGGAGTCAATGGCGTGGAACATGCACCGTCACAGCCCCTGATGCGATCACTGCTTTCGCAGTCCCAAACCCCAACAGCCTCTCGCGAAGGCTGTCGGTTTTTTCGGGTCTGGTTGCCCGGCGGGTTGCCTCGTCGGGCTGATCACCCAGCTTACTTTGGACTGGCGACTGATCAGGAAGCCAACCCTTTCAGCCATCGACGGCCGCTAACGTAATCCTGAGGCACTGGGGTGTCAATGCCCATATTCGGTGCAAATGTGGAAATTCCACAACATCCCACAACAACGACCCCACGTGGGCATTCAATAACAAAGCCATGTTTCACTTCTGTTGAGCCTCACTTGCACCTTTGCGTGGCAGTATTTAGTCGCCCTCGCATTCATCTCAGTCCAAAGCAAATAGAGATGTTGATTCAGTAGCTCTGTTGTTGTACTGCCATGTAATCTCGTGAACTTGTCTGGTTGCATTGGAGAAACGAGGCCGCCGTGAAAGCTCAACTCGATGCCCTCGTAATGCAGATGTACAAGGGCGGAATCCAATATGACGAAGCAGTCCGGGAGTTTCAAAAGGTGTTTATTGTGACCGCCCTCAGAGACCAGAATGGCAACCAAATCAAAGCGGCCCGTGAATTGGGGATGCACCGCAACTCGCTACGCAGACTTCTTACTGATTTGGA
>DASQGF010000037.1:0-3903 GCA_035632755.1 Terriglobales bacterium
CACGCCGTCGGGGATTTCGATGTATCCCAAGTCCTGCGCGATCTCCGCCGACTCGTTCATCGAGCGCCCGACCAGCGCCACTTTGCGGTTGTTCTCGAAGGCGGTGTCGATGGTCAGCTTCATGCGATGGATGGACGAAGAAAAGCAGCAGATGAACAGCCGCCGCTCGGCCCGCGCAAACACTTCTTCGAACTTCCGCCGCACCGCGCGCTCGCTGGGCGTGTAGCCCGGGCGCTCGATGTTGGTCGAATCCTGGAAGAGCGCCAGCACGCCGTCCTTGCCGTACTCGGCGAAGGTGTGCAAGTCGAACAGCCGGTTGTCGGTGGGCGTGGGATCAACTTTGAAGTCGCCGGTGTGGATCACCACTCCCAGCGGCGTGTGGATGGCCAACGACACGCAATCCACCAGGCTGTGCGTCACCTGGATGGGATGGATGGTGAACGGCCCGATCTTCACGCGCTCGCCGGCGCGGATCTCCAGCAGCTTGGCGTCGTCCAGCAGGCCGTGCTCTTCCAGCTTGTTCTCGACGTAGGCGAGCGTGAACTCGGTGCCATACACCGGGACGTTCAGTTCGCTCAGCACCCAGGGCAGCGCCCCGATGTGGTCCTCGTGGCCGTGGGTGAGCACGATGGCGCGGACTTTGTCGCGGTTCTCGGTGAGGTAGGTGATGTCGGGGACGACGATGTCCACGCCCAGCAGCTCGGCCTCGGGGAACATCATGCCGGCATCGACGACGATGATGTCGTCGCCCCAGCGGAAGGCCATGCAGTTCATGCCGAACTCGCCCAGCCCTCCCAGGGGCACGATTTGGAGTTTGCCTGCGGGCATTGAGAATAGTTGATGCTAGCACAGGCGCGGCCAGGGTCAGGAGTGCGACGTCACCCGCGCCCAGCAATGGGAGCCCGTAAGGGCGACATTTGTTTGAGCCCAGCGCGTCAGCGCTGGGAATGCAGTTGAGAGGGAGAATGAGCCCGGAGGGCGACACCTTCCCCGAAGACCTCCGCCGGGTCAGCCTCGATGCCATGCTTCTTTAGCAACGCGAGGAATTCCTCTTCGAACGTCCAGTGCCTGTGATGCTCGGGCTGGTTGCGCACATATTCAGCCACCTGTTGCAGGTTCGAAGCGCTTACGCTGAATGCGGCATAGCCTTCTTGCCACGCGAAGCGGTGACCGTTCTCATTCATCCATTTCGAGGAGTTCGCCTTTATGGCGCGCATGGCATCCGATAACGACAGCTTGGGAGGCAGTGCCAACAGGATGTGGACGTGGTTCTCGGTTCCTCCGATTGCCTCAATATCAATCTGATAGTTGCGTGCTAGGCCTCGCATGTACGCCCAGAGCTTGTCTGGGTCTTTGATCAGGCTCCGCCGGCCCTTGGTGGCGAATACGACGTGAAGGTGATTGCGCGCATATGCATGTGACATATGACCGTCCTGTGCCGCCCCTGGAGGGGCTGGGCTCGCTTTGATTCGTGGACCCAGCGCTTACGCGCTGGGCTCAAACAAATGTCGCCCTTACGGGCTGGGCGATTGTGCTTCACACCAGGGTGCGTGCGGGAGAGGAAGATACTTCAGGAGTAGAAAGACCCATCTGCGGGTGCAGATGTGGGGTACCGTCGCAGGCTCTAAGAACCGCCCTATTCCACCCAATCCGCAATAAAGATGTTGGTTTCGTGCGGCTGCTTGCCGTTGCGGTTCGACGCCCAGACCAGCTTCTTGCCGTCCGAGCTGAACATGGGAAAGGCATCGAAATCGGGATGGAAAGTGATCCGCTCCTGCCCGCTGCCGTCCGCGTTGACGATGTAGAGATCGAAGTTGCGGCTGCCCGGTTCGCCCATGTTGGAGGCGAAGATGATACGTTTGCCGTCCGGATGCCAGAAAGGCGCGAAATTGGCGGCGCCGTTGTGCGTGATCTGGCGCTTGTGCGAGCCGTCCGCGTCCATCACCCAGATCTCGAAGTTCGCGGGCTCGATAACGCCCTGCTTCAGCAGGTCTTTGTAGCGGGCGATCTCCTCGGGCGTCCGCGGATGGTGGGCGCGATAGACGATCTTCTTGCCGTCGGCCGAAAAGAACGGACCGCCGTCGTAGCCCAGCTCGGTGGTCAGCCGCCGGACCCCGGTGCCGTCGGCATTCATGGTGTAAATGTCCAGGTCGCCGTCGCGCATGGAGGTGAAGACAATCTTCCTCCCGTCGCGGCTGATGGTGGCCTCGGCGTCGTAGCCGGGCGTCGAGGTCAGCCGCTTTAGATCGCTGCCGTCGGTGCGCGCGGTGAAGATGTCGTAGCCAGCATAGACCGGCCACACGTAGCCATGAGAGTAGTCCGGCTTGGGCGGGCATTCCGGCGAGACCAGGTGGGTAGATGAATAAAGGATGCGGTTACCCGAAGGAAAGAAGTATCCGCAGGTGGTGCGCCCCTTGCCGGTGCTGACCAGGCGCGGCGTCGGAGGACTGCCGTCCGGCGTGTTAACCGGCATGATGTACATCTGGTCGCAGGCCACATCGCCGCCCGCATGCTGGAAGATGAGCTGCTTGTCGTCAGCGGAGAAGTAGGCCTCGGCGTTCTGTCCGCCGAAAGTCAACTGCCGCGCGTTGCGCAGGTGGCGCTGCTCGGCGGGAAGGAGCAGGGAAGCGGCGTTGTCGTCGCTCGGGCGCGCCAATAGGAGGCTGGCAGCAAGGGCTAGCAATAAGAGTGCACCTGCGATTCGAGTTTTCATTCTTGTCTTCTTGCGCAGAATCGTATCAGGGCACGACTTCAGTCGTACCGCCACTGCCAATTCAATGAATGTCATCCCGAGCGAAGCGCGAGCCGAGTCTCGCAAGGCGAGCGCGACGCGAGGGATCTGCAGCTGCAGGAACAATACAAATGCAGATCCCTCGACTCGCGCTCCGTTCGCAAAAGCTCACGTCGCGTTCGCTCGGAATGACAATCAATAAGCACCCTTACGGCACGACTGAAGTCGTGCCCTGATACAAGTCTCGCCACCAAGACGTCGAGACAACCCTACTTCCGCTGCTCCAAAGTCACGCGCGCCGTGACCGGCTGGCCCTCGCGCAGCACCTTCACCTCGACCACGTCGCCCACCTTGCTGCGCCGCAACGCGTCGGTGAAGTCGTAAAGGTTCTTGACCGGCCTTTCGCCGAACTGCACGAGCACGTCTCCCGCTTTCAGCCCGGCCTTGGCCGCGGGCGAGCCGGGACGCACGTCGGCGAACTTGACGCCGTTCTCCGTCTCACCGAAATCCGGGATCGAGCCGAAGTACGGCCCATAGCTGCGGACCTCACCCGTCCCCGCAACGCCCGTCTGCGGCTCTTCAACTTTCACGAACTGCGGGCGGTCGGGCGCCGACGCCAGCCCCGCGGCCACGTCCGCCACCAGGTCCAGCAGCCGAGCCGCCGCTGTGGGGTCGATCTTCTCCCAGGTGTCGCTGGGCTTGTGATAATCCGAGTGCAGCCCCGAGAAGAAGAACAGCGACGGAACACTCTTCACCACGAACGAAGTGTGGTCGCTCGCCGCATAACCTCCGGCGGAATAGGCCAGCTTGAGATCGTACTTCGCCGCAACTTTCTCCAGCAACGGCTTGAACGTCGTTCCTGTGCCCACGCCGCCAACGTACACCTTGTTGTCGCGGATGCGCCCGATCATGTCCATGTTGATCATGGCGACCGCGTCACCCACCGGCCGCGTCGGCTCTTTCACCCAGTCGGCGGAGCCGAGCAGCCCCAGCTCTTCCCCGGCGAAGGTCATGAACAGGATGCCGCGCTCCATGCGCTCGCCGCGGCGGGCAAGGGCAAAGATCCGCGCCAGCTCCAGCACGCCGGCGGTGCCCGAGGCGTTGTCATCGGCGCCAGGATGGATCTTGCCGATCTCGGAGGGCGCCAGCGAGCTGGCATTGCCGTAGCCCAG
>DASQGF010000038.1:0-6201 GCA_035632755.1 Terriglobales bacterium
GGGATGCTGCTGCAGGAAGGCAGCGTCGGCCATGAGCGCCTGCTGCGCGTCAGGACGGATGTCCGACTTGTCATAATCGAAGAACGCGTCCTTGACATTCTGGTTGAACAGTTGTTCGTCGCTGAGAGCGGCGGCTGCTGGCGGTGGCGGCGGAGGCATGGTGACTGTGACCCGCGCCGTGGCTTCCTGCGTCCCGCCCGCGCCCTTGGCCGTCAAGCGGTAGGTGGTGGACTCGGTGGGCGTGACCTGCCGCGACCCGCTGGCTTGGACCGCTCCGATGCCTTCCAGCGTGACATCGGTGGCGTTAGTGGTCTGCCAGGTCAGAGTCGTGGACTCGCCCCTCTGGATGCTGTTGGGATTGGCCGTCAGCGACGCCGTGGGTTGCGGCGGCGGCGGTGGTGGCGGCAGTGGCGCCACTTCTTTCTTCTTGCAGCCCGCGGTGGCCAGTACCATCAAGCTCGCCAAGGCCGCGACGATCGTGATCCACTTCATCCTGCTCTGCTTCACCTCACCCTCCCTGCGAGAAAGCTCGCAATCTCGTTCCTCCGGGTCCGTCCCTCCCGGATGGAGTTAAGAATGAAAATATGCAGCCCGGTGAAGATTACTTCCAACTCCAGTTCGGCATGGTATTGGAGCCCGTGAAGGTAGCCTGGCGCTGCTGGCTGCCGTCCGCCAGCATGGTCCAGATCTGGTCGCTGCCGCTGCGGGTGGACTGAAAAACAATGTGGCGTCCATCGGGCGACCATGATGGGAAATCATTGCGCCCTTCGCGCGTTAACTGTACCCATTGGCGGCTGGCGATGTCCATTATATAGATGTCCTGCCCGCCGGGCTCTCCCGGCCCCCACTTGCGTGCCCAACTGAATGCCAGGAACTGGCCGTTGGGCGACCAGGAGGGCGAGACCGCATATCCGGCGTCGGTCATGCGCTGCACGTTGGCGCCGTCGGCGTCCATGATGTAGATCTGCGGCAGCCCGGAGCGGTCGCTTACCCAGGCGATCTGCCCCGCGGTCTTGGGGTTCCACACCGGGGATATGTCCACGCCCTTGTAGGCGGTCAGCCTTTTCAGGTGGGCGCCGTTATCGTCCACTAGGTAGATTTCCGGATCGCCGTTGCGCGAGGACGAAAACAACAGCTTGGTGCCGTCGGGCGCCCAAGCCGGCGAAGCGTTGGTGCCGCCGAACTTGGGGAAGGTGAGAAAGCGATTCAGCTCCAGCGACCAGATCACGATGTCCGGCGAGCCGTGGGCGAAGGTGGTGAAAGCCAGGCGGTTGCCGTCCGGCGAGATGCGCGGCGAGAGCGAGATCGAGCCCAGGCGCGTGATCTGGTGCTGGTCGGCGCCGTCGTAATCCATCTCCCAGACTTCCTTGTGCCCGCTGCGCTGGGAGATGAAGAAGATCTTGCTCTCGGTGACGCTGGGGATACCGCCCCCCAGGCGGAAGATGATCTCGGCGGCGAACTTGTGCGCGATGGAGCGCGCGCTTTGCGGGCTCGCCGGCTCCTTGTACTGCTTGCCCAGCACCTGCGGCGCGCTGGTGTTCTTGGCGTCGAATAGCCACCCCTGCACCTGCAGGTCAGCCCCGGTGACGCCCAGGTTGCCGAACGCCACCATGCTGGCGTTGGGCGGCGGATTGCCCCACGCCGTGATGTTCAGCTCCTGCGGCGTGCCCGGCGTCTGCAGCGGGTAGAAGCTCTTCGAGACCATGTCGAAGATGCCGGCATTCGCCAGGTCGTTCCACAGCACGTCGTCGAAGACCTGCTGGAGCTGCGGGTTGGAGGCATCGGCGGTCGCGACCTTGAAGTCGGGGACGGCCAGCCGGACTTTCTCCACCCCCAGCCCGGTGCCGGTGCGGATCCAGTCCTGGGAAAACGCCGGCAGGGCGACCAGAAAAGCGAGCAAGAAACAAAAAGCCGCAGCACCTGCTTTGAAAGGGCGCGGCTTCAGCCGCGCCGTACATAACCTTGAATTGTCATCCCGAGCGAAGTTAAGCCGCTTTGCGGGCGTCTGAGCCCGCAGGCGAAATCCAGAGCGCAGCGAGGGACCCCTCTTCATCATGCAACTGAGCGCGAGTCGAGGGATCTCGGGGTACGAGCCGCAAAGGGCAGCATGCTGCGTCCCGCCATCACACACCGGGTCCTTCGCTTGTCCTCGCTCGCTACGCTCGTTCGGACGGCGCTCAGGATGACAATAATTATTCCTTCCTATCGGCGCGGCTGAAAGCCGCGCCCTTTCAAGCCCGCTCCGTTGTTGGGGTTTGCCCGCACCCTCTTTCCAGAAGCATTGCATCATTGTATATCGCATCACGATACCAGATTTATCTCCGATAATCGAACCAGAACTCCACCGAGACTTTGCTGCCGTTGTATTCGTTGGGCAGCGCGCCGAAGGTGTCGATGCGCTGGATGGCGCGCCTTGCCGAATCATCCAGGGAAGGCACCCCGCTCGACTGCTCCACCTGCACGTTGGTCGGCTGCCCGTTCCGCAGAATGTCGAAGGTTATGTACACACGCTGCCCGCTGCTGACACGCGGATCGATCTCGTACTTCAGCCAGTTCTCCGAGATCTTGCGCCGCACCACGTCCACGTACCACCCGAACCGGCTGCCGAAGTCTCCCCCGCCCGAGAAACTCAGTCCGCCCTTGGCGCCACCCGCGGTGAACACGCCGTAGGGACCGCTGATGGGACCGCCCTGGCCGAAGGGAATGATGTTCTCCGGTTCCGGCTCGGGTGGAGGCATCTTCCTGGCCTGGGTCGAGCGCTCCGGCCGCGGCGGCTTCTTCTTTGCGTTCGGCTCGGGGATGGGGATGGCTTCCGGCGCCTTCTCCTCCTGCCGCGGCAGCGATTTCGAGAGCCCCGGCGACTCGTGCGCCACGATGCTCTTGCCCATTTCGTTAGGAGGGAGCGGGATGGTCGCGCTCGAGACCAGCGTCGCGCTCATGGCACCACCGCCGGTGCCGCCCGATCCCCAACTCTCGCCGCCTATCCCGCTGATCAGCCCATACACCAAGATGGCTGCGAACAGACAGGCGTGCAGCGCGAGCGACCATCCCAGCGGGCCTCGCCAGCCCTCGCGTTCCGTGAAAATGTCAGCCTGGGCGGACATTTCTAGCGTCCCTGTTGCTGTGCCCCCGGCGAACTCTGGATGGGCTCAGTCACGATGCTGACATTGCTGATGCCCGCCTGCTTCACCGCGTCCATCACCGTGGCGAAAGCGCCGAAGGGCACGTTCTGGTCGGCGCGCAGGAAGATCGACTGCCGGCCCGGATCGCGCAGCCGCGCCCGCAGCCGGGCCCCGATCTGGTTGATGTTGATGGGCTCGTTGCCCAGGTACACGCGCTGCGAGCGGTCAATGGTGATCACCAGCCGCTCCTCAGTGATCTCTTTCACCGTGCGCGTCTTGGGCACGTTTACCTCGATGCCCGACTGCAGGATGGGAGCGGTCAGCATGAAGATGATCAGCAGCACCAGCACCACGTCCACGAAAGGGGTGACGTTGATGTCGGAAAGCGACGTTTGCGTCCGTCCTTGGGCGTTGGTGAAAGCCATCTACCGCTGCTCCGATGGGCCGCGCTCGGTCGGGCGCTCGACCGCGTTCAGAAGTTCCAGCGTGAAGTCGTCCATGCGGGCACCGAACTCGCGGATGGTGCTGCCGAACTGGTTGTAGGCGATCACCGCCGGAATGGCGGCGAACAGGCCGGCGGCGGTGGTGATCAACGCCTCGGAGATGCCGGGCGCCACTGCGCGCAGCGTGGCCGCGCCCGCTGTGCCCAGGCCGTGGAAGGCGACGATGATGCCCCACACCGTGCCGAAGAGGCCGATGAAGGGCGTCACTGCGCCGGTGGTCGCCAGCCAGGGCAGACGGCGCTCCAGCCGAGTCAGCTCTTCCGACGACGCGATCTGCGCCGCTCGCTGCACGGCGATCGGGTTCTTCAGGATGCCCGTGGGATTGCCCACCTGCCGGCGATACTCCACATAGGCGCCTTCAAACACCGGCACCAGCGGACTGGGCTTAAACTGCTCCGAGACGGCCGCCACGTCCTGCAGGCGCATGGCTTTGCGGAAGGCGCGCAGGAAGCGCCCGCTCTGCAAGCGCGCGCGGCGGAAGCGGCTCCACTTGGCCACGATGACTGCCCAGGAGAAAAGGCTGAACACCAGCAGGATGAGCAGGACGACCTTAGCGACAGGCCCGGTTTGGCGGATCAGGGTTTCGATTTCGCCGGCGAGGAAGGCACAGAAGAGGTTCGAGAACACCATTTCTCTCTTGACCGTAGCACCAGCGGCAGGGCGGCGTCAACGTGGCGGGACCGGGAGAGACAAGGTGGGAAGCTGAGGGGGACCACACTCAGGTGGGGACGGTCGCCCCCGCCTGTCCGGGCGCGGCTGTTGTCGCGCCGGAGAGACGTTCTTACAAACGAGCCAAGAATCTCACCACCGCGCCGAGACCAGCTCCGCGCCCGGGGAAGCAAGACTGGTCTCCGCCTTCTTCCGCGCTGCCATCCTGCCGGCCCGGACCACTGCGGTGCGGATCAGTTCGAAGGGACGCTGGTAGCTGGGGCTGGCCACCTGGTACACGGTTGCGGGTCCACTGCCGGCCACGCGACGCAGCTTGAATTGTTTCTTAGGCGGTGGGGAGGGATTGCGCCAAATGATGTGGGTTCCCATCACACCCTCCCCGCCGCGTTGAGGTCGCGGTCAGCGCAGCCGAACCGGAGTTCGGCAGCGGATTGTATGAACGTACACATATAAACAACTCCGCATCAAAAACTCCGTTGTCGAGAGCCCCACACTTCCCGCAATACCGATGGGGTGCAGGTTCGCCGCCAACGCGCCGGATGGTGACCGAAGCCCGCAAAACGCAGGCGCAGCGTGGGTTGCGCGCTTCGGAGGTTAGGTCACAAGGCGATGTGACGAGTGGGAGTGGCGAAATCGCGTCAGCCCTGACGACTTATGGTCAACGGCCCGCTCTTGTGATCTGGCGCCTGATTGCCGAATCCGGCTATGTGTAGTCCTTGCGGGTGATGCCCAGCTTGCGCATCTTGGAGTTGAGGGTGGTGCGCTTCAAGCCCAGGCGGGCCGCGGCGCCCTGGGGACCGGAGATGAGGCCATGTGCCTCCCGCAGCGCCTTCAGGATGTGATCGCGTTCGGCGTCTTCGAGCGTGGCCACGTCGTCCACGGCGGCGGCCTCGGCGGTGGGCTTCAGCTCCGCCAGCGGCACGTTCAGAACCGTGCCGCGGGTGAGGATGACGGCGCGCTCGATCAAGTTCTCCAGTTCGCGGACGTTTCCCGGCCAGTGCCAGCGCTCCAGCGCCTGCATGGTTTCGGCCGGGATGCGCTCGATGCGCTTCCCCTTGTTCTCGGCGTGTTGCTGCGCGAAGTAGCGCACCAGCAGGGGGATGTCCTTGCCGCGCTCGCGCAGCGCCGGCAGTTGAATGGGAAAGACGTTCAGGCGGTAGAAGAGATCGCTGCGGAACTGGCGGTCGGCGACCATTTGTGCCAGGTCGCGGTTGGTGGCGGCGATGAGCCGGAGGTCCACGCGCAGGGTGCGGGTGGAGCCCAGGCGCTCGAATTCGCGCTCCTGCAGCATCCGCAGCAGCTTGGGCTGGAGTTCCGGCGGGATGTCGCCCACCTCATCCAGGAACAAGGTGCCGTGGTCGGCCAGCTCCACCCGGCCCACCTTCTGCGAGATGGCTCCGGTGAACGCCCCCTTCTCGTGCCCGAAAAGCTCGCTTTCCAAAAGCCCCGTGGGGATGGCGGCGCAGTTCAGCTTGACGAAGGTGCGTTCGCGGCGCCCACTCAGGTTGTGGATGGCGCGAGCGATCAGCTCCTTGCCGGTGCCCGTCTCGCCCAGGATGAGGACCGAGGAATCGGTGGGCGCCACGATCTCCACTTGCTCCAGCACCCGCTTCCACACCACGCTTTCGCCGATGATCTCCTCGAAGTTGTACTGGCTGCGGATCTCATCTTCCAGGTAGAGCTTCTCTTCCGCCAGCTTGTCTTTGAGCTCGGCGATCTGGCGGAAGGCAAGTGCATTGTCCACCGCGATGACCACCTGATTGGCCACCAGCCGCAGCAACTCCAGGTCCTCGGGGGCGAAGGCGGCCTCGCGCCGGCTGAGGACGTTCAAGGTGCCCAGCACACGATCCCGGCTGACTAGGGGCAGCCAGCAGCCGGAGCGCATGCCTTCGGCAATCAGCAGCCGG
>DASQGF010000039.1:0-2310 GCA_035632755.1 Terriglobales bacterium
TCTGAGAGAACTGGAGAAACGGCGTGCGCAGCGGCCGGTGGTCGGTGCACAGGAAACGCAATCCGCATCGCCCATGCCGTCGAAGCCGTTACCCGCGTCGCTGCCCGCCGCAAAGTCTGGCATCGAACGCATGGCCGAAGAAGATTCTCTGCCTGAGCCGATCACGGCCGAGCCCGCTTTTGGCACGCGCGCCGACAGCACTACGCGTCCCAAGACCACGATGCCGAAGATCCGCGGCACCTACAAGCTGCCGTCAAGCGCGCTGCTGCATCGGCCGGACGAGCAGCAAGGCGTGAACGAAGACGAGCTCAAGCGCCTGGCCCAGGTACTGGCGGAGAAGTGCGCCGAATTCGAGGCGCACGGCCAGGTGACGCAGATCAATCCCGGCCCGGTGGTCACCACCTACGAATTCAAGCCCGAGGCGGGGATCAAGTACAGCCGCATCACCAGCCTGGCCGACGATCTCTGCCTGGGCCTCCGGGCGGAGAGCATTCTGATCGAGCGCATGGCGGGGAAATCGACGGTCGGCATCCAGGTACCGAACCGCGAGCGCGAGACCATTTGGCTGCGCGAGATCATCGAGTCGCAGGAGTTCGCCGCCTCGAAATCCAAGCTCACGCTCTCGATGGGCAAGGACATCAACGGGCGCACGGTGACCGCCGACCTGGCCAGCATGCCGCACCTGCTGATCGCCGGCTCGACCGGCTCGGGCAAGAGCGTGGCCATCAACGCCATGATCATGTCCATGCTCTACAAGGCGACGCCGGACGAGGTGCGCCTGATTTTGGTGGACCCCAAGCGCCTGGAGCTGGGCGTGTACGAAGGCGTGCCCCACCTCTACACTCCGATCATCACCGAGCCGAAGCTTGCGGCCAACGCGCTGCGCAACGCAGTGCGCGAAATGGAGCGACGGCTGAAAGCGCTGGCGGAAAAAGGCGTCCGCTACATCGACCAGTACCACCGCTTGGTCGACGACGAGGAGCCCGGCCTGTTCGATTAGCAAGCGGAAGAAGAGCTGCGGCTGCCCTACATCATTAATGTGATCGACGAACTGGCCGACCTGATGATGCTCGACCAGGGCAACGTCGAGGAATCCATCACGCGGCTGGCGCAGATGGCGCGCGCTGTGGGCATTCACCTCATCCTGGCAACGCAGCGGCCGTCGGTGGACGTGATCACGGGCCTGATCAAGGCGAACTTCTCGGCGCGCATTTCCTTCCGCGTGGCCACCAAGGTAGATTCGCGCACCATTCTTGACGCGAACGGGGCCGAGTCGCTCCTGGGCCGTGGCGATATGCTCTACCTACCCTCGGGTTCAGCGCGCGTCCACCGGCTGCACGCGCCCTTCGTCACCGAGAAGGAGATCGCGGCGGTGGTCGAGTTCTGGCGTGGACAGGCG
Source organism: Terriglobales bacterium (assembly GCA_035632755.1). GTDB lineage: Bacteria > Acidobacteriota > Terriglobia > Terriglobales > Acidobacteriaceae > JAHFUA01. Next base: position 1,400 of record DASQGF010000039.1, read on the forward strand.
ATTGCCCAGTATGAGGAAAAATTCCTGCAAGCGCCCAAGGAAGAAAAGAGCGATGCCGGCGATTCCGACGAGGACTCGGGCGAAGGCGAGCACGACGAACTCTACGAGGATGCGGTGCGGCTGGTGATCGAGTTCGGCAAGGCTTCCACTTCCCTGCTGCAGCGCCGATTGCGCATCGGCTACGGCCGCGCCGCCCACCTCATCGACCTGATGGAAAAGGACGGCATCGTGGGCAGCCCCGACGGCCCCAAGCCGCGCGAGGTGCTGAAGAAGCCCGACTGGCTGAGCGAGGTGGAAAACAGCCTGCGGTAGACAGGCAGCTTGCTACGTCTACATTATTGGCAGCTCTAGCGCAAATGTCCCGTCCCCTTGTACACTGTGCGCCGCAAAGGGGGTAAAGAATGCGAAAAAAAACTTGTATTGGGCTTAGTTCTTGCAGTCCTACTGGGAGTGGTGGCCATCCAGGCGCAGGCGCCGGCGGGTAAGCGAAATGTACTCGTGAAGGATGACATGCCGCCTATGTCGGAGACGACTGGATACCTCATCGAAGTGGAACTCGCCCCGGGCGCAGAAAGTGGCAGAATAACCCATCCGGGGCAGGAGTTTTTTTACATAATCTCAGGAGAGGCGACTTTTGAGGTCGACGGCAAGCCGTCGCAGACCCTGGAACCGGGTATGGGTATCCACGTCGAGCCCGGCGTAGTGCACAGTGCGCGGAATCCCAGCAAAACCGAGCCCTTCAAGTACGTTGCCTTTTTCGTGATTGAGCGGGGGAAACCGGTCACCATCCCGGCCCCAGCAAAGAAGTAAGATCGCGACGGCCGGCGGAGAGCCTAGATTTTTAGGGACGCAGCATGCTGCCAGCATGCTGCGTCTCTAAAAACCTCCCCCACGGGAATCCCGAGTTCCCG
>DASQGF010000040.1:0-23355 GCA_035632755.1 Terriglobales bacterium
CCATGCCGCCTTTGTCCACGAACTTGAGGCGCCTAGCGGGCGTGAGCGACCCGAGCGCAGCGAAGGGGAAGCGGGAGCCCGCTGCCGAAATCCCGAGCGCGAGCGAGGGATCTCATGCCTCCGGTACCGGCTCGATGAGAACGTACTTCCCCATGCCGCCTTTGTCCACGAACTTGATGACGCCGGTGACCTTGGCGAAAAGCGTGTCGTCCTTGCCGCGGCCGACGTTGAGGCCGGGCTTGATGCGGGTGCCGCGCTGGCGGACGATGATGGTGCCGCCGGGCACGAGCTGCCCGCCGAAAGCCTTGACTCCCAGCCGCTGCGAGTTGGAATCGCGGCCGTTGCGTGAACTGCCTAGTCCTTTTTTGTGTGCCATAGAAAACCAGTTGTCAATTGCCAGTTAAAACCAGGATGCCGGCGCTACTTCTTCGGTTTCTTACGGGGCGCGGCTTTCTTCGCCGTCCTCTTGGGCGCCGATTTCTTGTGTGCTGCTGCCTTCGCGGGAGCGGCTTCTACTGCGGCTTCTGCAGCTTCGGCTTGAGCCGGTTTCGGGCGCCCCGGCCTGGCTTTTTTCTCAGGCGCGGCCGGCAGCTCGGGAGCGGTGAAGCTTTGGCCGTCGAAGGCGATCTCGGTGATGCGCACCGCGGTGAACGGTTGCCGGTGTCCGCGCAATTTCTTGTATTGTTTCTTGCGCTTGTAGTGGAAGACGAGGACCTTGTCGCCACGGCCCTCCTCGACCACTTGGCCGACCACGCGCCCTTCGCCGGGCCGGCCGATCTGGCCGTCCGAAGCGCTGACCGCCAGCACATCCGAGAACTCGACACGGCCGTCCTCGACCGGCGTTTTCTCCACACGGATCACGTCTCCGGGCGCCACGCGATACTGCTTCCCTCCGGCGCGGATGACCGCGTACATGCTTCTCCTCCCTCGATTTCCCAAAGCCCTGAGTGTCTGTAGGGATTGGTGCTACAGGCAAACCTAGTCATTGTAGCGGCTGCAGCGCGGAAGGGTCAAACGCATCGGGTGACCGATTCATCGGGGCATAGCTCGGCGGTAGCGGATTTTCATCACCACCAGCCAGACCAGCAGCAGCAGCGTGACCAGGTTGGCGAGCATGATCGGCGCTGATCGCAGGAAGACGCCGTAGACGAACCACAAGCACACGCCGATGGTGAAGGCCAGCAGCATGCCCCCAGGAAAGATCGTCACAGCGTTTGCTGCGAAAGGTCTTGAGGACCTGCGGTACGAACGAGACGGTGGTGAGCGTGCCGGCGATGAAACCGATGACAGTGGCGATGGTCATGGGGCAACAGGACAGTTTAGCCGATGCTTGCGAGCGGCGGCTCATCTGCGATAATCCTCCCCGCATGAACATCGGCCTATTCGGCGGAACATTCGACCCGGTCCACAAGGGACACCTGGCGGTGGCGCGCGCCGCCGCGGAGCGGTTCCACCTGGGGAAAGTCTATTTCATTCCCGCCAGCATGCCGCCACACCGGCAGGATGAGCGCATCACCGCGTTCCACGACCGCTATGCCATGCTGGCGCTGGCGACGGTGAGCGAGAAAAGATTCTTGCCGTCACTGGCCGAGGCGCCCGCGGAGCAGGACCACCTCAGCTTCACCATCGACACGGTCCGCCGGTTCAAGCAGGCCGCGGGCCGGAGCGACCATCTTTTCTTCATCATCGGCATCGATGCGTTCCTGCAGGTGGCGGGCTGGCACCGGTCGGAAGATTTGCTGCGCGAGATCGACTTCATTGTGGTGAGCCGGCCCGGGTTCTCGATGGCCGACGTGGCCGATGCGCTCCCCAAGCCGTTGCGGCCGCCGCCGGCGGTGGTGAAAGCGTTCCGGAAATCCCCGGCCAAGGGTACGCTGGCGCTGCGCAACACCATGATCCACATCCTTGATGAGGTGAAGTCTCAGGTGTCAGCCACCGAGGCGCGGCGCGCTGCGGCCGGGGGCAAATCGCTGGCACGTTTTGTCGAGCCTCTGGTGGCGGAGTACATCAAGAAGATGGGGTTGTACAAGGCAGCGGGCAGGAAGCAGGACGCGGGAAGCAGAACAAAAACATAGAAAATGTCAGGCGGATTGTCCGCCGCTCAGGCCAGGCGGCGGTTGTAGCGCTTCATGTCCTCGTCGAAACTGTGGACGTAGGGCGAGTCGTGATGGGGCCCGAGCACGAGCATGGTCATGTTGGCAAACGTGCTGACGATGCGGCCCTTGCGCAGTTCCTCCCCGATGCGGGCGAAGGTGCGGTTGGGGTCGTGCATCCTGAGCGGCCGCAGGAACCCGTGGTGCAGCATTTCCACGCCGCTCCCGGCGTGACCGTTGCGGGGCCGCCACTCCTTGAATGAAACCTGCCTCTCGTGCGGGCTCATGTCTCGTATCCTGTGGAAGAAGATGCACGCCTTCTGCCGTTGACCTAAATTTCATAACTAATTGGAAAACATATACTTACATTAAGCACTGTGTCCCGAGGTACATGTCCTAACAGGTAAGAAATTCCCACTTTGGGAGCAAAAGTTTGCCAGTAACCAGGTAACGGTCGGCGCCAAGCGCCTCCGGCATCCCTGCCGCCGGACCGTCCTCGGGGGCGTCGAAATGGCGGGGTTAAGTTAAACTGGATTGCGGCAGACTACGGAATGAAATCCAGCGAGTTGCGGCAGCGAGTTGCGGAGGCGATCAGCGCCGCCCAGGCAAAGAAGGCGGAAGACGTCACCATCCTGGAGATGGACCAGGAGTCGCCATCGTTCACGGATTATTTCGTGATCGCCAGCGGCAGCAACCCGCGCCAGATCCAGGCCATCTCCGACGAAGTGGAGCAGCGGCTCGCCCGCATGGAGCTGCATCCTGTCCACGTGGAAGGGTACACCCAGGCGGAGTGGGTGCTGCTCGACTACGTGGATTTCGTAGTGCACGTGTTCTCGGAAAAGGCGAGGAAGTATTACGACCTGGAGCGGCTGTGGAAGTCGGCGACACGGCTGCATCCCTCGGAACTGAAGCCGGCGCGGAAGCGGGCAGCCCGACCGCGGAATGGCCCGCGAACTCGTAAGCGGGGGAAGAGCTAGAGGCGTCGTCGGTTGTCGGCCAACTACGTCACAGACTCGGCGCGGTATCCTTGTGATGAATATCCTCTGTGTCCTCTGTGATTAAATCTTCCCCGTGAAACTGAAAGTCGTATGGATCGGGAAGACGAAGTCGGCGGCCATCAAGGCGCTGGCTGAGGAATATCTTGAGCGGCTGTCGCACTACGGCGACATCGAAGGCACGGAGCTGGCCAGCGAGGAAGCGCTGCTCAAGATGGCGGAGTCGTCGAAAACGCCGCCAACGCTGGTGTTGCTCGACCAGCGCGGACGCCAACTCACATCGGAAGAACTGGCCGAGATGCTGGATGCGCACCAGGTGCGCGGCACGCAGTCGCTGATCTTTGCCGTCGGGCCGGCGGACGGCTTCTCGCAGCAGGCGCGCCACGCGGCCAACCTGGTCCTCTCGCTCGGCAAGATGACCCTGGCCCACGAGCTGGCGCGCGTGGTTCTGCTCGAACAACTCTATCGAGGATTTACAATCATCAAGGGGCATCCGTATCACCGGGGAAGGAGTCAGTAGTCGGGAGTCAGGAGTCGGTTTCGCGGAACGGCTGCCCTTTCGCAAGACTGGCAACTGACAACTGACAACTGACAACTGAAAAATGGCGGACGTCAGGCGAGGTCTCATCATCGTCAACACCGGGCCGGGGAAGGGCAAGACCACCGCGGCCATGGGCACGGCCCTGCGCGCCGTCGGACAGGGGATGAAAGTGCTCATGCTGCAGTTCCTGAAGGGATCGTGGCACTATGGCGAACTGGACGCGGTGAAGGCCTTCGGCGACAACTTCATCATGAAGCAGATGGGACGCGGGTTCGTGAAGGTGGGCGGCACCGAGCCCGATCCCGAGGACGTGAAGATGGTGGAAGAAGCGTGGAACGAGTCGCGCGAGGCCATCCTTTCCGGCCAATGGGACCTGGTGGTGCTGGACGAGATCAATTACGCCATCAGCTACGGTATGCTCGACCCGGCCAAGGTGGTCGAGGCTCTGAAACAAAAGCCGGAAATGGTGCACGTCATCTTGACGGGACGCAACGCGCATCCGACAATCGTCGAGCTTGCCGATACCGTCACCGAGATGCGGCAGGTCAAACACGCGTATGAAAAGGGCGTCGAGGCCCAGCGGGGGATCGAGTACTGAGATTGGGTCATTGGGTCATTGAGTCATTGGGTCATTGAAAACCGCCGCTCCAAATGGCCCAATAACTCAATCGCCCAATGATTCAATCCCATGACTTGGTTCAAGCGACAGACCGGCGAAGTGGACGCTTCGGGCGAGAAACGGGTGCGCACCGAAGGGCTGTGGGTGAAGTGCGACGGCTGCCGGAAGGTCATCTGGAAGAAGGACCTGGAAGAAAACCTGAACGTCTGTCCGCACTGCGAGCGGCATTTCCGCATCGACGCGCGCACCCGCCTGGCGCAACTGCTGGACGACGGCAAGTACGAGACCTTCGATGACGGCCTGGCATCCACCGATCCGCTGAAGTTCGCGGACCTGAAGGCCTACAGCAACCGCCTGCGGCAGGCGCAGCATGATACCGGCCTGAAAGACGCCGTGATCAACGCCGCCGGTACCCTGGAAGGGCGGCCGGTCATCGTCTCGGCGATGGAGTATGCGTTCATCGGCGGCAGCATGGGCGCCGTGGTGGGCGAGAAGATCACACGCGCGGTGGAGCGGGCCACCGCCGACGGGCGTCCCTTGATCGTGGTTTCGGCCTCAGGCGGCGCGCGCATGATGGAAGGCGTGATCAGCCTGATGCAACTGGCGAAGATCTCGGCGGCGCTGGCGCGCATGGACACAGCCAAAGTGCCCTACATCTCGGTGCTCACCGATCCCACCACCGGCGGGGTAACCGCTTCCTACGCCATGCTCGGCGACCTCAACATCGCCGAGCCTGGGGCGCTGATCGGGTTCGCTGGCCCGCGGGTGATCGAGCAGACCATCCGGCAGAAGCTGCCCGAAGGCTTCCAGCGCAGCGAGTTCCTGTTGCAGCACGGCATGCTGGACGCCGTGGTGTCGCGCAAAGAGATGAAAGGCTACATCGCGCGGGCGCTGGCGTTCATGAGCAACGGAAGGTAGCAATCAGCACTCAGCGATCAGCACTCAGCAAACCCAAGTCCTTGCTCGGGACCACATGCTGTCGCGAGCCCAACCTGAGCGCTTATAATTTCGCAGGAATCCGAACACTCCCGCCTTGGCTGACTGCTGAGTGCTGAAGGCTGAGTGCTTATTTTCGTGACTGATGAATGCCGATGTCCACCTATGAAACGGCGGTAGAGCGTCTCTACGCCCTCGGACACGAGCTGGCCAACACGCCCTCAGAGCGCTTCAACCTGGCGTACGTGCGGGCGATCCTGCGTAAACTCGGCGACCCCCAGCGGCAATTCCCGAGCGTGCTGATCGCAGGGACGAACGGCAAGGGCTCGACGGCGGCGACGCTGGCCTCGATCCTCCGTGCCGCGGGGCATCGCACCGGGCTTTACACCTCGCCGCACCTGTTCCGCGTCAATGAGCGCATCCGCATCAACGGAGAGGAGATCAGCGAAGAGCGATTCGGCGATATCCACCAGCGGGTGGAAGCGGTGGCGCGCCGGCTGGTCGAGGCGGGTGAGCTGCCCTGGCATCCCAGTTTTTTCGAGGTGCTGACGGCCATGGCGTTCGACTGCTTCGCCGGCGCCGGCGTGGAGATCGCGGTCCTGGAAGTCGGGATGGGCGGGCGGCTGGACGCGACCAACGTGGTCGAGCCGGTGGTTGCGGTCATTACCGACATCGCGCTCGACCACCAGAGTTTCCTCGGCGACACCATCACCCAGATCGCGCGCGAGAAAGCCGGGATCATCCGCCCGGGCGGGGTGGTGGTCACGCTGCCGCAGCATCCTGAAGCCAACGACATGATCGGCCACACCATCGCGGAGCGCGCAGCGCGGGCGGTGAGCGCCGTGCCCTACGTGCCGCCGGTGGCGCCGGGTGCGTACGAGGCGCCGAGTGTGGCGCCCAACGGCGTGCGCACCTCCTATCCGCTGCGCGTGATGGGAGAAGGGATCGTCGTGGACTCACCGCTTGTCGGACGTCACCAACTGCGGAACATCGCCCTTGCCATCGCCGCGGCCGAGGAGCTGAATCGGTCCGGACTCCCTGTGACGGCGCGCGACATCGAACGCGGCATCCGCGAGACGCGCTGGCCGGGACGCTTCCAGCGGCTCGCTGCCACCGCGCGCGCGCCGGAGTTCATCCTCGACGTCGCCCACAATCCCGCGGGAACCTGGGCGCTGCGCTCCGCTCTCTCGGAATATGCGGGCGAGCGTCCTCTGGTGATGGTGTTCGGCGTCATGCGCGACAAGGCTGTCGGCGAGATTGCGGAGATTTTGTTTCCGCTGGCCGAGCACGTGATCGCTACGCGGGCGGAGAATCCGCGCTCCGCCAGCCCCGAGGAGATACGGGAAGCTGCGGCGCGCACCGGGGCGGAGGTCGAGACAGCGCCCACGGTCGCGATGGCGCTGGAGCGCGCGTCGGAGCTTGTGGAGCGGGACGGCATCGTGGTGGTTACTGGCTCGATTTACGTTGTGGGAGAAGCGCTCAAAGAGATCGGGTCATCGGGTGATCGGGTCATCGGGTGATGTGCTCTCCTATCGCGAAACTTCTTACACGGTGAAGCCTAATTCCAAATTCAACCATCTGCTGAGCGCGCTGCGGTCGTACCTGATCTTCGACCCGCTGATCTGGCTGTGGACGGTGGTCATGGCGACGCTGTCGCTGCTGTCATCCTTCGTGGACCGCGACGGGCGCATCCAGCAGTGGTTCGCGGTAACCTGGTCGAAGATCATTCTGAAGATCATCGGTGTGCCGCTCGCAGTGCGTGGGATGGAAAAGATCGATACCACCCGTCCGCACTTATACGCTCTGAACCATCTTTCTGCCCTGGACATCCCGGCGGTGTACGCGGGGCTGCCTTTCCACTTCCGCATCATGGCCAAGGAAGAGCTCTTCCGGTATCCCTTCATGGGATGGCACATGCGGCGGTCGGGGCAGGTCTCGATCGAGCGTGAGAACGCGATCGCGTCCATGCGCAGCCTGAACCGCGCCGCGGCAATCCTCAAAGGCGGGCAGCCGCTGGTGGTGTTCCCCGAAGGCGGGCGCTCGGTGACCGGGCAGGTGAAGCCGTTCCTGCCGGGAGTGTTCTACGTGGCCATCAAGGCGGGCGTGGACGTGGTGCCCATGGCGCTGGTCGGGACCTACGAGCTGCTGCCGATGAATACCTTCCACGTCAAACCGCGTCCGCTGGAGCTGCTGGTGGGCGAGCCGGTGTCGTCGGCAGGATATGGCCCGCGCGGTATGGAAAAGCTCGCGGCCAACGTGCAGAGAGCGGTCGAGGATCTGTATTACTCGCGTGCAGAAGTGCCGCGACCCGAAAAACCATTAACCACAGAGGACGCAAACAGGATTGACTCATTGGGTCATTGAGTCATTGGGCGATTGAAAGCCCGATCAGATGTTTCTGGTTCCTAAATGACTCAATGGCTCAGTGGCACAATGACTCAATCTTTATAATCTGTGGCAGCTTCTTCTACACTAATGCCATGAAGCCGCGCATTGCCATCCCGGTGCCGCATTCGGGCAAGCCGGATTACGCACAGCGCTCGCTGCCGCAGTATGTCCGGGCAGTGGAGCAGGCCGGCGGAGAGCCGGTCGTGATCCAGCTCCAGGAGGAGCCGGAGGAGATCGCCAAGATCATCACCGGGTGCCAGGCGGTGTTGCTGCCGGGCAGCGCGGCCGATATCGATCCGCAGAAGTATGGCGCCGAGAAGCATCCCAAGACCGAGGCCTCCGATCCCAAGCGCGACACTGCCGACGAGCTTCTCCTGCAGGACGCCTACAACCTGCGCAAGCCGGTGCTGGGCATCTGCTATGGCATGCAGATGCTGAACGTGTACAACAGCGGGACGCTGATCCAGCACGTGCAGACGCCGGTGAACCACGCCGCGGGACACACCGTGCCGCAGGCGCATAAAGTGCGGGTCGATCCCTTCTCACGGCTGGCCGGCGTGCTGGTCAGCCAGGAAGAGACCGGCATCGGGCCGCTGGTGTTCGCGGTCAACTCCAGCCATCACCAGGCCGCGGAGGTGGTGGGCGACGGCCTGCGCGTGGTGGCGCGCTGTCCCGAGGACGACGTGATCGAGGCCGTCGAGGGAACCTCGCCGGACCACTGGGTGATTGCGGTGCAGTGGCATCCGGAGAGATCGTACGATGACGATCTGCACTCGCGGGCGATCTTTCGCGCGCTGGTCGAGGCGGCGAAAAACTTCCGCGCCGCGGATTAGCCTGCCCCGAGCGAAGTCGAGGGGCGGATAGGCGCGGATTCGAAGAATCAATGGCGCACAACGGAATCACGCTGTCGCTCAGGAACAAAGTGGCCGTGGTCACCGGAGGCTCCCGGGGCATTGGGGCTGCGACCGTCAAGATGTTCGTCGCGGCCGGCGCGCGGGTGATGTTCAGCTACCAGAAGAACAAGCGCGCTGCCGCGGAAGTGGTCCGCGCCGGCGGCAAAGAGAACTGCGCGGCGCTCGCAATCAACCTTGACGATACCACGGGCGCAAAGAAGCTGATCGGCGCGGCGGTCCGGCGCTTCGGTCGCGTGGATATCCTGATTGCCAACCATGGTGTGTGGCCGCCGCAGGACGTCCCGGTGAGCGAGATGAGCGACGCGCAATGGCGGCGCACCATCGCCATCAACCTGGATAGTGTCTTCGGCGTGGTGAAGCATGCGGTGGCGCAGATGAAGAGGCAGCGCTCGGGCGGGCACGTGGTGCTGGTGAGTTCCACCGCCGGGCAGCGCGGCGAGGCTTACCATTGCGATTACGCCGCCACCAAGGGCGCGGTGATCAGCATGGTGAAGGGCCTCTCGACCGAGCTCGCGCCGGATGGCATCTATGTGAACTGCGTCGCGCCGGGATGGGTGGATACCGAGATGGCCGCCCCGGCGCTCAATGATGCGGACATGCGTCGGCGAGTTCTGGAGAAAATCCCGCTGGGACGGGTGGCCACGCCGGAGGAGATCGCGGCGCCTATCCTGTTCCTGTGCACCGAGCACGCCGGCTTCATTACCGGCGAGATCTTCAATGTGAACGGCGGCGCGGTGCTGGTGGGATGAAAGCCGTCGTTGGTCGTCGGTTGTCCGCAAGAAACTTGGGATGAGATTCATTGTCTTGATCGTGGCGGGGATGCTGGTGGTTTCGGGGCTGGGACAGAATCCGCCAGCGCAGAGGCCTGTTCAGGAGATCGTCAGCGAAGATCCAGGCGTGAAGAAAGCCCGCGCGCTGCTGGATCAGATGATCCAGGCGCTGGGCGGGCAGGCCTTCCTGAACGTGCAGGATATGGAGCAGCAGGGCCGCAACTATGGTTTTTACCACGGTAACCCGTCGGGCCAGGGCGCGCTGTTCTGGCGCTTCTGGAAGTGGCCGGACAAGGAACGCTTCGAGCTCACCAAGCAGCGCGACGTGATCTATATCTACAACGGCGATCAGGGCTGGGAGATCACCTACAAGGGTACGCGCGCCGAGGATCCCGAAGAACTGAAGGAGTATCTGCGCGCGCGGGAGTATTCGCTGAACAACGTCTTGCGTGGGTGGCTGAAGCAGCCGGGCACAGCCCTGTTCTATGAGGGCATCGGGCTCACTCAGGACAAGCAGGTCGAAAAGGTCACCATCATCAACAGCAAAGACCAGGCGGTCACGCTCGCCATCGACCAACTGACGCACCTGCCGGTGAAGAAGAGCTACTTGGTGCGCGATCCGGTATCGCGGGAGAAGGACGAAGAGGCCGAGGTGTACGACAACTGGCGCCTGGAACAAGGCATCAACACGGCGCACACCCTCGTCGGAATGCGGAACGGGGAGATGACCCGCCAGCGCTTCATCCAGAGCGTCAGCTACAACCAGGGCATTCCAGATTCGAAGTTCACGGCGACGGCTACGTATACACCCAAGACAAAGTGAGTACCGCCTATCCATTACCGAGGGTGGAAGCGCCGGGCTTCAGCGCGGCGAGTAGGGCGTCATAAGAAAAAGGGGCTTCAGCCCCAGGGCCTAAAGGCCCGTCTTTTCTTGTCATCTACTCCGCAGGCCTGAAGGCCTGCGCTTCCACCGAGAAACCCCCTCAGAAGGCTCTTCCGCCCTTCCATCGAGCCAGCCATTCCTGCCACGAATTGTGGCATATTTACCACATCCAGATTCGGCAACCATGCTGGTAATCTGCTCATCTACAATCACATACCTTGGTGCATGAGCAGACAATCCGAACCAGAGTGGACTGTGCGGGGGTGGGACTGCACAGCGGGGTGAAGGTCAGCCTGCGCCTGCTGCCGGCACCTCCGGGCAGTGGGGTGGTTTTTCGCCGTACCGATCTGGACGACTTCCAAGTCGAGGCCACCGGGCGCAACGTCGCCCGCGTCAGCTACGCCACCAGCCTCATGAAGAAGGGCGTGCTGATCTCCACCACCGAGCACCTGCTGGCGGCCCTGATGGGCATGGGGATTGACAACGCCTTCGTGGAACTTGACAACCTCGAATTGCCCATTCTGGACGGCAGCGCCCAGCCCTTCGTGGAGATGATCCTGCGGGCCGGCATCCGCAAGCAACGGCGCCAGCGGACCTACATGCGAATCCTGCGCGCGGTCGAGCTGCGTGAAGGCAGCAAGTTCATCGCTATCTATCCCGCCGAATCCTACTCGGTCTCCTACAGCATAAATTTCCCGCATCCGCTGATCGGGGCGGAAACCTACACCGCTGAGTTTACGCCCGAGGTCTTCCGGCGGGAGATCGCGCCGGCGCGCACCTTCGGCTCGCTGCAGGACGAACGGGCGATGCGCAACATGGGGCTGATCCGCGGGGTTTCCCAGGAGAACTGCATCGTGCTCGACCGCGACTCGGTGATCAATGGCCCCTTGCGTTACGCGGACGAGTTCGTGCGCCACAAGATGCTCGACCTGATCGGTGACCTGGCGCTGCTGGGGCGTCGCATCCTGGGCCGCGTGGTCGCCGACCGCGCCGGTCATGCCATGCACACCGCGATGGTCGCCCTGCTGCTCCGCGACCGGTCGCTGTGGGAGGAAGCTGCGGTGGACGACAGCGCCAATCAGTCGCGCTCGGAAATGCCCCTTACCGCATCAACTCTCGCCTGATCGCAAGACCCGCCCCTACGAACCCTACGGTATCGACAACCGAGGTCCCTCGCTTCGCTCGGGATTTCGGCAGCGGGCTCCCGCTCCTCCACCCCGGATTCGCTCACGCCCGCTAGGCGCCTCAAGTTACCATGATCTCGTGAAGAAGACGGTATATCTCTCCCTGGGTTCGAATGTCGGCGATCGCCGGGCGAACCTGGAAACCGCCATCACGCGCCTGGGCGAACTGGGCGAGTTCAAAGCAGTGTCGTCGTTCTATGAGACGGAGCCGGTAGAACTGGCCGCCCAGCCCTGGTTCCTGAACTGTGCCGTGGCGCTCGAAACAGAGATGATGCCGCGCCGGCTGCTGGGCCGCGTGCTGGCGATCGAACAGGGGATGGGCCGGCGGCGGCTTCAGCCCAAGGGCCCGCGCACCATCGACATCGACATCCTGCTGTTCGGCAACTCGGTGGTGGATACGCGCGAGCTCATCATCCCCCACCCCGCCCTGCACGAGCGCCGGTTCGTGCTGGAGCCGCTGGGTGAGATAGCCGGCGAGGTCCGCCATCCCGTGCTGAAACGGACGATTCGCGAGTTGCGCGACGCACTGCCGCGCGGCACGGGCGCGGTCAGGAAGATGCAGAAACCTTAAGCAGGAGAAACTGCTAGGTCTTGGGCAGGACGAAATCCACGCCGCGCTCGTCATTCAGCTTGCGGGTGGTGTCGAGATCTAGGTCGGAGAGAGGGATCTTGTGCGTGCCCTTGGCGCCGAAGTCCCACAGCATCTGTCCGACGATGGCGTAGTTCCTGATCTCCTGCCTGTGGCCATCGCGGAAGACCAGCACGGTCGGGTCCTGCTCCTGCGCGGGAGCGGGCGGGACCTGAGCCTGCGGCGGCGAACTGCGCTCGCTGAAGCTGTGGTCGCCGTAGCGATCGTCGCTGGACTTGGGATCCACCACTATGACCACCGGCTGGGTTGGCTGCTGATAGGTTGGCTGCTGATAGGCGCTTGGGTCGTAGCCGTCGAACGGGTAGTTCCATCCGTAATACGGGTAGTAGTAAGGGCTGACGATCACTGGAAAGAAGTGGCGGTGGAACTCGTGGTTACGGAATCCGGTGATGAACCGCGGGTGGTGCCCGAAAGCCATCCCGCTGCCAAAGCGTCCGTTGGGAAAGGTTCCTGTGAAACCACGCGGACCAAGGGATGTGACGCTGGCAGGAACTCCGGGAGTAGAGCCTCGACCCAGGCCCAAGGACGTGACTGAAGGCGGGACGCCATGAATCTGCGCGCTCACCACCACGGACGTGGCCAGGGTCAAAAGCGCGAGCGCCAAACCCCGCTTCATACTTATATGATACCTCAGATCGGAAGAAAGTTGCATCGGCGAAAAAGCTCGCCCCGTCTGGATCTCCGCCGCCCGCGTCCGCCCAATCGCCTCTCAGGACAGAACGCTGACACGGAGCCGGGCCACGGCCATGACCGACACCATCGCGTAAGCGGCCAGCAGTCCTAAGAGCAACAACCCGAAGGCGTTGCGCCGGCGGCTTTCCAGCAGGTCGGCGAAGACGCCACCCATGAACACATACAGAAACGGGGTGGCGCGGAAGGGGAACGGTCCCACGAAGACATCCGCAAAGGCGACCAGCCCGAGGGCGGTGAGCACAACCAGGGAGAGCAGCGGGGCGGTGTTCCCGAAATAACGGCAGCGGGGCCAGGCAAGATAGGCGACCAGCGCGATAGCCGTGAGCACGAGTAAAACCGGGTTTTCCGCACGGAGGACTCCGGTCACGTAGGCGCGCAGCACCTCGCTGGTGATCATCTCGCGGTGAAACGGAAGAAAGCGTGCCTGCATGATGGCTGCGGCCAGAGCGCGCGGGCGGAATCCGTAGCAGGCCAGGAGCAGAAGAGCGGCGACCGCGCAGGATGAGAGCACCAGTCCCAGTGATGCCCAGCGGCGCTCAGGGATTAGGTAGAGCATGAACCCGAGCCCGAGCAGGACGAGGCTGATCGCCCAGAAGCCGGAGCCTGCGGCCAGCGCGATCGCCAGCCCCAGCAGGATGATCCGCCGCCAGCGCGACCGGGGTCCCCGGCGCGCCCGGTGTTGGCGCGCTGGGGTGGGGGACCGCAGCTCATAGATCGCCACCCCGGCGGGAGCGTAGAGCGTGTGCGCAGCGGCGATGGCCACGAAGATCGTCCCAAAGATACCCAGGCTGCCGGTGAGCAGAGGACCAGGCCAGGGAAAGAACACGGCGGGCGAGAAACAGTAGAGGGCGAGCGCGATATACCCGCCGGCGTTGCCGTAGAGGCGCCGGGCAACATACCAGATGGACGCGCCCAGCAGCCAGCCGATTGCGACAAACGGCAGACGCAGCAGCCATTTCAGATTGTCGGCCGAGAGGGACAGAACGACGCGGCGGGCAACGACGATGGGAGCGGCGGCCACGAACGCCGGGACGGGCTGCGCGCCCGCGTCGCGAGGCAGGATTTCTCCCGCAAGCTGATCGAGGCTGGCCTGCGCATAAGCGGCTTCAGCCCGCCGCAGCGGCGTGCGGTGGATCACCCAGAGCGCTTGCAGCAAGAACGCCGACAACAGCAGTAACGCGAACACCTGCGGCCATCCGAGGCGCTTGCCGGGCACGCAACGCTTTTACCACAACTATGTGTCCGCCTTCTGGCCCTTTTCGATCTTCGCCCAGGTGTCCTTGAGCGCCACGGTGCGGTTGAACACCGGCTTGCCGGGCGCGGAGTCGGGATCGACGCAGAAATACCCCAAGCGCTCGAACTGGTAGCGCGCGCCTGCGGCCGCGGCTGCCAGCGAGGGTTCGAGTTTCGCGTGCGTCACGACCTCGAGCGAACCCGGATTGAGGTTCGCGGTGAAATCCTGCCCCTCTTCGACCTGGTTGGGATAAGGCTTGGTGAACAGCTTGTCGTAGAGCCGCACTTCGGCGTCGATGGCGTGCGCTGCCGAAACCCAGTGGATGGTCGCCTTCACCTTGCGTCCGTCAGGAGCGTTGCCGCCGCGGGTCGCCGGATCGTAGGTGCAGTGAACCTCGACCACCTCGCCCATGTCGTTCTTCACCACGCTCGTGCATTTGACGAAGTAGCCGTAGCGCAGCCGGACCTCGCGGCCCGGGGACAGCCGGAAGTAGCCCTTTGGCGGCTGCTCGCGGAAGTCGTCCTGCTCGATGTAAAGAACCCGCGAGAACGGAACTTTACGCCCGCCGGCGGCGGGATCTTCCGGATTATTAACCGCGTCGCACTCTTCGGTCTGGCCTTCGGGATAGTTGTCGATCACCAGCTTCAACCGCCGCAGCACGGCCATCACGCGCGGCGCGCGCCGGTTGAGGTCCTCGCGCACGAAGTGCTCCAGCATCGCGAAATCGGTGATGCCGTTGGTACGCGAAACCCCGGCCTGGGTGACGAAATTGCGGATGGCCTCGGCCGTGTAGCCGCGCCGCCGGATGCCGCAGAGCGTGGGCATGCGGGGATCGTCCCAGCCGCGCACGTGCCCGTCGCGCACCAACTGCAGCAGCTTGCGTTTGCTCAGCAGCGTGTAGGTGAGGTTGAGGCGGTCGAACTCGATCTGCTGCGAGGGGAAGATGCCCAACTGCGCGATGAACCAGTTGTAGAGCGGCTGATGGTCGGCGAACTCCAGCGTGCACATGGAGTGGGTGACGCGCTCGATCGAATCCGATTGCCCGTGCGCATAGTCGTACATCGGGTAGATGCACCACTTGGGGCCGGTGCGATGGTGCTCGGCGTGCAGGATTCGGTACATCACCGGGTCACGCATGTTGAGGTTGGGCGAAGCCATGTCGATCTTGGCCCGCAGCGTGCGCGTGCCGTCGGGGAATTCGCCGGCGCGCATGCGCTGGAACAAGTCGAGGTTCTCCTCGACCGACCGGTCGCGGTACGGGCTGTTCTTGCCCGGCTCGATCAGCGTGCCGCGGTAGTCGCGTATCTCGTCGGCGGAGAGATCGTCCACGTACGCCTTCCCGGCCTTGATGAGCTGGATGGCCCATTCATAAAGCTGATCGAAGTAGTCGGAGGCGTAGTAGAGCCCGTCCCAGTGGAAGCCGAGCCACTCGACGTCCGCCTTGATGGAGTCGACGTACTCGGTCTCTTCCTTCTCAGGGTTGGTGTCGTCGAAGCGCAGGTTGGTCTTGCCGCCGAATTCGTCGGCCAGCCCGAAGTCGAGGCAGATGGCCTTGGCATGTCCGATGTGGAGATAGCCGTTGGGCTCGGGTGGGAAGCGCGTCTGGATGACGGCGTCACCGAACTTCCTGGTCTTCAGGTCCTCGACAATGATGTCGCGGAGGAAATTGGAGGAGCGGATCTCGACGGGTGTATTCACGCCTGCTTCGGCTGGGGGTTGGACGTATTCATGCCTGCCGTTATTCTATAACCACAGGGCCGTGGAACGCCCCGTGTCGCCATGTCGTATGGTTCAGGACGGGTGGAGCAGGCCTTCAGGCCTGCTTCAAGGCTGTTGTTAAGCGACCGGCTTCAGCCGCTGCGGGACTGCATCCAAAGCAAATTTCGGATTGGCCGAACTGTAGGGATACCCCTCAGCACTCTCGGCTAGTCCCCGCCGCACAGGGTTCTGATGAATGTACGTGCGGAACCTCTGATACTCGGCTGCGTCTCGCACGCGGTGATCGTGGAAGCTGGTCTGCCATCTTTCACCGGCCAACCCCAACTCCTTTTTCACACGATAGGAGTACCCGCCTTTGATGAACTGCATGGCGCGTTCCAGGGTGACCCGCAGCCCAGGAGTGATCAGCAAGTGAAAGTGGTCGGGCATTACCACAAATTCGTGCAGCAGGTACTTCCTCTGACCGCGATAATGGTAGAGCACGTCGACGAATAATAGCGCGTTCCGCTCAGATTGAAGCAGGTGCTGCTTGAGGTAGGCCGATGCGGTGACGAAATAGGTCCCTTCACCGGTATGACCTCGGAAGGGTATGGCCATGGGAGGTGACTTAAGCACAAACTCGCGGTTCTGGGCAGGAGAAGAAAGTCCCTCAGCGGCTAAAGCCGAGCTTTTTGGGCCGCAGAAATGCAGGCCTGAAGGCCTGCTCCACCCTGGCGGACTGAGCCTTTAGGTTATGATCTGTGGGCCAATGCATGACAATTTCGAACTGGCAAACCGGCGCGCCAAGGATTTGCAGGCGTCCGTTCCCAGGGCCATTGCTGCTCACTATGATCGCCAAAGCGGGCGCATTGTCATTCGTCTCAGCTCAAAGCTGGATGTGAGTTTCTCGCCGCATGATGCGCAAGGTTTGGAGAATGCCAAGCCATTGCAGCTTGACGAAATTGAGATCACTCCTTCCGGCTTCGGGATTCACTTTCCCAAGCTGGATGCTGACCTCTGCCTGCCGGGCCTGCTGGAGGGCCTTCTCGGCTCGAAGCAGTGGATGGCATCCAGGCTCGGCCAAGCGGGAGGCAAATCCAGAAGCGCACCCAAGGAAGCCGCTTCCCGAGCGAATGGACCGCTGGGCGGAAGGCCGAAGAAAGCCGCTAGACGTTAGCAAGAGACTTCTGGTCTTGAAATCACAAGAATACAATGCTGGCTTGAGGCGCTGGGCGAACGACTAATGGCGTCCCTGCTCAGCTCGGCTATCAAGCGGATCCGTCAGCTCTTCGAGGGTGTGTTCTGTCTCGCCGAGTCACTGAACTTGTTAACAGCCTTCTGGAACGTCACGTTTGTCGCGCGGCCGCGGGTGCCCATAGCCAAAGCCAAGAGTGCCAGAACCCCAATGGCTAATGCATGTTTCGTGACACCTGCCAGCGCATATCCTAGGAAGACTACACAGAGGCCGTTGTACATCTCAAACTCTGCACGTATCTTGGCGCACAGTGCACCCACTTCTGAATGATAAAGGCGGAGCCAGTCGTAATTGAACGACGCCTGATTCCTAGTGCTCTTTTCCTTCGCCTGTCTCTTCTTCAGCTCCGCCAAGCCGTCAGATAAAAGGATGCGCCACCATTCCTCAGGAAGAGCTTCGCCCAGTTTTTGGATGACCTTGGTAAAGGGTGAGATCAGATGACCTGTCACATAGCCTCCAACCAGGAGGAATGGGATCACGAAGCCCAGGGGAAAAACCTCACCATGCTTGCAGCCGACCGCCTCCTCGAGGAACTGCTTCCATTTACTCAATCCGCAAAAGTGGGAATATAGGAACAAAGCGGTCAAGCCGGGAACTACGCGAGCAATCGCGTCGAAGAACAACTGCGGTACTAGCTTTAGTGCGTCCACAGGAGAACTCCCGCGCACCCTCTGTAACGCAGAACTGACCGAGCTTTCTGTCCTACTTCAACAATGGGACGCAAGTGTACACCCGCCTACAACTGCGAGATTATCTTATTGGACTTCGTTGAGCGCCCGATCGATTCGCTTCAGCGCCGTCTCCCGGCCCAGCACTTCCAGCGTCTCGAACAGTGGTGGCGAGGCGTTGCGGCCGGTCACGGCCACGCGGATCGGCTGGAACATCTGTCCGGCCTTGAGTCCCATTTCCTTGGCGGCGCTGCGCAGGGCCTGGTCGAGCGCCTGGTGACTGAAATCCGTGTGTGTCAGCACCTCGCGGGCGCGCTCCAGCGCCTTCTTCGCCATGGCGAGATCGCCCTTCTGGGGGATGAGAAGCGACGTGTCGTACGGCGGCAGCTCATCCGTAAAGAAAAAGTCAGCCGCCGTCAGCACGTCGCGCAGCAGCTTGATGCGCTCCCGGATCAGCGGCGTGATTCGCTGCATCTTGCCGGGCTCAACGTCGTATCCGGCGGCGCGCACGATGGGCAGCAACCGCTCGCTGAGCTCGTCCACGGGCATGGCGCGGATGTATTCGGCATTGAGCCACTCCAGCTTGGTGCGGTCGAAGACGGCGTTCGAGTGCGAAATGCCCTCGAGCGAGAAGAGCGCGATCAGCTCCTGATCGCTCATGATTTCTTTAGTCGAATCCGGCGGCGACCAGCCGAGCAGCGTCAGGTAGTTGCGGAAGGCTTCGGGCAGGAAGCCTTCGTCCTTATATGCGATCACCGAGGTGGCGCCGTGGCGCTTGGAGAGGCGCGTCTTGTCGGGCCCGAGGATGAGCGGCACGTGCGCGAACACCGGCGGCGGCGCACCCAGCGCTTCGTAGATCAGCTTCTGCTTGGGCGTGTTGGAGACGTGGTCGGCGCCGCGAATGATGTGGGTGATGCGCATGTCGAGGTCGTCGGCGACCACGCTCAGGTGGTAGGTGGGCACGCCGTCGGAGCGTAGCAGGACAAAATCCTCGATCTCAGCGTTGGCGATATCGATGGAGCCGAACACGGCGTCGTCGAAACGGGTCGAGCCCGATTCGGGAACCGCAAAACGTATAGCGGCAGCTTCGCCGGCAGCGCGGCGGCGCTCGGCATCATCTCTGGGAATGCGGCGGCAGGGATCGTCGTCCTTGGCGGCTCGGCCTTCCGTCTGCGCGACAGCGCGGCGCTGCTCGATCAGTTCCTTGGAGCAGAAACAATAGTAGGCGTGGCCGGATTCGACCAGGCGGCCGGCGGTCGCGCGGTAGAGTTCCATGCGCTGCGACTGGAAGGATGGACCTTCGTCCCACTCGAGCCCGATCCAGCGCATGCCTACGAGGATGCCTTCGACCATCTCCTGGGTGGAACGCTCGAAGTCGGTGTCTTCGATGCGCAGGATGAACGTTCCGCCGGTGTGGCGCGCGTAGAGCCAATTGAACAGCGCGGTGCGCGCTCCGCCCACGTGCAGGTATCCGGTGGGCGAAGGGGCAAAGCGGACGCGAACGGGCGAAGACGCGGCCATAGGACAAATATTGAATGTATCACGCTGAATGAGGGAGTAGGGAGAAGCGAGTAGGGAGTAGGAGCCGGCCGTAAGTCATTGTCCCGCAAGGCGCTGCGCGCGTTGAGTCAACGCCGTGGGTTGCAGTAAACTGAAAACAACTCCCGCGTCCTGTGTGACGCCCGGCGGATCTCTGGCGCCGCAGGGCAGGTCCGAGTACCAAAGCCCGCCAGAGATGTTGGCCGAGGCGGCAGATGGAAAGCATTCCTATCGGCATCCTGGTGGTCCCCAGCATTGCCGCACTGCTCTTGTTTGCGGTGTTTTCCTACCTCTATTTCCAGACCCGTGAACCCTATTTCCGGGCATGGCAGTTCGCCTGGGCCGCTTACTGCGGATACTGGGCGCTGGTCCTGTGGAACTTTTTCGTGGGACGCACGCTGCCTACCGCCTGGCTGGCGCGGGTGCTGCTGGCGGCGACGGCGCTGTGCATCCTGGTTTCCACCAGGCTCTTGAAGTCCGCGTACCGCGCGAGCGCGTGGGACAGCGTGCTAGCCGTGATCGCGGCCATCTGGGCGGCCGCATCTGTGTGGCCGGGCGCAAGCTGGCACTTGGAGATCGAGGTGGGGGTGGCGGCGCTGCTGGTGTTCTGCGCCTACCGATTCCTGCGGCACGCGCGCGCCACCGGATCGCTGGCCTTCCGGGTGCTCGCGCTGTCCCTCGCGTTTTGGGCGTTCCTGCTGCTTTCGGCGCAGTTCCGCAACTTGCTGCAGGACGTCTTCGGCCGCGTCGGTCACTTCCTTGATCCTTTACCGCAGATGCTGCTGGGCATCTCGATGGTGATGGTGCTCTACGAGAACGAGCGGCGGATGGTGGAGGAAAATCTGCTCGCGTTCTCCACTTTGGAGATCGACTCGACGCGTCCGTTGGAGCTGGCGGAGATGTCGCCGCGGCTGGAGCGGATGCTGGACCGCCTGATGCAACTGCTGAAGGCGGAGCGCGCCGCCCTGTTCGTGAACGAGCGCTGGCGGGACACGCTGCCCAGCGTCGAGCGCGGCTTCACCCCGGAGTTCCTGCCGGCGCTGAACGCAGCCGGCGCCGGGGACGCGTTGAGCAGTTTCGTGTTTCGTCTCCAGGGCCTGGCGGTGCTGCGGGGCCTGCCCGAGGAACTGGCGCAGCTTCCCCCCGGACAGGAAGAACTGGTGCTGCGTCTGCGCGGCATCTTCGAGCACGAGCATGTGCGGGCCATGACCGCGGTCAGCCTGCACACCCGCGAGCGCCATTTCGGCGTGCTGATGTTCCCGCACCCGGCCGCGCAGGGCTTTGCCTCATCGCACCTGCGGCTGCTGGGTGGCCTGGCGCGGCAGATCGGGATGACGCTCGAGAACTACGCGCTCATGCACAAGGCCCAGCGCCGCACCAAGGAGTACGAGCTGCTGACGCAGGTGGGACAAGCGGTCAGCTCGCATCTGGACCCCGACCAGGTCCTGCGCACCATCCACCGCGAGCTGGGACACCTGTTCGATACGCAGAATTTTTATGTCGCTTTTCTGGAATCGGGGGAGATGCGGTTCGAACTCGAGGTGGAGGAGGGCAAGGTGCTGCCCAAGCGCTCGCGCAAGGCGGCGAACGGGATCTCGGAGTACGTGATCCGCACCGGGCGGCCGCTCTTGATCCGCTCGGACATGGAGTCCACGCGCGCCAAGCTGGGGTTCGTCTTCGGCGGCCGCGCTGCCAAGTGCTTCATGGCCGTTCCCATCCTGCGCGTCAACCAAGCCGTAGGGATCATGGCGGCGATGAACTACGAGCGCGAATTCGCCTACGAGAACCGCGACCTGGAGGTGATGGAGACCGCCGCCGGGCAGGTCGCGGTCGCCATGGACAACGCGCGGCTGTTCGCCGAGGAGCAGCGCCGCGCCCGCGACCTGGAGTTTCTCAACAGCGTGTCGAAGACGGCGATCTCCAGCCAGAACGCTGAGCAGATGCTGGCCGAGATCGCGGGCGAGATCCAGAAGAACTTCTACTTCGACCACATCGGCATCGGCATTCTCGACTACGCCACCAAGGAAATCGAGATCAAGGCGGAGGCGGGGACGACCACCACGGCCTTGGGACGCCGCGTGCCCGTGGGCACGGGAATCATCGGCAAGGCGGCGCGCGCCAACGAGCTGACCCTGATCCAGGAGGTGAGCGAGGGCCGAAGCATTTTGCCGGATGCGCGCTCGGCGCTCGCCATCCCGCTGACGTACGCCGAAACCCTGCTGGGCGTGCTGAACGTGGAGAGCCGCCGGGAGAAAGCCTTCGCCGAGCAGGAAGTGCTGATCCTGCGCACCCTCGCCGACCTGCTGGCCACCGCGCTGCACAACGCGTACGTGTTCCAGAAACTGCAGCAGCAGGCCATCACCGATTCGCTGACCGGCATCAAGACACGGCGGTTCTTCCTGGAGTCGGTGCAGGCGGAGTGGAAGCGCGCCTCGCGCTCGGGTAGGCCATTCTCCGTGGTGATGGTGGACCTGGACCGCTTTAAGGACATCAACGACACCCTCGGCCACCTGGAGGGCGACCTGGTGCTGGCGCGCATTGGACGGCTGCTGGAGCAGAAGAGCCGGCAGTCGAACGTGGTGGCGCGCTATGGCGGCGACGAGTTCGTCATCCTCATGCCGGAAACCGGCGTGGAACAGGCGCAAGTCCTTTCCGAACGCCTGCGCTTGTGGATCGCCACCGACCCCATGCTCAGCGAGATGAAGATCACTGGCAGCTTCGGCGTGGCCACCTATCCGCTGCACGGCGCCGAGGTGGAAGACGTCCTGCGGGTGGCCGACGCCGGCATGTACATCTCAAAGAAGGAAGGCGGCAACCGAGTCTCCATGGCGGAAGAGTTCGTGGACAGCGAACACCTGCTGGAACAGCGCGAACTGGTCACCGCCTACGTTGACGGCTTCCTGCGCAAAGAGAGCCCCGGGCCGGAAGCCGCCGACGAACTGGTGGGCACGCTCAAGAAGCTGGGCAGCGCGGCCGGGCAGGGTGGCGACCGCCAGGGCTTGATGCAGGCGTTGCGCACCCTGACGCGCGCGGCCGAAACCCGCGAGTACTCCGCCGGTCACGGCGACGCGGTGGCGCGCTTCGCCGAGGCCATCGGGCACGAACTCATGCTTCCCGAAGACGAGATGATCGACCTGGTGTTCGCGGCGCGCGTGCACGACGTGGGCAAGATCATCATCCCGGAAAGGATCCTCAACAAGCCCGGCCCGCTCAGCGACGATGAATTCGCGCTGATGAAGAAGCACGTCCTGGTGGGGGCGCAGATCGTCGACGCCATCCCCGGGCGCGAGCGGGCACGGCTCATGGTGCTGCATCACCACGAACGCTTCGACGGCTCGGGGTATCCGAACGGGCTGCGCGGGGAAGAGATTCCTCTGGGATCGCGCATCATCGCCGCCGCCGAAGCCTACGTGGATATGACCACCGAGCGCGCCTACGCCGCCGTCAAGACCCAGGAAGAAGCCATCGCCGAACTGGAAGCCATGAGCGGCGTACAGTTCGACGGCATGCTGGTACGCATCCTCATCCGGCAGCTCAAGGGAGAGAAGATTTCGAAGAGCGGTGGATAGTGAGAAATAATTGAGCCATTGAGTCATTTGGCCATTGGTCATTGAGTCGCGCATCTGCGGACTTGCAATGACTCAATCACCCGATGGCACAATGACTCAATTCACGCAATTCTCTCCGGCCAGTCCTTCAGCTTCTCCACCACCACCGCCGTCCCGTACGCCAGCACCTCGGTGACGCCATTCATGATCTCGGTGGCGTCGTAGCGCATGCCGATCACAGCATTGGCGCCGAGCGCGGCGGCGTGATCCAGCATCAGGTCGAAGGCGTGGCCGCGGGTCTGCTCGCACAGCTTGCTGAACAGCGTGATGTTGCCGCCCACCAGCGTTTGTAGACTGGCGCCCAGAGTGCCGAAAACGGAGCGGGAGCGCACGACGATCCCCCGCACGATGCCCAAGTTGCGCACGATGCGGAAGCCGTCCAGCTCGAAGGCGGTGGTGACCATGTGCTGGGACAGCATGGGAGGAGTGGATGGGATGGTGGCCATGAGGGTGTCCTCGCGCCTACGGTATCGAAAAGCAGTGGTTAGTGAGAAGTGGAAAGTGGTAAGTAAGAGACACTTTCCACTTTTCACTTTCCACTGCTTACCTCAATCAGCGGCTTGGCCGAGGGCAGGACTTCGCCGATGCGTGCGGCGGCGACCCCGGCGGCGGCCAGCGCACGCTGGAGGTCGGACGCGTCTTCGGGCGCGACCGAGATCAGCAGCCCGCCGGCGGTCTGCGGGTCGTA
>DASQGF010000041.1:0-23785 GCA_035632755.1 Terriglobales bacterium
GGATCATCGTGCGCGTTCCGACAGGTTTGTCAGGAGAAAAAGGATATCACACGGTTTTAGGGCATGGCGGTGGCGGAGAATTGATTCATTGGGCCATTGATTCATTGAGTCATTGATAAGCTCTGTCCCGCCTTCCTCAACGGATCAATGGCCCAATGAATCAATGGCTCAATCAGTTTGACCCTTGTCGCCACGCGTGATAGCTTTAGCCGCTCGCCGCTCGCACGCGCGCCGGGGTCCCCGGCACGCGCGATTTTTGCGTGCTGGGGTGGGGGCGGAATCTCTCGCTGTCGAGGCCATCATGGAAGCGCTGGGGATGATCGAAACCAAGGGCCTGGTGGGCGCGATCGAAGCGGCCGATGCCGCCGTCAAGGCCGCCAACGTCATGCTGGTCCACAAGGAATACATCGGAGCGGGCTATGTCACGGTGCTGGTGCGGGGAGACGTGGCCTCGGTGAAGGCCGCCACCGACGCGGGCGCCGCCGCTGCCCGCCGCGTCGGCGAGTTGGTGGCTGTGCACGTCATCCCGCGTCCGCACGGCGATCTCGATGCCGCCATGCCCATGCTCACCGGCAAAGCCGGACCGGCGAAAAAGGGCGCGCTGGGATAACCTCTCTATTGATTCATTGGGCCATTGAGTCATTGAGCCATTAAAGCCGGCTTTCAATGACTCTGACCCAATGACTCAATGACTCAATCTGTGTGTCAGCTCTTCCTCAATCCGCCGTTAACAGAGACGACCGCTCTGTCGCTGAAGCCCGCGAACTGATCGAGCGCGCGTACAACGCCTTTCTCCAATACCAGCATTTCACCCAGGAACAGGTGGACCGCATCATCGACGCCATGGCGGCCGCGGCCACGGCGGCAGCGGAGAAGATCGCGCGCCTGGCAGTCGAGGAGACCGGCTACGGCGTGGTCGCCGACAAAGTGCAGAAAAACCTGTTCTCCTCCGAGCGCGTGTACCAGGCCCTCCGCGGAATGAAGACCGTCGGGATCGTGCGCGAGGACCGCGAAAACGGCGTCATCGAAGTGGCGGCGCCGGTGGGCGTGGTGGCGGCGGTGCTGCCCTCGACCAACCCAACCTCCACGGCCATCTACAAGATCCTGATCGCGCTCAAGGGCCGCAACGCCATCGTGCTCAGCCCGCATCCCACGGCGTTCCGCTGCACCTGCGAGATCACCAGCATCATGCGCGATGCGGCGATTAAGGCGGGAGCGCCCGCCGACGTGATCTGCTGCTTCTCCACACCCACGCTGGCCGGCACCCAGGAACTGATGAAGCACCGGCGCACCAGCGTGATCCTGGCCACCGGCGGGATGGGGATCGTGCGCGCCGCCTACAGCTCGGGCAAGCCGGCGTTCGGCGTCGGTCCGGGCAACGTGCCGGTGTTCATCGACCGCAGCGCCGACGTGAAGAAGGCCGTCGCGGACGTGGTCTTCGGCAAGACTTTCGACAACGGCACCATCTGCTCGTCGGAGCAGGCGATCGTGGCGGAGGAAGCCATCCGCGAGCAGGTGACGGAGGAACTGAAGCGCAATGGCGCGCATTTCCTCAGCGAAGACGAGATCCAGCGCCTCAGCCGCGACATGGTCAACCTGGAGCAGCACACCATCAATCCCAAGTTCGTGGGCAAATCGGCGCAGCGCGTGGCTGTGCTCGCGGGATTCAAAGTGCCCGACGGGACGCGCGTGCTGGTGGCGCTGCTAAAGGGTGTGGGGCGCGAACATCCGCTCTCGGCGGAGAAGCTCTCGCCCGTGCTGGCGCTCTACTTCACGCGCGACCGCAGCGCCGGATTTGATACCTGCCTGGCGCTGCTGCGCTTCGGCGGACTGGGACACACGTGCGTGATCCACGGCCGCGATGATGCCGTAATCCGCGAATATGGCGTGAAGATGCCGGCCGGGCGCATCGTGGTGAACAGCCCGGCGCCGCACGGATCGATCGGCGCCTCCACCAATCTTTTTCCGGCAATGACGCTGGGCTGCGGCGCCGTCGGCGGCAACATCACCTCCGACAATATTTCGCCCATGCACCTCATCAACCTGCGCCGGCTGGCTTACGAAGCGCGGCCCGTCACGCAGAAAGAAGTCGCGCCCGTAAGCGGAGTTTCAGTACCGGCTGCGACCGCCACGGCGTGCGCCTGCCAGGCTAGTCCGTCAGCCGAAGCGGCCAGTGTTTCCGTTGCCGCCAGCGGCGTACCCGATCGCGTGGCCGTTGCCCATGCCATCGAGCGGTTCCTTGCGAAGAAGACGGGCAAGCCTGCGCCCGCCTCTGCTTCTCCGACGCCAACACCGGTTGCCGCGAAACCAGCGCCAACGCCGGCCGCGGCGCCTCCGGTCTCCCGTCCCAAGCCGCGTCCGGTGGACTTTGTGAGCGAGGAGGAGATCCGCGCCGCTCTCAAACGCAAAGAGAAGATCCTGATCGGCAGCAAGACCATCATCACCCCCGCGGCGCGCGACCTGGCAGCGCAGCACGACGTGTTCACCATCGCCGAGTGAATTGGCGAGACGCTGATCCCGTCTGGACACATCGCTCTTCCGGGAGTAGCGTAGAATACTGTTTGTCGAGTCGCTGCGACGCCATGCCAGACGATCTCACCAACCTGAAAGACGACATGACCGCCTTCATCGAAGGCCACGGCATGTTGCGCTTCCACGCCTACGTGGGCGAGGAAGTGCCCAGCGTGATGTGGGACTCCAGCGAGAATCCCGAGAGTTGGAAGGATTTCGTCGAGCTGGCCAAGCACGCCGGCGCCACCTTTCTCACCATGAGCGACGTGGTGCTGGAGAAGGAAGACCTCGATTTCCTAGTGGACCGGCTGAAGAACGCCGCCTATCCCGACGAAGAGGACATCGAGGAAGCGCGCTGGCTGCGCACCTACATCGGCAAGACCGGTTTTGTGCAGCTCGGCTGGCCGCACCAGGGCACGGTGTTTCTCTTCGAGTCGTCCACCGAGTGGTACGACCGTTACCAGCGCCTGGTGGATATGGCCGAGGAGTACGGCGGCATCGTCTTCGACGAGCCCGAGCAGGATGACGAGCACTGACCCGTGCGCTGGACCCTGAAAGCAGCGGACGAATCCATCGTCAGCCGCCTGGTTTCCGAAGCTAAGCTCGATTCGCTGGTGGCGCGCCTGCTCGCGCTGCGCGGCGCGCGCAGCCCCGAAGAAGCCGCGCGCTTTCTCCATCCCTCGCTCAATCACCTGAACTCTCCCTACCTCATGCTGGGCATGAAGACGGCGGTGGAGCGCCTGCGGGCGGCCATCGCGCGCAAAGAGAAGGTGCTCATCTACGGCGACTACGACGTGGACGGCACCACCGCCATCGTCATCCTGAAGACGGCCATCGAGCTCTGCGGCGGCGTGGCCGATTTCCACGTGCCGCACCGCATCCGCGAAGGCTACGGCATGAAGGACGAGGTGATCGGGCGCGCGGCGGCCGAGGGTGTCCGCTTGATCATCAGCGTGGATACCGGCATCCGCGCTTTTGCCGCGGCGGAAACCGCGCGCCGCGTGGGCGTGGACTTGATCGTCACCGACCATCACCTGCCGGAGGTGGACCAGGGCGTGCCAGGAGCGCTGGCCGTGCTCAATCCCAACCAGCCGGGCTGCGGGTATCCGTGCAAGGAGCTGTGCGGAGCCGGGGTGGCGTTCAAGATCGTGCAGGCGCTCCTGGAAGAGAGCGGCCGCTCGCGCCTGCTGCCGTCGTTCTTGAGGATGGTTGCCATCGCCACCGTGGCCGATGCCGTGGACCTGGTCGGCGAGAACCGCGTGATCGCCCGCCTCGGCCTCGATGGCTTGCGCCATGCGGTCAACCCGGGCCTAAAGGCGCTGATCGCAGTATCGGCGCTCGATTCCGGACAAGCGATCAACTCCGGCGACGTGGCCTTTCGCCTGGCGCCGCGCATCAATGCCGCCGGACGCATGGACGTGGCTCAGGACGTGGTCGAGTTGTTCTCCACGTGCGACGAGGCGCGCGCCCGCGAGTTGGCCGAGCATCTCGACCGGCTCAACGCCGAGCGCCAGTCGGAAGAGCAGCGGATCATGGCGGAGATCTACGAGCGCCTCGACAGCGATGCAGCGCTCCGCGAGCGTTACTGCATGGTCATCGACGGCGAGGGCTGGCATCGCGGCGTGATCGGCATCTGCGCCACGCGGGTGATGGAGCGGACCGGGCGCCCGGCGCTGGTGGTCGCGCGCGATGGCGAGGAGGCTCACGGCTCCGGTCGGTCCATCGATGCGTTCCACCTGCTCAATGCGCTCGAATCCTGCGCCGGTCTGTTCACGCGTTTTGGCGGGCATGCACACGCCGCAGGTTTCGCGTTGCCGTCGGAGCGTCTGCCCGAGTTGTGCGAGGCGCTCGACCGCTACGCTCGTGCCCGGCTCACGCCCGCCGACTTCGAGCAGGTTTTGGCGGTGGATGCGGAACTCGGGCTCGAGCAGGTCACGCCGCAGTTCCACGCCATGATTGAGCAACTGCGTCCATTCGGGATGGGCAATCCCGAGCCGGTGTTTGCCGCCCGCGGCGTGCGCCTCGGATTGCCCGCAAAAGTGCTCAAGGAAAAACATTTGCGGCTGCGCGTAGTGAAGGAAACGCCCGGCAGCAACGGCCGCGCGCAGTTCCACGCCTTCGATGCCATGGGCTGGCGGATGGTCGAGCGCACGGAGAAGGAACCGCTGGTCGCCGGTGACGTGCTGGACATCGCCTTCACAGTGGAGAAGAACTCGAATCCTGAGTTCGCCGGGATACGGCTCTCGCTGCGGGATTACGCCATGGCGGCGAAGGCGGCAGTCCCCAGCGCGTGAGCACTCCCTTTCATGAAGTGTCATGCCGAGCAAAGCGAGGCACCTATGCATTTATCAGGAGAAAAAAGCATAGATTCCTCGCTGCGCTCGGAATGACACTCTGGCTGGCGTGGGTGCCCAGCCAACGGCTGAGAGCCAACAGCCAACGGCGGTGTTTTCCTTCGCGT
The DNA here is from genome assembly GCA_035632755.1 of Terriglobales bacterium. Classification (GTDB taxonomy): domain Bacteria; phylum Acidobacteriota; class Terriglobia; order Terriglobales; family Acidobacteriaceae; genus JAHFUA01. The sequence goes on from DASQGF010000041.1 coordinate 4,973, forward strand.
AAGATAGAACTCACACATGCCCCTGGACCCCAAGCGCCTGCGCCGATGGTTTGCGGCGGCGGCCATTTTCGTGATCGCGATCTCGCTGGCCTATTACCTCTACGGACGCATTCACGCCTGGCGCGTCGCCGAGCACGCGCCCGGCAAGATGGGCTTGGAAGTCCAGCAGAGCACGCAGGGATTTACGCTGTCGAAGTCCGAAGCCGGGCGGACGATCTTCACCGTTCACGCCTCGAACGCCGTGCAGTACAAGGAGGGTGGCCGGGCCGAGCTGCGCGACGTGAGCATCCTGGTGTACGGCCGCCGCTCCGACCGCTTTGACCAGATCCACGGCGACAATTTCGAGTATGACCCCAATTCCGGGGACATCGTCGCTCACGGCGAGGTGGCTATCGACTTGGAAGGCAACGCGCAAGGCCCGGTGCGCCCCGACCAGGCGGCGCCAGTGGAGCTGAAGAATCCCATCCATCTGAAGACCAGCGGCCTGACTTTCAATCAGAAGACGGGCGCGGCCGCGACGCGCGAGAAGATCGAATTCCGTACCCCGCAGGCCACCGGCAACGCCCTGGGCGCGACCTACGATGCGAAATCGAACACCCTGACTCTGGGCTCCAACGTGCACGTTGAGACGCAGGAGGGGGCTACGATCCTGGCGCGGCACGCGATCATCACCCAGAACCCGCGGCGGGCGGTTCTGGACGCCGCGCGCATGGAGCGTCCGACGTCCGATATTGACGCCGACCAGCTCACGCTCTACTTGCGCGACGACAACAGCATCTCCCGCATGGTCGCCGCCGGCGAGTTGCGCGGGACCACACGCGGCGACAACCCGGTCCGCGTCGAGGCCGCACAGGGCGATTTCATGCTGGGAGCCAAGAGCGACGTCCAATCGGGCGTGCTTTCCGGAGGAGTGAAGTTCCAGCAGGAAGGGCCGTCACCGTTTCACGGAACCGCCGGACGCGCCACGCTGGCGTTCGGTCCGAAGAACGTCCTGACCCAGGTCAAAGCGACGGAGAACGTGCGCATCATTCAAAACCAGCGCGCAACCGCCAACCAGGCCGCGCAATCCGTCGAGCTGGCCTCGGATGCGCTCGATCTGTTCCTCAGCGAAGGACGGCCAGAGCGCGGCGTGACTGGCGGCGCGGCCAGGATAACGATACGACCGCAAACGCCCGCCGCCACGCAGGGCGATACCGTAATCACCGCTGGGCGCTTCGACATGAGCTTCGGCACGGACGGCCGTCTGCGCGCACTCCACGGCGAGCCCGACGCCAGGATCGTCGGCTTGACCCCTGGACAACCGGACAAGGTCAGCACCAGCCAGACCCTGGACGTAGCTTTCAATGCTGCAGACGGCGGGATCAGCAGCGTGGTTCAGCAAGGCACGGTGCGGTACAACGACGCGCAGCGCAGCGCTGCGGCCAATGAGGCGCACTACACGCCCAGCGATGAGAACCTGGTGCTGACCGGCTCGCCCCGCTGGACCGAGGCCGGCGGCGTCACCACTGCCCGCGTGCTCAAGCTCAACCGGCAAACCGGCGATGCCTTCGCCGAAGGTGAGGTCAAGACCCTGTACCGTGAGACGCGGACGCAGCCGGGTGGGGCGCTGCTGGGCAGCTCCGAACCCATCCACGTGACGGCCGACAGCATGACCGCTCACCGCCAGACCGGCACCGCCCTCTACTCCGGCTCGGCGCGTCTATGGCAGGGGACCAACATCGTGGAGGCTCCGACGATCGAGTTCGACCGAACCAACCGCGTCCTCAAGGCCAAAGGGGCCCGACAGCCGGTCCTGACGGTCTTCGTCCAGAACGGCGGCAAGGCCAAAGGGACGCCGGTCACCGTAACCTCCTCCTCGCTGGACTACTCCGACCCGCTGCACCGGGCGGTTTTCCAAGGAGGAGTGTTGTTGAAATCAACGGACGGAACCGTGAGCGCCGACGATGCCAATGTCCTGCTAAAGCCGAAGGGCCAAAGCGTCACGCAAGGCACTTCGGATTCCAGCCAAATTGAGGAAATTGTGGCCCAGGGTCACGTGGTGGTGCAACAACCTTCCAGAAAAGCAGTCGGAAATACAATGACTTACACGGCAGCGGAGGGGAAGTACGTTATGACCGGCAACCTGCCTAGCATTTTTGATGCCGAACACGGCGTCACCACCGGCGATTCGTTGACTTTCTACAGTCGCGATGATACGGTGCTGGTAGGTAGTGGAAGTTCCACTCGCACCGTCACCCAGACCCACACGGGCAAGTGAATGCAGACCCTGGCCACTGACGAGATCAGCAAATCGTACCGCGGCCGCAGGGTGGTCAATGGCGTGACTCTCCGCATAAGCCAAGGGGAGGTGGTTGGTCTGCTGGGCCCGAACGGGGCTGGCAAGACAACCAGCTTCTACATGATCGTCGGCCTCGCGCCGCCGGACACCGGGCGGGTGCTTCTGGATGACGACGACATCACCGGCGTGCCCATGTACCTGCGAGCGCGCAACTATGGCATCAGCTACCTGCCCCAGGAACCCTCGGTTTTTCGCAAGCTGACCGTCGAGGAGAACATCCTGGCAGTGCTGGAAGCGCAACCCATCTCCAGGCACGAACGCCGGGAGCGGGCGGAAAAGCTGATCGATCAGCTCGGCCTGGGAGTGATCCGCAAGAACCGCGGCTACGCGCTCTCCGGCGGCGAGCGGCGCCGGGTCGAGATTGCGCGTTGTCTGTGCATCTCGCCGGCGTTCATCCTGCTGGACGAGCCGTTTTCCGGGATCGACCCCATCGCGGTGCTGGATTTGCAGAAAATCATCTTCGACCTGAAGGCAAGCGGAATCGGAGTGCTGGTGACCGACCACAACGTGCGCGAGACCCTCTCGGTCACCGATCGCGCCTACATCATCAACGAGGGTCGCATCTTCCGGACAGGTACTCCGGAGCAGTTAGGCAATGATCCCGAGGTCAGGAGAGTCTATTTAGGCGAGAGTTTCTCGCTGGTTTAGGCAAGATGGCAGAGGTAATCGCCGGGCATTCGGGAGATGGGTACCATAGTCATCTAGGCCGCAAGGCCCGGGTCGGTTACAACAGGAACCAAGAAGTCTTATAGATGCGATGGTCTTACTCCAGCCCAAACTGAACCTGCGGGTCACCCAGAAGCAGATCCTTACCCCGGGCCTGGTGCAGATGGTCAGCGTCCTGGCTCTGAACAAGCTGGAGCTCAGGGACATGATCACCGCCGAGATGGTGGAGAACCCGGTGTTGGAGGAGCTGGAATCCTCGGTTCCCTTGCTGGACGAGGTGGCAGGCCGGGAAGAGGACCGGGAACACGATCCTTCCCAGGCGGCGGATGAGCCGGTGCTGGAGGGGGAGAAGAAAGACCCCTACGAGGAGATTGATTTTGGGTCTTTCTTCCAGGACTACCTGGACCCTGGCTATCGCAGCCCAGCCTCCGAGATCATCGAGAAACCTTCCTTTGAGAATTTCCTCTCTCGCCCCAGCACCCTTACTGACCACCTGATGTGGCAGCTCGGGGCGATAAGCGTGTCCCCGGAGGTACATGAGGCTGCTGAACTGGTGATCGGCAACCTGAATGAAGACGGATATTTGATCGCCAGCGACGAAGAGCTGCTGGGCCTGCCCACGCAGCCGGGAGAAAAGGCGGAGACGAGCGAGGCCGTGATTCCCGAGATTGCCGCCCAGGCGGAGGCGGATGCGCTGGTTCCCGCGAGCGTGCTGGGCAGCGCAAGCCCGATTGAGGAGGCCGGCGGCATCTTCGATATTGAGACCGAGACCACCGGCATCGCGGTGGAAGAAGCGGTCGCCGAACCGGTTGAGACGGAGGCGGCGAGCGTACCCGAGCCTGCCGCCAAGATGGAGCGCAAGGTATTAGAGTTTCCGCGTCCTGGCTTCAGCCGCGAGGACTTGCACGAAGCTATCGAGCTGGTACGCCAGATGGACCCGGTGGGCGTGGGGGCGCGCGACCTGCGCGAGTGCCTGCTGGCCCAGCTCAAGTACCAGCAGCAGTTCCGCAAATCCCACGGGCTGAACGGCGACACCGAACAGACGCTTGAGGACGCCCTGGTGATGGTGGGCGAGCACCTGCGCCCGCTGCAGAACAAGCAATACCGGGAGATCTCGAAAGCCATTGGGCGGCCGCTCGAGGCAGTGATGGCCGCGCTGGACTACATCAAGACACTGGACCCGCGGCCGGGACTGCGTTACAACCGCACCGACGCCCGGTTGATCGAGCCGGATGTGGCCTTCGTCAAGCAGGGCGACGAGTGGGTGGTGGTGATGAACGATGACGACGTCCCACAGCTTCGCCTGAATCCCGCCTACCGGCGATTGCTGAGCCGCGACGCCGCCGAGAAGGACGTGCGCACCTACGTGAAGGAGCGCTACAAGTCGGCCATCCAGCTCATTAAGAACATCGAGCAGCGCAAGCAGACCATCGTCAAGGTGTGCTATGCCATTATCGGCAGGCAGCGCGACTTCCTGGACTTCGGCATCGACCAGCTCAAGCCCATGATGATCAAGGAAGTGGCGGAGGAGATCGGAGTGCACCCCTCCACCGTCAGCCGCGCCGTCGCCAATAAGTACGCGCACACACCCCAGGGAGTGTTCGAGCTGCGATATTTCTTCAGCGAGAGCGTGAATGGACCCGAGGGCTCCGGCACCTCGCTCCTTATCCTCAAACGCCGGGTCAAGAAACTGATCGAGGAAGAGGATTCCGCCAGGCCGCTGACCGACGAGCAGATCACCCGCATCCTGCAGTCGCAGGGCATCCAGGTCACTCGTCGCACGGTCGCGAAGTATCGGGAGGACATGCGCATCCCGAGTACCCACCAGCGCAGAGTGAAAAACTAGGCCGTTTTGGACCCTGGAAGCGGCGGGTCAACCCGCGGCTGCCGGGGTGAGTCACGTGGTGGGTTTGCTGTTAGCAACCAGCACGACCAACGTGACTCCGTCGTGAACCAGTCCTGAGTCCCCCTCCGGGCCGGGCACGGGGCAAAGGAGGCTCAAGTGAACGTGGAATACACCGGCAGGCAGTACGAAGCCACTCCCGCCGTCCGCAAGCAGATCGATCAAGGTCTCACCAAGCTGCAAAAAATCCTGGGCTTCACGTTTAAGACCAACGTCATTCTGGCGGCCGAGAAGCACCGGCACATCGCTGAAATCACCATCACGCTCCGCACACATCCCATCGTCGGCATCGCCGAAGCCGGGGACATGAGTTCCGCCGTGGGCGAGGCGCTGGAGCGCATCGAGCGCCAGGCGCTCAAGTACAAAGGGCGCTGGAGAGACAAGAAGCGCCAGCCCAAGCAGAAGTGGAATGGAGAGGCCACGGCAACCGAGCAGCGGGCCGCCGTGGGAGAGAAAGTTTCGACCGCCGTTCCGGTGGTGGTGCACACTTATCCGGCCGTGGTGCGGACAGCCGAGGCCCATGTGACGCGCGACGACAGCGCCGTGGCCCTGCGGCCGCTCACCCTGGAAGAAGCCATCAAAGAAGCGGAGTTCCGCGACCGCGACGTGTTCGTGTTCCGCGACAACCAGGGGCGCGTGAAAGTGCTGCACCGCACCAAGGACGGGAAGATGGAGCTGATCGAAGCGCCGTAGAAGCAGTGTCAGTTGCCAGTCGCCAGTTTTGAACGGGGCACATATTGTGTCCCGTTTGACTTCTGCGCCGGAGTCGCGGCAGTCAACCACTAGCGCTGTGTGCGGTCCTACAATGGCGTTGGCGGCGCTCAATGGGGGGAATCCGGCAACTCGTCTGTACTCTGCTGTTGCTGCCGTCGGCGGCAGCGGGACAGAGTGCGCCCGCAACCCCGCAGGCTGGACAAAAGGCCGCCCAAGCGACGCGCACTGCCGAGGACAAAAGAAACCTGGACAGCGAACTGCTCGCAGCCGTCGAAAACGACGACCGCCGCGAGGCTCAGCAACTGCTGGCGCAGGGCGCCGATTCCAACGCGCGCGACCAGCACGGGGTGACGGCGTTGATGAAGTCGGCGGAGGGCATGGACGCGGCGCTGGCGAGGATGCTCATCTCTGCCGGCGCCGACGTCAACGCCCGCGATACCATGGGGTGGACGGCCCTGCTAACCGCCGCCGATGACGGCAGTCCGGAGGTCCTGCGCCTGTTGCTCGCCCGGCACGCCGACGTGGGCGCCCGGGACGCCAACGGCTGGAACGCGGTGATCCTTGCCGCCGATGCCCACCGCACCGACCTTGTCCGCATCCTGCTCGGCGCGCGGGCAGATCCCTTCGCGCAAGACAAGATCGGCACCTCGGCCCTGATGATCGCCGCGGCAGGCGATGATCCAGAGACCGTGACTACATTGCTCAACGCCGCCGCTAACGCCGATAAGCTCACCGCCGGCAAGCGGCGGACCGGGGCTTCCTCCCAACTGCGGCTCATGGTAGATGCGCGCGACCTGCGCGGCTGGACGGCCCTGCACCACGCCGCCGCCCGCGGCGCTGAGCGCACCGTCCGCCAGTTGCTTGAACACAGCGCCGATCCCAACGCGGGCAACAGCACCGGAACGACACCGCTGTTGTTGGCTGCCGAGAGCGGGGATCCGGGGACCATCGAGGCGCTATTGGCCCACCATGCCGATCCCAACGCGCCCAGTTCGAACGGCACTACCCCGCTTATCCAGGCGGCGGACGCGGGCAACACAACCGCCGTCCACTTGCTGCTCGAGCACGGCGCCAACGCCAACGCCCGCGCCCGCGACGGCCGCACCGCCCTGATGGAAGCAGCTGCCGACGGCCGCACCGCCATCGTCCAGATGCTGCTCGAAAAGGGCGCCGACCCCAATGCGCGCATGACGAACGGCGCCTCTGTGCTTGCCCGCGCGTCGGCCAAGCCGCAGAACGAGCAGGTCATCGAGTTGCTGAAGAGGGCTGGAGCGAGATAATCCCAGGGATCGCCAAGCGTAAACGTGAAGGGTATCCCAGCGTCTAATTCTCTAGTTCTGCTACCATCAACCTCAATGCCGCGCCATTCCGTGAAAACGAAGCCGCGCGCCGCTTCCAAGCCGGTTGCGAAGACCGATGGCCCCCCGCGGGCACGCCCTCGTCAACCCGAGATGGTGCTGATCACGGGCATCAGCGGCTCGGGCAAGGGTTCGGCACTCAAGGCCTTCGAGGACCTCGGCTACTACTGCGTGGACAACCTGCCGGTGGATCTGATCCCGGATTTTGCCGAACTGGTGCTGCACTCGGAGATCGAACGCGCGGCGCTGGTGGTGGACGTGCGCGAAGGGCAGCGTCTGGACAAGCTGCCGGCCATCCTCGACGCGGTCAAGAAACTTCTGCCCACCACGGTGGTGTACCTGGAAGCGAGCGAGGAATCCCTGCTGCGCCGCTACAGCGAGACGCGACGCCCGCATCCGTTGGGGACCTCGTCGCCGGTGAAGGCTTCGCTGACGGCCGAGCGCCGCCGGCTTTCCACGCTGCGCAATCTGGCGGACGTGGTGATCGACACCTCCAAGTTCAACGTACACGAGCTCCGCGCTCACCTCACCCAGCGCTTCCAACGGCAATCCACAGACAAGAACATCCTGGTCTCCTGCGTGAGCTTCGGCTACCGGCAGGGCGTGCCGGAGGAAGCCGACCTGCTCTTCGACGTGCGCTTTCTGCCCAACCCGCACTTTGTGCCCGAATTCCGCCCTTATACCGGGCGGCACCCGCGGGTGGCCAAGTACATCCGCTCCTTCCCGCAGACTCGGGAATTCATCTCGCGCATCTCCGAGCTGCTCATCTACCTGCTGCCGCACTATGTCAACGAGGGCAAGAGTTACCTGACCATCGGGTTCGGGTGCACGGGCGGGCAGCACCGCTCCGTGTTCATCGCGGAAGAGGTTTACAAGCGGCTGGCCAAGGCGGGTTACCGCGTGAAGGCGATCCACCGCGACAGCCCGCGGTAGCGGACAGGGTTCTTTCCTGGGAGATGCGCGGCAGTTGCGGCTTAATCCAGTAGAATAAGGGGTGCCCCAAATCCGCACCATCTTCGAGGCGCGATGCGGCGACTGATCCGGCTGCTCCACTACATCCGCCGCTACATTCCGCAACTGCTGCTCTCGTTGCCGCTGGCCGCGGGTGTGGGCGCCGCCGACGCCTTTCGTCTTCTGTTGATCGGCCCCATCCTCGACCGCGTTTTGCGGCCCGACGCGGGCAGCCACGACATCGTGCTGGCGCGCCTGCCCGGCACTAGCTACGCCCTGTACCTGCAGCAGTTTGTCCCGGCGCATTTCAAGAACGCCTGGACCATGGTGGCGTTCGCGCTGGTGATGGCCACCCTGATCAAGGGGATCTGTGATTACGCCAGCACCTACCTGGTGTACTACGCCGGCTTCGGCCTGATTACCGACCTGCGCAACGACTTGTACAACGCCATCCTGCGCCGTTCGGCGGGCTTTTTTGCGCGCTATTCCACGGGTACGCTGCTCTCGACCATCGTCAATGATGTGGAGCGTGTCCAGGTCGCGATGGGCACGGTGCTGGCCGAATGCATGCAGCAGGTGTTCGTGCTGCTGTTCACGGTGTACATCGTGATTGCGCTCGGCGGCAAGCTAGCGTGGGTGCTGCTGCTGTTCGTCCCGTTCATCGTGGTTTCCGCTGGGCGGATCGGCAGACGCGTGCGCCACACCACGCGCCGTGGCCAGGACAAGCTGGCCGACGTGCAGAACATCCTCCACGAGACCATCGCCGGCAACCGCATCGTGAAGGCATTCGGCACCGAACTGTGGGAAAGCCTGCGCTTCCACGGAGCCTCCCGCCGCTTGTTCCGCGCCAACATGCACTCGGTGCGCGCGGTGGCGCTGAGTTCGCCGCTGATGGACCTGTTCGGCGCAGCGGCCGTTGCCCTGCTCCTTCTGTTGGGCCGCGATCGCATCAACCACCAGGTGTTCACGCCCGGCACCTTCCTGGCTTTCCTCTTCGCCATCTTCAAGCTCTACGACCCGGTACGGAAGTTCGCCCTTTATAACAACAGCTTCCAGCAGGCGCTGGGCGCTTCCGCCACCCTGTTTTCCTTCATGGACGAAAAGGACGATGTCCACGAAAAGCCGCACGCGGCCACGCTGCCCAACTTCAGCCGGAGCGTCTGCTTCGAGCATGTGACCTTCTCCTACGGCGTCAACGGCGAAGGCGACCGCGAGGTGCTGCGCAATATCGACCTGGAAGTGCGGAAAGGCGAGGTGCTGGCCATCGTGGGCTCGAGCGGCGCCGGCAAGAGCACGCTGGCGCACCTTATCCCGCGCTTCTTCGACGTGACCGGCGGGCGCATTCTGATCGATGGCCACGACGTGCGCGACGTCACGCTGGCGTCCCTGCGGCGGCAAATCGGCATCGTGACGCAGGAAACCATCCTGTTCAACGACACGGTGCACAACAACATCGCCTACGGACAGCCGCACGTCTCCAACCATGCCGTGATCGCGGCCGCCCAAGCGGCGCTCGCTCACGACTTCATCCAGAAGCTGCCCGATGGATATGACACCACCATCGGCGAGCGCGGGTTGCTGCTCTCGGGCGGGGAGCGCCAGCGCATCGCCATTGCGCGTGCCCTGCTGAAGAACGCTCCCATCCTCATTCTGGACGAGGCCACCTCGGCGCTGGACAGCGAATCCGAAGCCCTGGTGCAGTCGGCGCTGCAGAACCTGATGGTCGGGCGCACGGTGTTCGTGATCGCGCACCGCCTCTCCACCGTCCGCCGCGCCGACCGCATCGTGGTGCTGGAGAACGGCCAGATCACCGACACCGGCACCCACGAGGACCTCCTCAGCCGCCTGGGAACCTACCGCCGGCTGTATGATCTGCAGTTCCTGGATGTGGAGCAGTACAAGATTGCCGCGGGTCCGGAAAGCTAGTCCATGCCCATCCGCTCCATGACCGCCTTCGCTCAGTTCAAAGGACAGGTACGCGCGGATGCGGCCTTTACGCTGGCGCTCAAGTCGGTGAACCACCGCTTTCTGGATCTCCATCTGCGCATGCCCCCGCAATCGGATGCGCTGGAGATCAAGTTGCGCCGCCTGCTGAAAGAGAAGATCGCGCGCGGGCATGTGGAGCTGACGCTGGCCCTCGACGGCTCCGGGGCTGCGCCGCTGGCGGTGAACCACGAGCTGGTGGGCGGATACGTGCAGGCCTTCCGGCAGGCTGCGCGGGAGCTCGGCATCGCGGGCGAGCCTGACCTCAATGCCGTGTTCAGGATGCCGGGCGCGCTCAGCGTAGCCGAAACCGAATTCGATGCCGAGAGCGAAAGCCGCGTGCTCGCAGGATTGGCGGACGCCATCGCTCGGCTCGACCGCATGCGCATCGAGGAGGGCCACGGCATCGAGCGCGAACTACGCGAGCGCATGGCCCGCCTGCGGAGCGCGACAGTGGAGGTCGAGAAGCTGCGGGGTGCGGTTTCGCGCGCTTACCTGGAAAAAATACAATCCCGCATGAAGGAGCTGATCGGCGGCCACGCCGACCAGGACCGTATCCTGCAGGAAGCCGCGCTGCTAGCCGAACGCAGCGACATCCAGGAAGAGATCGTCCGCCTCAGCACCCACATCCAGCATTTTCTGGGCGTGCTGGAAGAAGGCGGCGAAGCTGGCAAGAAGCTGGACTTCCTGCTGCAGGAGATGAACCGCGAGGCCAACACCCTGCTGTCGAAGACCTCGGGCGTCTCCGGCGAGGGTCTGCGCATAACCGAACTGGGCCTGTCGATGAAGGCGGAGATCGAGAAATCGCGCGAGCAGGTGCAGAACGTGGAATGAGCATCGTCTACATCATTTCGGCGCCATCGGGTTCGGGGAAGTCGACCCTGGTGAACGAGCTGCGCAAGACGGTCAGCAATCTGGAATTCTCCGTTTCCTACACCACGCGCCCGCCGCGCGGCAGTGAGCACGACGGTCACGAATACTTCTTCATCTCGCGTGAAGAGTTCGAGCGCCTGCTGGCGAAGGACGCGTTGCTGGAGCACGCCGACGTTTTTGGCAACTACTACGGCACGGCCAGGCGCTTTCTCGATGGCGCCCGCGAGCGCGGCCACGACCTGCTGCTCGACATCGACGTGCAGGGCGAGCGGCAGGTGAAGCAGAAGATCCCCGACGCGGTGAGCATCTTCATCCTGCCGCCGACACGCAAGGAACTGGAGCGCCGCCTGCGCCGCCGCAGCCAGGCCGAGGGCATGTTGTCGGAGGAAGTTATCCAGCGGCGGCTGGTGACCGCCGCCCGGGAGATTGAGAATTACAGGAATTACGACTATATTTTAGTCAACGACCAGCTTGAGCAATCCATCGACGAGTTGAAGGCTATCGTGCTGGCCGAGCGGGTTTGCCGCTCAGGTGGACCGCATTCTGCCGAAGAAGAAAAATGGCTGGTCACCGCGGAGCGTCACCGGCAGGCCAACATGCGCCCGGCGCTCCGGCCCATCCTGGAGTCCTTTGCTTTGTCCGCAATCCCCGGCGGACGTTGAAGTTGAGGCGCTTAGCGGGCGTGAGCGAAGCGGGAGCCCGCTGCCGCAATCCCGAGCGCAAGCGAGGGATCTTGAAGTGAGAGAGGTCACAGCATGATGCTGATGGACGGCTTCGACAGCAAGTACCGCTACATCCTGGTCGCGGCGCGCCGCGCCCGCCAACTGCAGTCGGGATCGCGCCCCATGGTGGACACGCACTCCCGCAAGCCGTGCAAGATCGCGCAAGAGGAGATCGCCGCCGGCAAGGTCAAGTGGACCATGGAAGCGCCGCGCTCGGCCGCCGACGTCGCCAATGAGATCCTGGAGCAGGCGATCAACAAGAGCGAGGCGTAGCGCCACCCGGGTTTAGAATCAACCCATGAAGATCGCACTCGGGGTCAGCGGAGGGATCGCGGCTTATAAGGCGGCGGAGCTGGTGCGCCAGTTCCAGGACCGCGGCGTGCGCGTGCAGGTCATCATGACCGCCGCGGCGCAGGAGTTCGTGCGGCCGCTGACCTTTGCCGCGCTCAGCGGGGAAAAGGTCATCACCGACCTGTTCGGAGCGGGCGCGGGACAGCCCAACATCGATTCTGCCGTGGAGCACATCGCGGTCGCGCAGTCGATCGATGCGCTGGTGGTCGCGCCGGCCACCGCCGATGTCCTCGCCAAGTTCGCCCAGGGGATCGCCAACGACTTCCTTTCCACCCTGTACCTCGCCACTACCGCGCCCGTCGTGGTCGCGCCCGCGATGAACGTCAACATGTGGGAACACCCGGCGACCCGCGCCAATGTTGAGATCCTCAAGCAGCGCGGAGTACGCGTGGTCGAGCCCGATGCCGGATACCTCGCCTGCGGCATGACGGGTCCGGGCCGGTTGGCGGCGAATGAGACCATCGTTGCCGCGGTGATGCTGGCGCTGGGTGCGGCGCAGGACCTTGCGGATGAAACCGTGCTCATCACCGCCGGGCCGACGCGCGAGCCCATTGATCCGGTGCGCTACATCGGCAACCGCTCCAGCGGCCGCATGGGATACGCTCTGGCGGAAGCGGCGCTGCGTCGTGGGGCACGCGTGGTGCTGGTCAGCGGGCCGACCGCGCTCCAGGCGCCGGGCGCCGCCGAAGTGGTCGCGGTCGAGACTGCCGAAGAGATGCGGCAGGCCGTGCTCTCGCGGATGAGTGACGCGACCATCGTCATCAAGGCCGCCGCCGTGGCCGACTACAAGCCGAAACAACGCTCCCAGCAGAAGATCAAGCGCCGGGGCGCGCTGTCGCTGGAGTTGGAGCCGACTTCCGACATCCTCGCCGAAGTGGCGTCGAAACGGAGTTCCCAGATCGTCGTGGGCTTCGCTGCCGAGACCGAGAACGCGCTCGAGAACGCTCGCCGCAAGCTGGCGTCAAAATCGCTCGACGCCATTGTGGTTAATGACATCTCGCGCAAGGGCATCGGCATGGATTCGGAGCGCAACGCAGTCACGATCATCACGCCTAGCGAAACCATCGACGTTCCCGAGACGACGAAGTGGGAAGTCGCGCACCGTGTGCTCGACGCAGTGGTGCGCATCAAGCAGCAGCGGTCCCAGGCCGCGCCCGCCGGCACCCACCGCTGATGGATCTTCGCACGCAACAACTCTTAGCAGCCCGTCTGCAGTATTACCGTGAATTGGGAATCTACGATTTCTATCGCAGAGACGTTGCGAGCGACGTCCCTGCACCGGCGGTTGTTCAGCAGCCGGAGACGGTGCCGATTTCCACCTGCGTCGCCACGCCCGAAGACCTTTTTGTCGCCCCCAAGCCGGAGGCTGCAGCCGCCGACCCTGCTGAGGCGCTAAGACTCATCAAGGAAGACCTGGGCGAGTGTACGCGCTGCGTGCTGGCGCGCCTGGGACGGAAGACCATCGTCTTCGGCGAAGGCGATCCCAACGCCGAGCTGATGTTCGTTGGCGAAGGCCCGGGCGCAGACGAAGACGAGCAAGGGCGGCCGTTCGTCGGCCGCGCCGGGCAGCTGCTCAACAAGATGATCGAGGCCATGGGCCTGAAGCGCGAGCAGGTGTACATCGCCAACGTGGTGAAGTGCCGCCCTCCGGGCAACCGCACGCCGGAGCGAGAGGAGATCGAGACCTGCTCGCCTTTCCTGTTGCGCCAGGTCACCGTGATCCAGCCGAAGGCGATCGTGGCGCTGGGCGCGGTGGCAGCACGCTGCCTGCTCGGCCTCAACGAACCCATGGCCAGGCTTCGCGGCCGCTGGTTCGATTTCCGGGGCACCCGCCTGGCGGTCACTTACCATCCCGCGTTTCTCTTGCGCGATCCGCGCCAGAAAAAAGAGACGTGGAAAGACCTGCAGATGGTGATGGAATACCTTGGCCTGAAGCCGCGCCGGTCTGCCGAGTAACCCAAAGAAGCTAACCACAGAGGACAAGTCTTTTTCTCGGTACTCGGTACTCGGTACTTGGTACTCGGTACTCTGTGGCCTCTGTGGTTAAATTGCATTTCCGCCCATGCCCCAATTCTGCGATGTCGCGCTGCCCGTTCCGCTGGAAACTTGTTTCACCTACCGGCTGAACGGGGCGGAACCGGTGGTCGGCGGGCGCGTGCTGGTGCCCTTCCGCAACTTGCGGCTGCCGGGCGTAGTGACAGCGCTCCACGACCGCGCGCCTTCGGTCGAGGCGAAGAGCGTTCTCGAAATCCTCGACGCGGCCCCCGTGCTCGACCCTGAACTGATGCGCCTGGGCGAATGGATCTCCCACTATTACCTTGCGCCGCTCGGCGAGGTCTTTCGCACCATGCTGCCGCTGGGTGCGGAGGTGAAGCGCGCGCGGGCGTTTCGCATCACCGAGGCGGGATGGGCGGCGCTGCATGAGTCGGCAGAAAGGGGATCCTCGCGGCGATCAAAAAAGAGCGCGGACGAGCAGATGCTCGAATACCGCGTGCTCGACTACCTCTCCGCGCGCGACGGCGCGCGCGAACAGACTCTACGCGCGGTCCTGCGCGTAGGCCGCGAGCTGCTGGCCGGGCTGTTGCGCAAGGGATGGGTTACTGCCGAGGATGTTTCCAGCGCGCGTGATGCCCGGCGCACGCGCCGCATCGCGCAGTTGAAAGAAGTCAGCGGCAAGCTCAACGACAATCAACGAAGGATCGTGGAGACTCTGGCAGCCACCGGCGGCCGGGCCCCGGTGGAGCATCTGCGCAGCCTCGATGTGCCACAGACCACGCTGCAGACGCTGGTCAGGCGCGGAATCGTGGAAATCATCGAAGAGTCGGCGGAATTTTCGTTTTCCTGCCTCGAAGGTAAGCCCGCGCTGGATTTTCCGCTTAACCCGGCGCAGCAGGCAGCTCTCGAACAGGTTCGCAAACGTGTTGAAGAGAAGCAATTCTCGGTAACGCTGCTGTTCGGTATCACCGGCTCGGGAAAGACGGCAGTGTACCTGGCGGCCATGCAGGACGTGCTGGCCGCAGGCCGGTCGGCGATCCTGCTGGTGCCCGAGATCGGTCTGACGCCGCAGGCCGCCGCCAATTTGCATGAGATCTTTGGCGACCAAGTCGCGATCCTGCACTCGGCATTGTCGGATGCCGAGCGGGCCGAGCAGTGGCACCGCATCCGAAATGGGGAAGCGCGGGTGGTCGTGGGCACGCGCTCGGCGGTATTCGCACCCGTGCGCGACCTGGCGTTGATCGTCGTAGACGAAGAGCAGGACGCTTCCTACAAGCAGGAAGAAATGCCGCGCTATCATGGCCGCGACGTGGCCGTGATGCGAGGGAAGATCTGTGGGGCGGCGGTCGTGCTGGGCTCGGCCACGCCAGCCATGGAATCGTTCCACAACGCGCAAAACGGCAAGTACGGATTGCTGGAACTGCCGGAGCGTGTCGAGCAACGACCGCTGCCGGAAGTCGAGCTGGTAGACATGCGCGCCGAGTTCCAGCAGTCGGGGGAAGAGCAGGTCTTCTCGCGACGGCTGGTGGAGGAGATCCGCGAGCGCCTCGATCGCGGCGAGCAGGCCATGATCCTGCTCAACCGCCGCGGATACTCGCCAGTGGTGCTCTGCCGCTCCTGCGGCGAGACGGTGCAGTGCAGGAACTGTGCTATCGCGCTCACCCATCACCGCCGGGCGCAGAAGATGATGTGCCACTACTGCGGCTACCAGGCGCCGGTGCCCAAGGTGTGTCCCAAGTGCGCGAGCGAATATATCTATTTCCTGGGGACGGGATCGGAGAAGCTGGAAGACCTGCTGCACGGCGCGTTTCCCAGCGCGCGCATCGGGCGGCTCGACCGCGACACGGTGCGCGGCCGCGGTGATTTCGAACGCGTGCTCTCTGCCCTCGACACCGGTGAACTCGACCTGCTGGTGGGCACGCAGATGATCGCCAAGGGCCACGACATCCATGGTGTCACGCTGGTGGGCGTGGTGGGCGCCGATTTCGCCCTGGGTTTCCCCGACTTCCGCGCCGCTGAGAGAACGTTCCAGTTGCTCACGCAGGTCGCGGGACGCGCCGGACGCGGCTCGACCCCCGGCAAGGTTATCCTGCAAACGTATTTCTCCGAGCACTACGCCATACGCTTTGCCGAGCGGCACGATTATCGCGGGTTCTACGAGAAGGAGCTGCAGTACCGCCGCTGGATGCACTATCCACCCTTCGCGGCGCTGGCCAACGTGCTGCTGCGCTCCGATGAGATGTCGCAGGCGCTGAAGTATTCCGGCCTTGTGGGCCGCTGGCTGGAGAAGAATCCGCCCCAGGGGGTACGCGTGCTCGGGCCGGCAGCGGCACCGCTGGCGCGCTTGAAACGCGAGTACCGATATCACTTCATCCTGAAGTCACAGAGCCGCGAGCGGATTAACGCCGCGCTGCGCGCCATGCTGGACTTCGCCGCCGAGCAGAAGATACCGCGCGGCAAGCTGGTGGTGGACGTGGACCCGGTGTCCCTACTGTAAGACTTCATTACCGCGGATGAACACGGATCGGAAATCCGCGTTTGCCCGGGTGAATCCGCGGTAGGAAGTTACCGCCACAGCGAGAACACCCCGGCGCCGCCGAAGGGTGCAGGGATGAAAGTCAGCACCAGCATGACGACCGCGAAGATGGCAAGAAGCCGGCGTTGGGGGCCGAGCTCCGGCTCGACCGGCACCTGCGGATGGCGCATACCCGTGGCCATCAACAGTACTGACCAGACCAGCCATCCGAACCAGAAGACGGTCATCACTACCAGCAACGCCACCGTGATGCGCGAGACCCTGCGGTGAATGCGCGGGGCCACGGAATACACGATGTGGCCGCCGTCGAGCTGGCCGCCGGGCAGCAGGTTGAGCGCGGTGGCGAACATGCCCACCCAGGCGGCGACCGCCGTTGGATGGAGGTAAACCTGCCGCAGGCCCAGGTGCAGGTGACTGCTCGCAGGCTGCAACAGCGCCATGGCACCGTGCACCAAGTAGAAGATCAGCGGGTATCCGAACTGGATGTCGGATCCCGCGGCCGCATGGGCCAGGGGCTTCGAGAATGTTAGGGCGAAGGCCAGCACGGCGACCCCGACGACGAATCCCGCAATTGGTCCCGCAATTCCTATATCGAACAAAGCGGCGCGCGAGCGGATGGGCGAGCGTATCCGGATAAACGCTCCGAATGTCCCAATCAGCGTAGGCGCTGGGATGAAGAACGGCAGCGTGGCCCAGACTCGGTAGCGCACGCAGTAGAGAAAGTGTCCCATCTCGTGCGCCAGTAGGATCAGCAGCAGGGTAGCGGAGAAGGGAATTCCCAGCAACAGGTGCGACGGATTGCCGATCGCCCACCTCCACGGAAAGATCGAATCTTCCAGCGAGAACGCCGGTAGGTTGTGGTCGAAGTTGTATTGCAGGCGCGCGCCCACTACCAGTGTGCTGAAGATGGTCAGCAGGAGCAGCAATGCGTGCAGCCAGTAGCGGCGCTTTCGCGGTGGGGGCGCGACGAACACCTCCACCGGCCGGTAAAGCTCGAAGGTGGAAGAGGCCAACGGCGGATCGGGTTCAGACATGGAAGAAAAAGGCCCAGTGATTCGGCACACGCCCGAGTGCGCGACGCCGGGTTCTAATCGATTGATTGCAGTTCCTTGCCGGGCTTGAAGCGCACCGCCTTGCCGGGAGGGATGTTGACCTCAGCGCCGGTGCGCGGGTTGCGGCCAATGCCGGTCTTGCGCGGGCGCACGTTGAACACCCCGAACCCGCGCAGTTCGATGCGTTCTCCCCGGGCCAGGGCTTTCTTCATGCCCTCGAAGACCGTCTCCACCGCCAGTTCCGCCTTGGTCTTGGTGATGCCGGTCTTGGTGACCACTTCATTGATGATGTCGAGCTTGATCACGCGCTGCTCCCTCCGCCAGGGCTCCGGCCCTGTCGGCCTCGAAAGTCGCCAAGTAACAGATGCTAGAGGAGATAGGGACCATTGTCAACGGCGCTATTCCGCGTTTAAGATGGCCTCACCCTTCCTGCCAAACGAACCCGTGGCGCCCCGCCCGCCACAAACGAGGACAAGCATGCTGAAGAGCGACCGCTGGATCCGCAAGATGGCGCTGGAACATGACATGATCAACCCCTTCTCGGAGAAGCAGGTGTCGAACCACGTGATCTCGTTCGGCCTGTCTTCCTACGGGTACGACCTGCGCGTGGCCGACGAGTTCAAGATCTTCACCAACGTGAACTCGGCCATGATCGATCCCAAGAACTTCGACGAGCGGTCGTTCGTGAACGTGCGCTCGAACTGCGCCATCATCCCGCCCAACTCATTTGCGCTGGCGCGCTCGGTGGAATACTTCAAGATCCCGCGCGACGTGCTCACCATCTGCGTGGGCAAGTCCACCTACGCGCGCTGCGGCATCATCGTGAACGTCACCCCTTTCGAGCCGGAGTGGGAAGGCTTCGTGACGCTCGAGATCTCGAATAGCACTCCGCTGCCCGCCAAGATCTACGCCAACGAGGGCCTGTGCCAGATCATCTTCTTCCAAGGGGATGAGCCCTGCGAGACCAGCTACAAGGACCGCAAAGGGAAGTACCAAGCGCAGAAGGGGATCGTGCTGCCCAAGGTGATAGCGTAGGAGCGGCTGTTGGCTGCTGGCCGGTCGCTGTGGGTGACGGAAGCTCAGTCGCGCGCGACTTAAGACTCGCTACTTCTAGCCCTTCTTCGGTTCTTCCGCTTCCTTGAACATGTACTTGATAGAGGGCTTGTAGATCAGCAGGTTGCCGGAGGGGCGGATAAGCTTGATGCAATTCTTGTCGTACCATTCGATGGTGCCGTGCACCTCCTCGCCATCCCTCAGTACCACCACCATCGGCGTCTTGGCCTGGATCTGCTTCTGGTAATAGAAGTTTTCGGCGTGGGTCTGCTCCGGGGGCGGGGTCTTCTTGGCGACGATGGGACGGTCGCCACGCTC
>DASQGF010000042.1:0-5061 GCA_035632755.1 Terriglobales bacterium
TTTTGCCCGGCACAAACGCCATGCCGCGGCTACGCGGGCGGCCGTAGAGGCCTGGGGACTGGAGGTGCTGGCGCTCGACCCCCGCGAATACTCGAGTTCCCTGACCGCTGTGCTGATGCCGGAAGGCCACGACGCAGACCACTTCCGCAACGTCACCCTGGAGGAGTATGATTTGTCGCTCGGCACCGGCCTGGGCAAACTAAAGGGGAAGATCTTCCGCATCGGTCATTTGGGCGACTTCAACGACCTGATGCTGTTGGGCACCCTGGCTGGCGTCGAGATGGGCCTGCGCGCGGCCGGGGTACCGTACCGGCCAGGCGGCGTCCAGGCCGCCATGGGGATGCTCAGCCGTCCGGCTACAGCGGCGGAATCCCGGAAGAGCCAAGCTATACCGGTTTCCTAGAGGGCCAGCAGGGAAAAAAGGGGAGAACATCCATGTCCCCCCAGTGCATCTAAGTGTTGATTGGCTGTCCATATAGTCTGGGGTTGGGTGGGGGTGCGACTGCTGCTCACAACACACAAGTCGGCGTTGTCGTGGCTGCTGCTGGCGTGCGTGATCCTGCTTGCGGCGGCCCCGACGATGGGCGCAGATACTGCTGCGACTCCTCCCACCGCTCTTGAAACCGGCTACCGGCAGATGTACAACCTGGATTTTGACGGCGCCCACACCATCTTCCAGGCTTGGGAGGCGAGCCATCCCGACGATCCGGTGGGTCCGGTGTCGAACGCCGCGGCCTATCTTTTTGCAGAGTTCAACCGCCTGCATATCCTGGAATCGGAGCTGTTCACCAACAACGAGCGATTCGCCAAGCGCGAGAAGCAGGTGCCTGACCCGCAAACGCGCGCGGCATTCGACCGCGAGCTGGCTAAAGGTGACGAGATCGCCGGCCGCATCCTCTCTGGCTCACCGCAGGACGCCAACGCGATCTTCGCCAAAGTAATGGCCAGCGGCCTGCGCGGCGACTATGCCGCCATGATCGAGAAACGCAACATGGCAGGGCTGGGCTACATGAAGGCCGGGCGGCTGCTGGCCCAAAGGCTGTTGACGCTTGATCCCTCCTACTACGACGCTTATCTCGCGGTCGGCATCGAGAACTATCTGCTGGGTGTGAATTCCGCGCCGGTCCGCTGGTTCCTGCGCATGGGCGGGGCGGAGACCAACAAGCAGGACGGCATCGCCAAGCTGCGCATCACCGCGGAAAAGGGACGCTACCTCGCTCCCTATGCCCGCCTTCTGCTGGCCGTAGCCGCTCTGCGCGATCGCGATCGCGAAACCGCCCGCCAATTACTTTCGGGTTTGGCCGAGGAATTTCCCCAGAACCAGCTTTATCGCAAAGAGCTGGCCCGTCTATTCCCGTAGGATTGGTCAACGCTGCGTGGCAGCACTCGTAAGCTTGCCGCTGGCGGCGATACTCAACTCCACCTTGTCCGCAACGTGCAGGAAGAAAGTGCTTGGGTTCTTCAGTCCCCAAGCGGCGTAGGGGATGACGAATCGGGTCGTTGCCCGCAGCTCGCTTCCGCTCGCCTGCACCAGGAAGGGAAGAGTGATGGCGTGGTCGGTCCCCAGCAGTCTCAAAACTCCCTCCACCTGTACGCTGGATTCGCCTTGCGGCAGGATGTTGCCGGCTACTCGTGTGGGAGTAAAGGTGACCTCGGGATAGCGTTCGCTCTGGAGCACGTCCCTGTGCATCGTGTGGTCGCGTCTTTTGTTCCAGGTCTGGCCGCTGGCCGCATCTATTACCACAGTTCCGTTCGCTGCACCGGTCGAGGGATCGAACCGGATGGCGCCGCTCTTCAGCCGGAAAGTACCGTGCACGGTGTGGAGGGTGGCTTCCAGCGTAAAGCTGACGGTGGTTTTCTCCGGGTCGAGGCTGAGCGTTGTCTCCTGTGCGCGCCCCGGCTGGCCCACGGCCAAGACGGCCGCCAGCACCACCAGCCCCGCGTTCAATAACCGTCGCATCATGGCCCCCAAATCGCACGGCTGCATTAGAGAGATGCACGGATCTGAACGCCGGACGCACCCCTGCACAAAATCGCGCAGCTTTCCGCCGCCTTCTGAATCTTACGCTGAGGCATGAGTGAGATAGTGTCATTGCTGGAAAGGCATGGCTACGCGGTACTCGCGCTGATCGTGTTTCTCGAGGCGGTGGGAGTGCCAGTGCCCGCAGCACTGGCGCTGGTGGCAGCCGGCACGGCCAGCGCGTGGCACCATCTGCGCCCGGAGATGGTCGTGATCATCGCCCTCTCGGCGATGCTTCTGGGAGACACCCTGCTTTTCATCCTGGGGCGGTACAGCGGATGGGCGCTGCTTGGCTTCCTGTGCCGGATCGCGCTCAATCCCGAGTCCTGTATCCTGCGCTCGGCAGAATCCTTCTATCGGCGCGGCCGGACCACCCTGATGTTCGCCAAATTCATTCCCGGCATCAACACGCTGGCGCCTCCGCTGGCCGGCAGCATGCGCATGGGCTTCGGCCAATTCCTGCGCCTGGACTGCGTCGGCGCCTTCCTCTACACGCTCGCCTACGCCGGGTTCGGCTATCTGTTCAGTGGCGTGATCGTGTCCCTTGCCGAGGGAGCGAAGACCGTGGGACGCGCGGTGGAATGGCTGCTGCTGGTCGCGCTTATCGGCTACGTTGCCTACCGCGTTTATCTTTACGGGAGGCACAGGAAGTACCGCGTGACGCCGCGAGTGCAGGTGGAAGAACTGGCCCGCAAATTGTCTTCGGGCGAAGCCGGCAGGATGACCGTGGCCGATGTCCGCAGCCACGGCTATTACGATCCCGGTGCCGTGCGGATCAAGGGCTCAATTCGCCTCGAGCCCAACAACCTGCTGGCCACGGTGAAGGATTGGCCTCGCGACAGGGAGATCTACCTGTACTGTACTTGAGCGCGGGAAGCCACCAGCGCCCGTGTGGCGCACATCCTGAGGGAAGAAGGCTTCGATGCGTACGTGATCCACGGTGGCCTGCGTGCATGGACGAAGGGCGGCCATCCCCTGGAACCTGTGCCGCATGATGATTTAGTGCTGCTGCCCACATTCACCTGATCCCAGGTAGGCCCAGCCGCCCCTTCGACTTCGCTCAGGGCAGGCTCTCGGCTGGGTGGCGGAGCAAAGCTCGGCAGTCCGGATTGCGTACGCAGGTCGCAGAGGAGGCAGGTATGAAGGACTCAGTCGAAGAGCTGCAAAAGTGCCTTGGGCGCACGCGCCAGATCAAGATCTCGGTCACCGGACGAAAATCCGGCGCGACCATCACCCTTCCCGTCTGGTTCGTTCTCGAAGAGGACAAGCTCTATCTGCTGCCCGTCTACGGATCGGAGACCCAGTGGTTCAAGAACCTGAAGAAGAACCGTATCCTGGGCATCTCTACCGGCGGTTTGGAGGCGCACTTCAAGCCCGTGCTGATGCATGACCCGAAGGCCGTCAAGGCGGTGGTGGAGAAGTTCCGCGCCAAGTATGGAGCGGCGGACGTGAAGAAGTACTACAGAAAGTTCGACGTGGCGGTCCGCATTGGATTGAGCCACCCAGCTTCCGCCGCCGCTTAACGACAATCCTTCTGGCAGGTCTAGGTTGCGTGCTCGACCTTCGCGCGAGGGCGCCGGGCAACGTGCATTTCCACGCGATTACGCCCCCGCTCTTTGGCACGATAGAGGGCCTGGTCGGCCGCTCGAACGACATCTTCTACAGGCGTGGCAGGGTCGGTCGGCTCCGCCAGCCCGATGCTGATCGTCACGCGGGTGTCAAAGCGCTGCTTGCGCAATTTGCGCGGACGGTGGCGATAGCGCCGTTCCGTCCGGCTGCGCCGGCTGCGGTCCAGGCCGCGGACCACAAAGTTTGTTTCCGCGATCAGTCCTCGCAGGACCTCTGCATGCTCCAGCGCGTCCTCCGCTGTGGCTCGGCGGAAGACGATGGCGAACTCCTCACCGCCATAGCGGAAGGCCTTGCCGTCGCCGCCCACCTCCATCATCTTCGAGGCCACCAGGCGCAGCACCTGGTCGCCGGCATCGTGCCCGAACGTGTCGTTAAAGCGCTTGAAATGATCGATGTCTACCATGGCGATGGCGTACTCGCCATCCAACGCGGCGACGGCCTGGTTGAACGCGCGCCGCGCCGGCAAGCCGGTGAGTTCATCGTGATAGCCGACCAGGTAGGCGGTCTCGATCACGCTCGCGCCCACGATCACGCCGGCGGCCGCGAAATAGCCTGCGCCCAGGCGCGGATTCCCGGCGCTGACAGCCAGGAAGCAGGCGCACAGCGACCAAAACAAGCCGCTTTCCCTCGGTTTACGGGTGACAAGGAAAGCCACCAAGAGTGCGACGCCAGAGGCCAGGAACAGCAATGTGGCAAGCTGTGGAACCCGGCTTCCGGACAATAGCTGGGGTATCAATGGCTGGCCGAGGCGGCGCAACGCGGAGGCTTCGCCCGTTCCCAGGATCACCGCCATAACTATCGCCTGCACGGCGATCAGCCCGCCCCACCAGGCGAATGCTTCCCAATCGACGTATGCATCGTCTACCAATAGGAGGACGGCAACGTTGAGGGGCAGTAGAACGGCAAGCGCGGTTCGAACGGCTGACTCGCCCGGACCGACGTGCCCAGCCCACGCCCACATTGATGCTCGTTCGGTCACGAGCAGGAGGACCAGCATCAGCATCAGCATCAGCCGCGGCGAGCGCAGACGCCAGGCCAGTAGGACGCCGGCTGCGGCGATGGCCAGCGCGATGAACTCGCCTTCGGGCGGCGCGAAGATGGCTTGCAGTTTCCAGGGCAGCAGGAGCACGGCGGCTGCCAGCAGCACACCATTGGGGATCACAAGCTGCCGCAAGGTTGAACTGAGACCCGATTTCATGCCATCGCCGCGACGCCGGCCGCGACTCGACGATACGTCCGCCACACGGGCGGCAGGAATAACTCCCGAGGTTCGAACTTGAGGCGCTTAGCGGGCGTGAGCGATCCTGAGCGCAGCGAGGGGAAGCGGGAGCCCGCTGCCGAAATCCCGAGCGCAGCGAGGGACCTGAAGAGCCCGCGGAAGACGTGCCCCAAAAAGTCGGGCCTCTGAGGCT
>DASQGF010000043.1:0-11178 GCA_035632755.1 Terriglobales bacterium
CCAGCGACGTGAGGCAGAACGAAACCAGCAACGTGATCAGCACGATCACGCCGAACTGTGCCAGCCCGAAGTGCACGCCCACCGCCGGCGCGAACACGAGGAAGATCAATCCCTGGACCGCCGAGAGCGTGGTCCCGCCCAGCACTTTGGACAGCACGATGGCCGAGCGGCTGATGGGCGCCACCAGCACGGAGAGCAAGAATCCTTCTTTGCGGTCTTCGATCACCGACATCATGGTGAAGATCGAGGTGAACAAAACGATCATGATGAGCGCGCCGGGGTAGAAGTATTCCAGGTAGTGCTGGCCGCCGGCGGCTGAGCCCGAGCGGAACGAGGTGCCGAAGCCGGAGCCGATCACCAGCCAGAACACCAGCGGCGAGAGGATCACACCGATGACGCGACTGCGCTGGCGGAAGAAGCGCACCAGTTCGCGCCACCACAGCGATGCGACGGCGAGCCACGTGCGGCTGCGGACGGCAGGACCACGGACGAGAGCCGGCGCCGGAATGGTTGTGGTCTGGGCCATACGTCTAGGATGCCCCGCTTTCCGGACTAGTCCAGAAGCGATGTCCGGTGCGGTCAATGAAGACGTCCTCCAGCGTCGGTTTGCTGACGGAGATGGAATCGATCTCGCCCGGGAAAGCCTCGACCACATCGGTGACGAAGCGGTGGCCGTGTTCGCGCTCCAGGCGCACTTTGCCGTCGATCACGCTGCAGGGGCCGCCGAAGCGCGCGGTAATGCGCCGCGCCAGCGATTCAGGGTTGCCGGTCTCCATCACGATGACCTCACCGCCGATCTCCCGTTTCAGTTCCGCCGGGGTTCCCAGCGCCACCAGTTTGCCTTCGTTCAGGATGGCTAGCCGATCGCAATGCTCAGCCTCTTCCATCAAGTGCGTGGTCACAATCACGGTTACGCGCTCGTCGTCGCGCAACATTTTGAGATACAGCCACAGGTCGCGACGCGCGCCGGGATCGAGGCCCGTCGAAGGCTCGTCCAGCAGCAAAACCGCAGGGTGATGCATGAGTCCCTTGGCTAGCTCGACGCGCCGCTGCTGCCCGCCGGAGAGCTTCTCCACGCGGTCGCGAGCGCGGTCGGCCAGCCCCACACGCCCGAGCATCTCCACTATGCGGCGCTTGAGCGCGTTACCACTCATGCCGTAGAGATGGCCCTGGTGGCGCAGGTTCTCGGCGGCGGTGAGCTTGGCGTCCACGCTTGCCGCCTGGAAGACGACGCCGATCTCCCGCCGTACCTGGTTAGGCTCGTGCGCGGCGTCGTGGCCCATGACGAAGGCGCGCCCCTCGGCGGGCAGCATCAACGTTGAAAGGATGCGGAAGAGCGTGGTCTTGCCGCTGCCGTTGGGGCCGAGCAGGCCGAAAATCTCCGCCGCTCGCACGTCGAACGACACGTCGTCGAGCGCCTGTCGCTGGTCATAGCGATGGCCGAGGCGCTCGATCCGGATCACCGGGGACTCGGTTCGTTCGTCTTGCGAGGCGGGGACGGATTCCACGTCAGGCAACGGCATTGAGCATCATCAGCGCAAACAGCAGCGGAAGGTAGAAGACGCTGGCGATCAGCACCTGCCGCGCTCTCTGCTTGGATCGCGGCTTGCCGGGCGGCATCTCGAGCCTCGCCAGGCGCACGCCGGTCAGGAGGAATCCGAGGCCCAGCGCCAGCGCGCCACCGAAATATAGCCAGCCCGCCATGTGCAGCAACGTGGGCACCAGGCTCACCGGTATCAGCATCGCTAGGTAGAACAGGATGGCGCGGATGGTGGATTGGCCGTCCGCGTCCACCACCGGCAGCATGCGGATCTCGGCGTTCTCGTAGTCCTCGCGATAGAGCCAGGCAATGGAGTGGAAGTGCGGAAACTGCCAGAAGAAGACGATGGCGAACAAAACAAGCGCTTCGACTTCAAGACGGCCGCGCGCCGCTGTCCAGCCCAGCACGCCCGGCATCGCTCCCGGAAACGCGCCCACGAAGGTGCAGAGCGGCGAGATTTTCTTGAGCGGCGTGTAGAGGCCGAGATAGGCCACCGCCGTGGCCAGCGCCAGCAGCGCCGTCCCGGGGTTGGCCAGATAGTAGAGATAAACGACTCCGCCGACAGTGGCCAAGAACGCGACCAGCACCGCATGACCGAGCCCCATGTGGTTTGCAGGCAAGGGACGGTGCTGGGTGCGCCGCATGAGCGCGTCTTCGCGGTGCTCGATGATCTCGTTGAACGCTGCCGTGCCGCCGGAAACCAGCCCGATCCCCAACATGGCGTGCACCAGGCCCCATTGCAGGGAAGGTGTGCCGCTCTTGAGCGAGCCAAGGTAGTAGCCGCACCACGCGGTCATCACGATGAGCGAGGTGACGCGCAGCTTGAAAAGTTCGGCGTAGTCCTGGAGCAGGGCCAGAATGCCTGTGCGCGGGACGATGAGCGGCTGCGCTGCGGAGCTCATGCCACCACCTTGCTGGGCGCCGGATGCGCCACGACCGCTTCTGCCTCGGGCGAGGTGTGCCGGTACGTCTGGACCGCTAGGACCACCGAGGTCGCCAGCACCAGCGCGCCCACGGCCGCGTGCGCGACGGTTGCGACCACCATGCTCAGCATGGGCTGCGCAGCGCCCTTGCCCCATTCGACGCGAGTCAGATATGCGCCGACCCCGAGTGCGAGTTGGACGAGCAGCAGGATCAGTAGCGCACGCGCCGGCCGTCGCAACTGGGGCACGGCCGAATGCTCGCTGAGGATGCGCGTGGCCGTCCACAGCAGCAGGACGGTCACCACCACCGCGCTGACCAGGTGTGGCAGCAGCTTGATGCCGGAATGGCGGAATGCCGCCCCCAGAATGAGCTGGAGGTACACCGACGCCGCGGCCAGTGTGGCGAGAGTGCGCAGTCGCGGCCGATGTTGCTCGACTACCATGACCGGGGGCACTTCCATCCACTCGCGGCCTGTGACCATCACCATGATCACGATCAGGCAAAAGAAGGTCTGGCCGAGGGTGGCGTGGGTAGTCGAGACCGCTGGCGGCAGGTAGAGGAGAACTGTAATCCCGCCCAGGACGCCCTGCGCGATCACCGTCCCCAGCGCGACGATGCCTAGCTTGCGCATCCACGAGCGGCGCTCGGCGCGCCAGGTCCACACTGCCAGGATGATCGTCAGGAACCCAATCAATTCCGCGACCATGCGGTGCCCGTGCTCAAACTTCACACCCCCGATCATGGGCGGGATGCGGTAGAGCGAGCCGAATGTGGTGGGCCAGTCGGGCACGGATAGTCCGGCGTCGTTGCTGGTGACTAGCGCACCCGCCACGATCAACAGCAGGGTACCGCAGGCCAGCAAGGTGACAAACCGGTGATACGCCCAGTTGTAAGGCGTGGCTGCCGAGTTCAGAAGTCGCTCCCTGGGATCAAGGATATGTAACTGATTCTGCTGGGACGGTCTGCGATGAAAACTTTTGTGCCGAGCTTCGGGACGAAGCCGGCCCCCTTCCCACATCCGAACCGCAGAGGTGGACGCTACGCGCCCACCTCCCATTGAGTCTACCAAAACTTATTGCCCGCCGGCTCCGCCAGCTCCGGCCTTGAACGTGAAGTTCTGGCTCTTGCTGTCCTTGGCGGCGACGGTCACGGTCTGGGTCTGCTCGCCGAACTTCTCATGCACGGCAGCGATGGTGTAGGTTCCCGGAGGCAGCCCCTTCAGCTCGTACTTGCCGTCTTTGCCGGTGACCGCGAAGAACGGGTTCTTGACCACGCCGATGTACATCTTCATCCACGGGTGCTGGTTGCACTTCACCGGGATCAGCACTTCCTGGCGGGCGAAGTCCTTGTTGAGGGCTGCGCCTTTGGGCGGCTGCGATTCGTTCCACTCGCGGTTGTCCTTGGGCGAAGGGTGGATGTTGTGCGTGGTGTTGTCACTGTTAAGGATCTGCACCGTTTGCCCGGCCATGACGCCCAGCACGTGCGGATGATAGCGGCAGCCCTGCTGGTCGAGTTTAACGGGAGTCTTAGGCACATCGAAGCTGTAGTTGCCCAGCCCGTCCTTGACGTAGATGAACACGTTTTCCAAGTTCCCGTTGTCCACCACGACGGTTTCCGTCTCG
Source organism: Terriglobales bacterium (assembly GCA_035632755.1). Taxonomy (GTDB): domain Bacteria; phylum Acidobacteriota; class Terriglobia; order Terriglobales; family Acidobacteriaceae; genus JAHFUA01. The sequence goes on from DASQGF010000043.1 coordinate 4,087, forward strand.
TTGGTGCCCTTGCAGGCGGGGTCCTGGCTCATGTCGATCTTCTGCGCTTTGGGCGCGGCGCCGTCGAACTTTGCCACTCCCGAGACCGTGGCCACGGTGGCGGGATCGATCTTGGCGGCAGGCGCAGCGGCTGCTTCCGGTTTCGCGGTTGCCTGCTCTGGCGGAGCTTCTTTCTTGCCGCAACCGGCGACGAACATCAGCCCCACGACAAGCAGCAACGCGACATACGTCTTCTTATTCATATAGTCCTCGCATAGTAGTGTTCGGAACTGCCGGACAAACTCTTTATTGTACTCCTGCGGGCGTGGAGCCCGCCGGATTGCGGGCCTTCTTGCCAGCGGGCGCGCGGCCTGCCTGGCTGGAGACCCGGCGCTGTTCCTCCGGCGTGAGCTGGAAGATATAGCGCACCAGCAACTGACGATGGTCCTTGTCGTAGCCTTCGAACGACGACGGCGTGGGGCCCGCGAACACGTAGTGATCGCCGTCCTTGCGAAACAGGCCTGAGGGCATGGACGTCCCCGGGCTGATGCTCTGCGGATCGGTGATCCAGCGCTCGGTCCAGCCCGGCTTCAGACGGTCCTTGGCCATCAGGAAATTGGGTGCGGTGGCGATCTTGTCGTGGGCCGCGTCGCCGGTGGCGTGGCACTTCAGACAGGGCGCCGCCGTGCTGGTGAACAGGCTGCGCGCCATGTCGGTCTCCTTGGCGGTCAGCACCGGCAGCCGCTCCGGCGTGTAGGGCATGGGCTGCTGCGAGAGCGCCTGGAAGAAGCGCACTAGCTTGCGCCGCTCCGTGTCGGAGAAGAAGAACGTGGGCATGCGGATCTTCAAATACGGCCGCACGCCGTTGCGGTGGGTGTCCGCCTGGCTCAGCGCCGGGTTGGCGAGGAAGCGCATCAGCCATTCAGGATCGACGCGCGCGCCCTCGGTCAGGAGCTTGGGCGGGAACTGCTCTTTCCAGTCCGGATCCTGGAAGCGCCGGACGTTTTGCCACGAAGTCTGCTGGCCGGGCGTGAACTGGTGGCAGCCGACGCAATTGTACTTGCGCACGATCCACCAGCCTTCCTGCACGTCGCGCCGCCAGTCTTCCGGCTTGTACTGGTAACTGGCGGGCAGGGAAGTCTCCTGGCTGCCGAGCAGAAAGGTGACCAACTCCTGGATCTGGTCTTTGTTCAGGTGCGGGTCGGGCATGCGCAGCTTCTCGGTCTCCGGCTTCATCATCCCCTGGTCGTAGATGTTGGGCATTGCCAGCTTGTGCTCGAAGAATCCCTTGTGGTTGTACCAGTCGGCTTTGGCCGGGCCTTCGGGCAGGCGGGCCTGGATGGCTTTGTCGGTAATGACTTCCTTGCCTTCCTCCGCCTTCTTGGTCTGGAGCGCGAAGTCGAGGCGTTCGAGCGGCTTCGAGCCTTCCACCGTCAGCTCGGTCCCGATGCGGCCTTCATCCTCGAAACCCGCGATTTCATGACAGCCGGCGCAGCCGAAGTGGCGCACCCACTTCTGGCCCTCAGCCTTCAGCTTCGGGTCGTCCATGAACGGCGCTTCGGGATAGGACGCCGGGTCCTTCTGCCGCTGGGTCATCAGATAGGTGGCGATGTCGGCGACTTCATCGTCGGCGAGGCGCAGGTTGGGCATCACCGTCATCTGCTCGACCTGCAGCTCGTGGCCGTCGTTGGGGCAGGTGGAGTGCTCGAAGTCAATCTGGTAGGGCAGGTTGTGCTTGGCGTAGTCTTCCGGCCCGATGTCCTTCTTTTCGTACGGACAATAGGGACGCGTGCGCACGCGTGGGTTCTTGATCCAGCGGAATAGGTAATCGTAGTTGACCTTTTCGCCGACTCGGGTGAGGTTGGCGGCGAAATCCCCGCCCTGCATCTCCGAGCCCTCGCCGATGGAGTGGCAGCCCAGGCAGCCGCGCGTCTCGAACAGTTCCTTGCCGCGCGTGGTGTCGCCCTTGGGCGCAGCCGGCAGTTTGTCGGTGAGCGCCATCTGCCACAGATAGGCCGAGATCGCCTTGATCTGCTCGTCGTTCAGGCGGAAGTTCGGCATCTTGGTGGTGGGGCGGAAGTCGGTGGGCTTGTGCAGCCACACCGGGATCCAGTTCTTGTTGAGCTTGGTGCGGGCCTCTTTCAGGTCGGGGCCGATTTTCTTCAGGTCACGCAGCAGGTCGCGGGAGTGGAAGTCGAGCTGCTCGATCTGTCCGGCGATCCTGCTATTGGCGACCTTCAGCGCCTCCGCTTCAGCATAGAGCCGGTTGGCGGTGGCGTTGTCGGGTGCGTTGTCGGCCTGCCTGGTCAGCATCGCCGCTTGGCGCAGGTTGCCCTGTTGTTCTTCTTCCTTCTGCTTGATCTGCTGCTGGACGTTCAGCAGGTCTTCGGGCTCGCGGTCGTAGCCTTCGTAGCGATGGCAGCCGTTGCAGCCGCGCTGCCGGAACAGGAACTTGCCCTCGCTGATCACTTGTCCGACGTTGCCGGTGGTGAGCGAGAGCTTCATGTCGGCGGCGTGGCAGGTCTGGCAGCCGGATTCGGTGTTCTGCCTGGCGAACAGCGGCCACAGCCAGTGTTCGTAATCGCCGTGCCCCTTGGTGACGCTGGTGGTCGCGCGCCCATTGCCCTGGTGGCAGGGTGAGCAGCCGAACTTGTCGGGATCGTGGATCTTCAGGATCTCCTCGTCGGGATGACTGACGAAGGCGTGCGCGTACTCATCGGGCTTAGCACCCTTCACCGCCATGCTGGCGGGCGTCAGCTTGACCGGCTCGCGGATGCCCATGTGGCAGGACTCGCAGCGGTCCACGATATTGGCCGACGCCACGTTGATCTGCACGATCTTATTGTCCCAGTCGGCGGTCTTCTTCTGCAGGCCGGCAATCTGCTCCGGCGTCAGGCTCACCAGATGTTCTTTAAGGTAATCGTCGCGCTTGGTCTTCGCTTCGTTGACCGGCTTGAGCAAGTCGCCCAGATCGGCGTTCAAGCGCGCCTTCTCTTCGCGCAGGGCGGTATATTCCTCCTCCAGTTGCTCGAAGTTGAATTGCTTCCTGCTGCCGTCAGGGAACTCGACGGTGAACTGCTGCGCCTTGTACTTGTCGAGATCACGCTGCTTGGACTTCTTGCCCGATTCGCTGTCGTCGGTCTCGATCTCGTACACCTTGGCGTTGACCCAGGCGCGCTTGTCGGTGAAGACGTTCTGCACCGCCAGCAGGCGCGCGGAAACCTCTTTCAACTGCTCGTTGATCTTCTTCATCGCCGGCGCGGCCTGTTTTTCGGCGGCGTCGGCGGCGTCCGCCAGCTTGCGATACTCGGAGTCGCCCTGAATTTCTTTCTCCGCCTGCGCGGATTGCGAGCGCGCGCTCTTCAGGAACGCTCCATAGCGCTCCTGGAACACCGACTGGTACTTCTTCCAGGGACGCTGGCCGTAGGCTTCGTCCCATAGAGCCCAGAACAGCGAGACCACGAGCAGCAGGATCGCCACCAGGTAGTACAAGGCGTAGGATCGCGTGACGATCGGGTCGTGGTCTGGCGTCAGTTGTTCAGCCACGCCGTCCTCCAGTGATTTTCAGCACGCTCAGCCTCAAATGTTGAAATAGGGCGTTATCCACACGTACTTGATGTGAAACAGCAGGCGGAGCAGCATCTTGAGGGGCAGCGCGATCATCATCAGCATGAAGGCCGCCATCATCGAGTACTGCAGGATGCTCATGCGCCGGAAGTCCTTGGCCATGAAACGGCGGAACAGCAGCGTCAGCGCCAGTCCTCCAGCCGCGAAGTAGCCACCCACGACAATGGCGCCGAAGATGCCCTTGCCCCAGTTCGAGGTGATGCCGAATATGTCCGGCAAGTCGCGGTTCACCTCGTAGATCAAACGGCTGTGGTCCCAGGTCTGTCCTGGCCAGAACCACTGCCAGCCGGGGCCGCGGATGAATGTCCCGATAATGATCATCGCCACCCACAGCAGCAAGAACCCGAAGCCGAACGTGGCCAGCGCGAACTTGCGCTGCTTGATAGTGTAGTAGCCCGCGCCCAGCGGGTTGGTATCGATGTAGGGGATGATGATCAGCCCCACAATGATCAGCGTGGGCATCACCACGCCCGCGATCCACGGGTCGAAATACACCAGCATCTCCTGCAGCCCGAGAAAGTACCAAGGCGCCTTGGCCGGGTTCATGGTGACATTGGGATTCGAAGGCTCCTCGAGCGGCGCGTTCAGCGTGATCGACCACACCATCAGAACGATGGTCACGATGATGGCCGCCAGGAACTCCACCCGCAACAGGAACGGCCAGACGTGGATCTCCTTCTGCCATCCCGGGCGGAAGGGCCAGGTCTTGCGATGGTGCGTCCTGGCTAGGGCGGGATCGGCCTCCAGTTGTTCGATGAGCTGGTCGTTGGCGCGCGCCTGCTTGACCCCGAGATAGATGTAGAAGGCCAGCAGCGGGATCAGCGCCACGATGGGCACGTTGTCCGGCGTAGAGACGATCTCCCAAAGTTGATGCCAGTCCATTGTCAGCTCCCGCTATGAATTGTCATCCTGAGGCGGCCTCTTCTGCCGCCGAAGTTGAGCCGTTTTGCGGGCGCCTGAGCCCGCAGGCGAAATCCCGAGCGAAGCGAGGGAGCTCACTCTCCCGCCGCCTTCGCGCCCCTTCGCTGCTTCTCCGCTTCCGCCGCCAGCATCACTGGCGCCGGGCCGCTGATGCCGCCGTCTTTTCGCACCCGCCAGAAGTGCACGATCATGAAGATCGAAGCCACGATGGGGATGCCGATGCAGTGCCAGATGTAGGAGCGCAGCAGGGCATTGGCGTCCACGATCGAGCCGCCCAGCAATCCAAAGCGGATGTCGTTGTACGGCGTCATGTGGAGCTGCGCGCCTAACGGTCCCTCATGCCCCAGGAGCGGCGTGGCCCGTGCCATGTTCGTGCCCACAGTTACCGCCCAGAATCCGAGCTGGTCGTCGGGCAGCAGGTAGCCGGTGAAGGAGAGCAGCAGCGTCAGCACCAGCAGGATCACCCCCACGGTCCAGTTAAACTCGCGCGGCTTCTTGTACGAGCCGGTGAGGAACACGCGGAACATGTGCAGCCAGACGGCGATCACCATCAAGTGGGCGGCCCAGCGGTGCATGTTGCGCAGCAGCTTGCCGAACGGCACGTCGGCTTCGAGATAGAGCACGTCGCGGAAAGCCTGCACCTTGCTGGGATGGTAGTAAAACATCAGCAGCACGCCGGTGAAGGTCAGCACGATGAACAGGTAAAAGGTGATGCCGCCCATGCCCCAGGTGTAGCTGTAGCGCACGGCGTCGCGGTTGATCTTGGCTGGGTGCAGGTGCAGGAAGACATTGGAGAGCACGCCCAGGGCGCGGTTGCGCGGGGTATCGTCGTGCTTGTGGCGGAAGATGGAGGTGAAGACCTGCGTCTTGGTCGGGTCTTTTAGCCCTTCCACCTGCTCCTTGGCTTTGGTGACGAGCTCCGCGTTGATGTCGCGGATCTCCTTCATCACGCCAGCACCATTGCCGCCAGCGCCGTTGCCACCTGCGGTCGGCGGTTTGACTTCCTTGACGTCCTTTTCGTCTGCCATTGCCCCCACTCCTCTCGGTCGAGACGAAGCTTGCGGCCGCGCTTACGAGCGCGGGTTACACGGACAAGAACGCGCCTGCATCGTCGAACTCGCTGCGCTGTCCCTTGGGCCAGTGATACAGCTTGGAAGTGTCCACCAGGATTTGCCCGTCGGGCGCCAGTGCGATCTCCGCGCGGTCCATAGGACGCGGCGCTGGGCCCTCAAAGTTGATGCCTTCGCTGTCGTAGCCCGAACCGTGGCACGGGCACTTGAACTTGTTCTCCGCCGCCTTCCAGTCGGGCGTGCAGCCCAGGTGGGTGCAGCGAGCGTAGATCACGAACAGGCGGTCGGGGGTGCGGTCCACCCAGATGCGATAGGCCTGCAGCCATTTCTCGGTGACGCCCAGGCCGTAGTCCGTGGGATATCCGATCTTGAACACCGTGCTGGGCTCGAACAGCGTGCGCGGCAGGAAGAAGCGGAAGAAGGCCAGGAACCACGCCGCCAGGAACGCCGCCACGCCGGCCCACACCAGGCGACGGCGGCGCTGGTCGACTTCGGTGTTCTCCGGTCCGACGGCGGCGATTCCGCCGGCAGCCACGGCTTTCGAAGTCCCGACGGCAGGCGTGCCGACGTAGCTCGTAGGCGTGCCTTGGCGCGCGACCGGCGGCACTGCCGGCACAGCCGCTACCCCAGGACGCGCTGCCGGAGGTGCAGCCGCAGGAGCCGCAGCCGCAGGACGCGCGGCGGGGGCAGCCGGCGCAGCCGCAGGAGCAGCCGGCGCCGCGGTGGGGGCGGCTTCACCAAGAAGGGCGGCGACTTCCGCATCCGTCAGTGGCGCGAGACCGGTGCGCTTGCGACGCGCCTGCTCGGCCGCGATCGAAGACCGGCTCCACTTGCGTCCGCTGGCCATCATTTCAGCGACCTCGGCGCTTACCGCGCCCGCCGATGCCGGTGCAGCAGCCGCGGGGGCTGACGCAGCGACAGGCGACGCCGGAGCAGGAGGCGCAACCGTGGCAGGAGGCACGGCCGCGGCCGGCGTGCCTTCGTCGCGCTCCCAGGGCATAAGCTCACCGGCTTTGAGCGCGGTGATGTCCTCTTCCGTCAGCAGCGGCAGCCCGGAGCGCTTGCGGTAGGCCTGTTCGGCGGCGATGGCGGAGCTGCCCAGCGCCTTCCGCGGCGGCGGGCCGAGACGCCCCAGCGCGCCCGCTGCCGTATTCGATTGCTGATCTGCCATTCGTCCTCACCTGGATGCCGCTAGTCGGCCGCCCAGCACTCGCTCTTCTCTCACACCCGCAGCCTCGAGCACAAGGTCCGCCAGGGCGCGGATGAACGCCGGCGAATCGTTCAGCCCGGGGGTCATCTCGAAACGCCGGATGCCGAGCCGCCCCGCCAGATCCCGCGCTCCGTGGTCGATCTCGCCCAGCGTCTCCACGTGGTCGGAGACGAACGAGATGGGCACCACGCACACTTCCTCGATCTTTTCCTCCGCCACCTGCCGCAGCGTGCCGCGCAGCGTCGGCTGCAGCCAGCGGCTGGCGCCGACCTTGCTTTGGTAGCA
>DASQGF010000044.1:0-15079 GCA_035632755.1 Terriglobales bacterium
GGATCTTCGCCGTAGACGTCGTCGCCGACCTCGGCTTCGGCCATGGCGCGACGCATCTCGGGCGTGGGCCGCGTGACCGTGTCACTGCGCAGATCCACCACCGTCGCGATCTTCTCTTGGGCTTCCGCGAGCCCTCGCGGGGCAGAGCTAGCCTTCATTCAGTTCGCCACATCCAAGCGAAACAAAGAGTCTAATGAATTTTCGGCGAAAGCTCTAGCCTTGCGCTACACGGCTGTGGACGGCAGCTCGATGAAGCGCTGGAACACTTCGTTCGAGAGCAGGCGGCCGGCCGACGTGAGGCGAACGACGTCGCCTTCGCGCTCCAGCATCCCGGACGATTCCAACTCGCCGATGGTGTCGCCGAACACGCCTTCGGCGTCCACGCGGAAGCTCACACTCACTGCCTTCAGATCCACGCCACGCGCGAGACGCAGCCCCAGAAAAAACGTTTCCTCCAGGGCGGCACGCGATGACACCGGGATCCGGTTCAGCGGCGCGCCGGCCATGAACTCCTCCAGCGAATCCGGCGTGGAGAAACGGACGGCGCCGCCGGGACCTTCGAGCATCGAGTGCGCGTCTAGGCCGAAGCCCACGTAGGGCTGCCGGGTCCAGTACTTGAGGTTGTGTTTCGATTCCATCCCAGGGCGTGCGAAGTTAGAAATCTCGTATTGCGCGATGCCGGCCCCGCCGAGGCGCGCGCAGGCCTCGAGGTAGAAATCGGCGGTGGAATCTTCATCAGGGACGAAGTGCGCGTGGTAGCGCGTGCCGCCGGCGATCAACTCCCGCCCCAGGCGCGAGTCCTCATCCACCTCAAGCATGTACACGCTCGCGTGCGGCACGCCCGCGGCGATGGTCTCCTCGAGCGACGCGCGCCAGCTCGCCGCGGTCTGGTGCGGCAGGCCGGCGATCAGGTCGATGTTGATGTTGGTGATTCCGCAAGCGCGCACCCGGGCGATATCGCTGAGCACCACGGCCCGCGTGTGCAGGCGGCCGGCCGCCGCCGCTTCGGCGTCGACGAACGACTGCACGCCCAGGCTCACGCGGTTCACGCCTACGCGCGCCAGCGCGTCCAGCATCTCGGGCGCGAGCGACCCCGGAGCGCACTCCACCGTGATCTCCGCGGCCGGATCAATCTCGAACTCCTGGCGGAGGGCGGCGAAAATCCGATCGATCTGCTGGGGCGTCAGGGTGGTGGGAGTGCCGCCTCCGAGATAAATGGAGTCGGCTTTGCGCTCCAGGATGCCACCCATCGCCGAAGCGGTTTGCTGCGCGCGCCGTATGTCGTCGCAGACCCGCCGCACGTAGCCCGCGACCATCTCGTGCGCGAACACCCCCGAAGCGAAGTTGCAGTAACTGCACTTCGACCGGCAGAACGGGACCGAGATGTAGATGCCGACCGGCATAGTAGTCGGGACGCAGCTTGTTACGTCTCTCAAATGTCACGGCAATGTAACGGCGCCGACCTCAGCATTCTCCGCATCCTCTGCGGTTTTCGGTTACAATGAGCGCCCTTTTCCAGTATCCCTGCGTCTAACAGTTTACTCAGTGTTGGTCGATTTTATGCGGCGTGTGGTCATCACCGGAATGGGCGTGGTGAGCCCGAACGGCATCGGCAAGGACGCCTTCGGCAGCGCCGTGCTGGCGGGCAAGAGCGGGGTCTCGCGCATCACCCGCTTCGATGCCAGCTCGCTTCCCGTGCAGATCGCCGGCCAGGTGGAAGGCTTCGACGAGCTGGCCTGGGTGGACCGGCACGAGCGCAAGCACGTATCGCGCGTGGTGCCGCTGGCCATCGCCGCGTCGCACGAGGCGCTCCAGGACGCCGGGCTCGATCCCGCCGCCATGTCGCTGGAAGAAAAACGCCGCATCGGAGTGATGCTTGGCACCGGCGGCGGCGCCCAGGACTTCAGCGAAGAACAGTTCCGGTTGTGGTACACGGGGCATCCCAAGGAGATCAGCGTCTTCTCGATCCCCAGCGGTACCATGGGCACGCTGTCCAGCGAGATCAGCATGCGCTTCGGCTTCCGCGGGCTCAGCCACGTGGTGACCACCGGATGTACCTCGTCCACCGACGCCATGGGCTACGCCATGCGCAACATCCAGGCCGGGGTGCTGCCGGTGATCCTGGCCGGCGGCGCCGACGCGCCCATCGCCTTCGGCATCATGAAAGGCTTCAGCCTGATGCGCATCATGACGGCGCGCTGGAACCAGCAGCCGGAGCGGGCCTCGCGCCCGTTCTCTGCCGACCGCGACGGCTTCGTGCTGGGCGAGGGCGCATGGATGCTCGTGCTCGAGGACTACGAGCATGCCCGCGCCCGCGGCGCGCACATATACGCGGAGCTCGCCGGCTACGGCTCGACCTGCGAGGCCTTCCACCGGGTACGCCTGGAGGAATGCGGCGAGGAACCGGCGCGTGCCATGGGGTTGGCGATCGAAGAGGCTGGCCTCGCGCCCGCGGACGTGCAGTACGTCAACCTGCACGGCACTTCCACCGTGCTGAACGACCGCATCGAGACGCGGGCTCTCAAGCTGGTGTTCGACGGTCGCGCCAGCGGCACCGCGACGTCGGCCCTGAAGTCACAAATCGGCCATCCCCAGGGCGCCTGCGGAGCTGCAGGTGTCGCCGCTACGCTGGTTGCCATGCAGCAGAGCCAGGTTCCGCCGACCATCAATCTGGAGCACTTCGACCCCGAGTGCGACCTGGACTACGTGCCCGATGCCGGGCGCAAACTCGGCATCGAGCACGCTTTGTGCAACTGCATCGCCTTCGGGTCGAAAAACTCCGCCTTGCTGCTGCGAAAGCTCGCCTGACTCCCCTTTTACTGGTCAATGATGATCGTGGGGTCCGCGCTCGAGCCAGCGCCCTTGATGGGGCGGATGTGATAGTGATACTGCTCGCCGGGCTTGACACCTATCCTCAGAGGGCCCGACGGGGTCTCCGTTCCTGCCCGCACCTGGAACCTGTCGCCGTTGAACGGTGTGCCGTTATCGAACACAACCTCGACATCACTCTTGGAGAGCTTGGTGGAGAACAACGCCTCTTCTTTGCGGTCTATGCTCAGGTGTTCCGGGTCCTTCTCTGCGTGACCGTCCGGGTACACATGGATGGGCTTGATTCCAGGAAAGGGTTTGGGTTGGGCGGCCATGATGTGCCTCCTTATTTTGAAATGGGGCCGTGGGCCGGTTTAAAGAACAACTCAATTGCGCGGGGTTGCCTCTCTTCCCCGCAATAGCCTCTGCCATGGTTCGGTTTTGGCGAGGTCGTCGAAACTGGGGGCGTTGCGTATAACGTCGGGTGAGATACCGGCGGCGAGTGCCTTGTCCAAGAAAGCAATCGCCCGGTCGGGATGGCCGAGACGGCTCTCGATGACCGCGGCCTTGAGTTGCAGGTCGGGATCTCCGGGGGCCAGGACCAGCGCGCGCCGCAGGTACTCATAGGCGGGCTTGCGCTCGCCCAGCATGACGCTGTCCATCGCCATCTGCCCCAGCGCGGAAGTGTCGCGCGGATTGACCTTCAATTGCTCCTGGGCCAGCGCCAGGGCCTTGCGATATGCATCGGCAGAATTCTCGCGCTCGCCCGGGCTCCAGTAATAAGCTTCCGCCAGGTTCCCCCACAGGACGTAGTTGCGGTCGTCGAGTTTCACCGCCTGTTCGTAGGCGCGGGCTGCGTCGGCAAAGCGCCGCAGGTAGAAGTGCACGGTGCCCAAATTCGAGTAGGCGGACGCCGACGGCCGCAGATGCACGGATTGCTCCAGCGCCGGGAGGGCCTGGTCGAAGCGGCCCAGCGCCGTATAAGCGCCGCCAAGGTTCTGGTAACCACGAAAGCTGTCCGGCGCGAGTGCTGTCACCTGCTGAAACATGCTGGCCGCCTCCTGGAACCGGCCTTGGCGGAAAAAAAACGCTCCCAGCCAGTTGTAGCCGGCCCAGTACTGCGGGCGGACGGCGATGGCGTGCTTGTAGGTCTGCTCCGCTTCCGCCGCCTTGCCCAGGTGCTCATAGGCAAAGCCCAGGCCGCGGTAGGCGTCATCTGAGGTGGCATCGATTCCCAGCGCGCGCTGGAACTCGTTCACTGCCTGGTCGTACCTCCCGGTCTCGTTGTAAGCGTGACCCAGGCAGATCGCGCCTTCTCCCAGAGCCGCCGCTTTCTGGCATGCTTCGAGAGCGCGCGTCATCCACTCGGCGGCGTGAGTGGCCTGGTACTTGTGCCAATAACTCTCGCCCAAGCCGGCGTAAGCCAGCGTGTAGTTAGGATCGCGCTCGAGGGCGCGCTGGAAGACCTCGATAGCGCTGTCCACGTTCTCCGCCTTCTGGTATTCCATGAGGTAGCCGCGTCCACGCAGATAATAATCATAAGCAGCGGGCTCACTGGTGCCGCGAGCTTGCAGCGCGCGACGGTCCTTGGAACCCAGTTCCAAGTCAAGGGAGCGCAGCACGCTCTGCACCACCCGGTCCTCCATCGCGAAAGGGTCCCCGGCTTGCGCGGTGACGGTGTCGGCGCGCAGTTGCTGCCGCGTGTGGGCATCCACCAGGTGATAGGTGACGCGCACCTGCGAGCCGGATCGTTGCAGGCTTCCCTCCAGCACCAGGTTTGCGCCCAACCCGACGCGCGCCTGCTCCACCGAATCCACTTTCTGCGACCGAATCTCGCTCGGCGGGACGACCTGCAGCGGATAGTTGTCGGTCAACTGCGCCAGCTTGCCGGTGAGCGTCTCCGCCAGCCCCTGGGCGAAGGCGTGCGCGCCGGGGTCCTCGCCCACGACCGCGAATGGCAGCACCGCCAGGTTCTTCTTCTCGGGCAGGTCGGCTCCCACAAACCAGCGCTTCCAGTGCTGGCGGGCTATCGGGGTAATCGCAAGTGCGAGCAGCACCAGCACGACCACTGCGACGCCGCGGCCAACCCGTCTCGCCCAATGACGGGGGCGGGGAGCTGTGGAAACCAGGAAGGGGCACCCGCGCTCGAGCGCGCGCAGGTCCGCCAGCAGGTCGGCGGCGGTGGCGTAGCGCTCGTCCGGCGATTTGGCCAGCATCTTGGCGATGATCCGGTCGAGCTCGGCAGGAATGCTGGGCACCAATTGGCGTATGGATAGCGGTGTAACCTGCAAGGCGGCTGCCGTCCGATGCTCCGCTCCAAAGGGATGCCGTCCAGTCAACATTTCGTAGAACACTACGCCCAGGGCAAAGATGTCAGAGCGATGATCGGCTTGGCCCCCCAGCAGGACTTCCGGCGCCATGTAGCCGGGCGTGCCCGCCAGCGACCACTGCAGGCTTTCCCCGCTGACCGTGACTTCCTCTTCGCCCGGCGCCGGCAGGTGCTTAGCCAGCCCGAAGTCCAGGATTTTCGCCTGCCCGCCCGGCGTGATGAGGATGTTTTCCGGCTTGAGGTCGCGATGGACGATGCCCTTCTTCTGCGCCGCCGCCAGCGCTTCTGCGCATTGCAGCGCCAGGCTCAGGAACTCGGATATCGAGAATCGCCCGGACGTCCGCAACCGCTGGCGCAGGCTGGCGCCCTCGACATACTCCATCACCAGGAAAACTTCGCCGTTTTCCTCCAGGACGTCGTACACCGCGGCGATATGCGGGGAATTGAGAGCGGAGGCGCGCTCGGCCTCCTTGAAGATGCGCTGGCGGGCGCTTGGGTCAGCGCCTAGCTTGCGGGACACACGTTTCAGGGCGACAGGGCGCTTCAGGCGGGTGTCGTCGGCGCGGTAGACCTCGCCCATGCCGCCAGAGCCCAGCAGAGCGCGGATGGCGAACCGGCCTACACTCACACCCGTCAGGTCCTGCGAGCCGGGCGAGGGTTGTGGCTCGGCAACAGCCATCGGAGGACGCCTCCCTTGGCGTCAACCGGGGACCAACCACAAGCATGGTACTGCTAAACCGGGAACAAAGCCAGCGGGCGAGGGCTGCCGCTAGTTTTTCATCCGCGTAGCCGTCCAACGCGTCTATACGGTAGTCTGTAATCACCCGATGGCCTCTAGTACCCACGAAGAAGAAGTCCTGGGCAAGGCATACGACAGCCGCTTGATGCGCCGGCTGCTCACGTATCTGCGCCCCTACAAGTGGCAGGTGGCACTGGCACTGGCCGCCATCGTATTCAAGTCGGGGGCCGACATCGTCGGGCCCTACCTGACCAAGGTGGCGGTGGACAAATACCTGGCCCCCACCACCGCCTGGGGCAGGCATTCTGTGCTCGACCGCTGGTTGAGCCCGCAGCCGCTCACGGGCATCGCGCAGATCTCTCTGCTCTACGTGCTGTTGCTGGCGGTCAGCTTCTTTCTGGAATACGCGCAGACTTACCTGATGCAGTGGACCGGGCAGAAGGTGATGTTCGACCTGCGCAGCCAGATCTTCCGCCACCTGCAGCGCATGCACATCGGCTTCTATGACAAGAACCCGGTGGGCCGGCTGGTCACGCGGGTCACCACCGACGTGGACGCGCTGAACGAGATGTTTACCGCCGGCGTGGTCTCGATCTTCGAAGACGTGTTCGTGCTGGTCGGGATCATGGTGATCATGCTGCGCATGAAGTGGTGGCTGGCGCTGATCACCTTTGCCGTGCTGCCGGTGATCCTGGTGGTCACGTCCATCTTCCGCAAGCACGTGCGCGACTCCTATCGTCGCATCCGCGTGGCCATCGCGCGCATCAACGCTTACCTGCAGGAGCACGTGAGCGGCGTTGTCGTCCTGCAACTGTTCAACCGCGAGAAGAAGGCGTTCGACCGCTTCAGCAAGATCAATGCCAGCCACATGGAGGCCTTCAAAGACGCGATCATTGCCTATGCCATCTACTACCCAGTGGTGGAAATTCTCTCCTCGATAGCTATCGCCTGCGTCATCTGGTTCGGAGGCAATGCGGTACTGCGCGCCACAGTGACCCTGGGCGTGCTGGTGGCCTTCATCCAATACGCGCAGCGGTTCTTCCGCCCCATCCAGGACTTGAGCGAGAAGTACAACATCCTGCAATCGGCCATGGCCTCCAGCGAGCGCATCTTCAAACTGCTGGATACGCCGGCGGAGATTGCCGAGCCGGTCTCGCCAAGGAAGAGCGAAGGCCCAGGCCGGATCGAGTTCGATCATGTCTGGTTTGCGTATCGCAACGTGCCGGCGGGAAGTGATGGGCACCCGACCGATGGGCAGCCACATGGTGACAGCGGCGCCACGCCCGATTGGGTGCTGAAAGACGTTTCCTTCACCATCGAACCGGGCGAGACGGTGGCCATCGTCGGGCACACCGGCGCCGGCAAGAGCACCATGATTTCCCTGCTCTTGCGCTTCTACGACGTGCAGAAAGGCGCCATCCGCATCGATGACGTGGACATCCGCGAGATGTCCCTCGCCGGCTTGCGGCGCCGCTTCGGCGTGGTCTTGCAAGACCCCTTCCTGTTCAGCGGCACCGTGGGGGACAACATCCGCCTGGGCACGGAGTGGATCGAGAACCAGGCGGTGGAACAGGCCGCCCGCGACGTGAACCTCGCCGACTTCATCACCTCGCTGCCCCAGGGATTCCAGGAGCCGGTGCGGGAGCGCGGCAGCACGCTTTCCACCGGACAAAAGCAGTTGATCTCGTTCGCTCGCGCCCTGGCCCATGATCCCCGGATTCTGGTGCTCGACGAAGCCACGTCCAGCGTGGACACGGAGACCGAGTTCAAAGTTCGCGACGCCCTGACGCGCATGGTCGAGGGGCGGTCGTCGCTGATCGTGGCCCACCGGCTCTCCACCATCCAGCGCGCGGACAAGATCCTGGTCATGCACAAGGGCCGCCTGCGCGAGATGGGCACCCACCAGCAGTTGCTGGCGCAGCGCGGGATATACTGGAAGCTGTACCAGCTCCAGTACAAGGACCAGGAAATAGCGGTCAGCGCCGACGACTAGCGGTCTGCCTCGCACATCCATGCGACTTCTGATCTCCGCCGGGGAAGCCTCGGGCGAATTGTACGGCGCGCAGCTCATCGAGGCGCTGCGCCGGCGCGCGCCCGACCTTGAGTGCTTCGGGGTGGGCGGCGAGCGCATGCAGGCCGCAGGCTGCGACGTAGTTGTCCAGTCAAAGGAGTTGGCGGTGGTCGGCATCACCGAGATCCTGCCGCGCTTGCCCAAAATCTACGGCGAGTTCCGCAAGCTGGTGCGGGCGATGGATGAGCGCAAGCCGCAGGCTGCCGTCCTCATCGATTCGCCCGCGTTTCATTTCAAGGTCGCGCGCCAACTGCATCGCCGCGGCATTCCCGTTATCTACTACGTTGCCCCGCAGCTCTGGGCGTGGCGCTCGGGCCGCGTGCGCCTGGTGCGACGCTATTTCAAGAAGGTGTTGGTGATCTTCCCCTTCGAGGAGCAGTGGTACCGCGAGCGCAGCGTGGATGCGGAGTACGTGGGGCATCCGCTGGCGGATATTGAAAGGCCGCCCGAATCTCTTGAAGAGTTCGTCGAAGAGCAGGGTTACGAACCTGACAAGCCGATCATCGCGCTGCTTCCCGGCAGCCGCCACAAAGAGATCCGCATGAATCTGCCGGTCATGCTGCGTACGGCTGAACTTCTCGGCTGCGATTATCAGTTCGTATTGCCGATCGCCCCAACTATTGATCCTTGGTGGCTGGATCTGCTGGTGCAGAAGCTCAATCCCAGCCACAACTTCATTCTGTTCACTACCACGGACACGCGTGCCCTCGCTCACGCGCGCGCCGCCGTGGTGGCCAGCGGTACCGCTACCATCGAAGCCGCGATGATGGGCACACCTATGGTGGTGGTCTATCGCGTTTCGCCGTTGACCTGGACGCTCGGCCGCCCGCTGGTGCACGTGAAAAACTTTGCGATGGTCAACCTGATCGCCGGCGAGCAGGTGGTTCCCGAACTGATCCAGGCGCACTTCACGGCCGAGAACGTGGCGGCGAAGCTGCGGGAGATTCTGCCCGACGGCCCAGCTCGTGAGAAAATGGAGCGAGATCTGGCCCAAGTCCGGGCGCGGCTGAGATCTGGTGATGGTCCCCGTTCCGCCGCCGAACGTGCCGCCGACGCGGTCCTGCGGGCGTTAGCATAGCAAGCTGCCAGTGCTGCCCTGTTTTCGGTGCAAGCGCATCCTTGCGGTTGGATTTATCATCTTATTTTTCAGCCGGTTCTCTGGGAGTGCTCAAGGTTATGGTTTTGGCCCGACGGCTCCTCAAACGCGGCGTGTTCCTCGCGTGCGCTCTGCTCTTGTTCGCCATTGGTTCGTTTGCCGCGGAGAAGCAACGCGTCCGCGTTGACGATTACGACATCACCGCCGAGCTCCTGCCCAAGGCGCACAAGCTGACGGCGCGCGCCCAGGTGAGGTTCACGGCGCTGGACGACATCAGCGTCGCCACCTTCGAGCTGCACAACGCGCTGCGCGTCACCAGGGTAGAGGACGCCGACGGACATCCGCTCACGGCCGAGCGCGTCACCCAGGACTCCACCGTGCGCGTTCCCCTGCCCGCTGGGATCTCAAAAGGCGCCGCCTCGACGCTGACTTTCTTCTACGAAGGCGTACTGCAGTCGGCCGACGAGAGTCCGGTGGAAGGGCTGAAACTGGCGTATGTCGGCGAGCCCGAGTCGTATCTGCTCTACGCCGGGCGCTGGTTCCCGATGGTCGGATATGAGACCAGCCGCTTCACCGCCGCCATGCACATCACCGTGCCCTCGTCGCTGATGGTGGTGGGCAGCGGTAAACAGACGACCAGCCTGGCCACGACCCAGGTCAACGAACCGCCGCAGGAGGAAACCGTTGTCCGCCAGGGCAAGCGGGTGAAGGTGGAGAAGCCGCGGTCGTCCAAGACCGTGCAGGCCGCCGGCAAGACCACCTACACCTTCACCTGGGACAAACCGAGCTTCCCCGGAACCATCATCGCCGGGCAGTTCCATGTGACCGACAGCAACCGCGGCGGCATCAACGTCCAGACCTACGTGCTGCCGAACAAGCAGCCGATGGCGCAGAGTTACGGCGAGACTGCGGCCAAGGAGTTCGAGTATTTCACCTCGCTCTACGGACCTGGACCTTCGACTACGCTGAAAGTGGTCGAACTGCCCGATGACAGCTTGCCCTCCGCCTGGGCACCGGAAATGGCGGTGCTGGCAGCGCGCGCCATCCATGAAAAGGTGAATTACCGGCTGCTGGCTAACACCGTCGCGCACCAGTGGTGGGGGGTGTTGGTCAGCCCCGCCAACCGCGAGAGCTTCTGGCTGAGCAACGGCTTCGCCCGCTACTCCGAGGCGCGCTACGTGGAGCAGGCGGCGGGCGAGGCCGGATTTGAGGAAGTCACCAAGGACATGTCGGTGGGCGCGCTCGCCTACGACACCGTGCCGCTGGGCAGCATCAGCAAGCTCGACATCTTCTCCCCCGAATTCCAGTCGATGGTCACCGACAAGGGAGGAATGATTCTGCACATGCTGCGCTGGGTGGTCGGTGACGCCGCCTTCGACCAAACCATGCGCGCCTTCGCCACCCAGTACGCGTGGAAGCCCGCCAATTCGGACGACTTCCGCCAGGTCGCTGAAGCGCAATCGGGCCAGCGCCTGACCGGCTTCTTCACCCAGTGGCTGGATTCGACCGGCGCCCCCGACTTCAAGAACAAGTACACCGTGTACCGGCTGGGGAACAACAAGGGATTCCGCATCGCCGGCGAAGTGCAGCAGGATCTTGACCTGTTCCGCATGCCGATCGAGGTAAAGGTGGACACCGACGGCAAGACTGAAATCAAGCGCATCGAGGTGGTGGGGACCGACTCGCCGTACGTGATCGAGACCTTCGGGCGCCCGCGGCGGATCGTGCTCGATCCCAACAACCGCGTGCTGAAGAACTCGCCGGAGCTGAAAACGCGGGCCTCCATCATGCGCGGGCAGCAACTGGTGCAGCAGGGCGATTACTCCGAGGCGCTGAAGGAGTTCAACAAGGCGCTCGACGCCAACCACAACAGCTCGCTGGCCGCCTATCGCATCGCCGAGGTCTTCTTCCTGCAGCACAATTACCAGGCCGCAGCCGACTACTACCGGCGCGCCATGAACGGCGACGGCGAGCCCAAGTGGACAGAGGTGTGGAGCTACCTGCAGTTGGGGAAGATCTTCGACATCACTGATCAGCGCGACCGCGCCGTCAACATGTACCGCCAGGCGCTGCAGACGCACGACGACACGCAAGGCGCCCTGGAAGAAGCCCGCAAATACCTGCAGACGCCCTACAAGCGCGAGGTGGCGAAGGACAGCAGCGGGATGTAGGCCAGATGTAATTTAGTGCCTAACTCCATAAGCAAGATAGGTAGCCAGTTTTCTGAAAAGCGCGTTGCTCTGGCGCTCGCTGGCCGAACGGGGCATGGCTGGTAAAGACCAGGCGAGTGGCAAGGGAAATGGTTATTCCCTTGGAACTTAGCTCCCTTTTGCTCCGTATCCATGATTATGCGGATGCTCCTGGACATCTTCGGGCAAATCCTCCGCACCCTGTGGGCGCACAAGCTGCGCTCGTTTCTTACCATGTTCGGCATCGCCTGGGGTGTGGGATCGTTGCTGCTGCTGGTGGGTCTGGGCGAAGGCTTCCGCTCGGGCAACAAGCGCGAGTTGTCTCAGTTTGGCAAAGACATCATGTTTATCTTTCCCGGGCGCGCTCCCGTGGTGCAGGGCAGCATGAGCTCCGCGCGCACCTATCTGCTCACCTATCAGGACTATGTTGACATCCGCAAGGAGGCTCCTCACGTTCGCGACGCCTCCCCGGTGCTGGCTCGCCCTGACGTGCGAGCGGTCAGCGAGTTCGCCAGCGCCAATGGCCAGATCACTGGGGTGGAGCCCCAGTTCGACCAGATACGCTATCTCCCTATCAAGCAGGGACGCTGGCTCAATGTCCTGGACGAAACGCAAAGACGCAACGTCATCGTTCTGGGCGACGAAATGAGCAGAAACCTTTTCCCCGGACGTCCGGCCGTGGGCGCCATCGTTCTGCTCAATGGCATCCGCTTCGAAGTCATCGGCAGCGTGGAGCGAGTCGGCCGCGGCGACAATAACTCCACCAACATGCGCGCCTACATCCCCTACCAGGTGATGGCCACCAGCTTCCCGCTGAAGGGCGAGAACCACCAGAACGCCATTTCCTTCATCAACTATCAGCCGCGCGTGCCCGCGGAGCACCTGCTGGCGCAGCAAGACGTGCGCAAGATCGTCGCCCGCAACCACGGTTTCGATTACCGGGATGACAACGCCTTTGAGATCTGGGACACCATCCAGGAATCCAACATGATCGGCACCATCTTCGACGCCATGGACATGTTCCTGGGCAGCGTGGGACTAGTCACGCTGGTTCTGGGGGCCATTGGCGTGATCAACATCATGCTGGTGGCGGTCAGCGAGCGCACCCGCGAGATCGGGTTGCGCAAAGCTCTGGGCGCCACCAACCGCAGCATTCTGTTCCAGTTTTCCCTGGAAGGGATTCTCCTCACGCTGGTCAGCGGGCTGATCGGCATGGGTCTGGCCGCGGGCCTGATGGCGGTGTTAGGCACACAGCAGGGGCCGCAGGGTTTTGATCCTCCCAAGCTGGTGCCGATGTCGGCGATTCTGGCGATTGGCAGCCTGACGCTGGCAGGTGTGGTGGCCGGACTCTATCCCGCGCGCAAAGCCGCCATGCTGCAGCCGGTGGAAGCGCTGCGACAGGAATAAAGCGATGCTCCGTGATCTGCTCCACGAAGCCTATGGCGCCATGCGGCACAATCGCCGCCGCACCACCCTCACCATGCTGGGCATGGCGTGGGGCATTGCCACGGTGGTGATGCTGCTGGCGTACGGCGACGGCTTCGGGCAGGCCATCAGCAACATCTTCGCCAACTTCGGCACCAAGCTGATGATCCTGGTGCCGGGCCGCACCTCGATGCAGGCGGGTGGCCAGAAGGCGGGCGCGCCCATTCGCTTTACCATGGAGGATGTGGACCTGCTCACCACCAATATCCCGCAGATCACCCACATCACCCCCGAAGCCAGCAAGCAGGCCAGCATCCAGTACGAAACGCGAACCTTCAACTTCAACGTCAGCGGGAATTATGCCAACGTGGTTTCCATCCGCGCGCTCAAATTGGCGCAGGGCCGCTTTTACAACATGGAAGACCAGATGCAGCGCGCCCGCGTCGCCGTGCTGGGCTCCGAGGCCAAGGAAAAACTCTTTTCCGGACGCAACGCGGTGGGCGAACGCATCCGCATTAATGGTCTGAGCTTCGAAGTCGCGGGTGTCTTGAGCGCCAAAATGCAGGAGGGCGACGACGATATCAACCGTGTCATCTACGTTCCCTTTACTGCCATGGCCGACCTCACGGACACGCATTACCTCGACTCCATCTGGTTCAACTACGAAGTCAATGACTTTGAAAGGCTCGAGCAATCGGTGCGCGCGGTCATGGCCACGCAGCACAAGTTCGACAAGACCGACCGCCGCGCACTCAGGGTGTTTAACCTCATGAGCCAGGTTTACCAGTTCCAGATCATCACTCTCGGTCTGAAGATCCTGCTGGGCTTCATCGGCACACTTACGCTGGGCATCGGCGGGGTCGGCTTGATGAACATCATGCTGGTCTCGGTGACGCAGCGTACCCGCGAGATCGGCGTGGAGAAGGCGCTGGGCGCGCGCAAACGGCACATCCTCCTGCAGTTCCTGGCCGAGGCGCTGACCATTACCTTCATGGGTGGAGTGTTGGGAGTCATCCTCGCCTACGTGGTTTCACTTTCCGTGGGCAGGCTCACTCTGTACAGCGCCTTTGCCAAGAATGCGGAGGCCGGTGACATCCGCCTGCTCATTCATCCCGGCACGCTGATCGCGGCTACGCTTATCCTCACTGCGGTAGGACTGGTCAGCGGTATGGTGCCCGCCCTCCGCGCCGCCCGCCTGGATCCGATTGAGGCGTTGCGCTACGAGTAGGGCTATCGCCCTGCCTCGCACCTGCCAGCAACCTTAGGCCGCCGAGTCCGGCGGTCTTTTCCCTTTCCACGCCTTTCGACATCACCAGCACTTGAAACGTCTCGCCCATTCCCGCCGGCGTGACCAGGTGCTTGAGTTGTAGCGCGCGTTTGGCGCGCTCCTGGGGAAGGCGGGCGTCCTCGAAAGCGTCGGAGAACTGCGTCTCCTCGCCGATGCCCATCAGGAACTGCGCCTGCGTGACCAGCCCCAGGCATTCGAGGCCAGCCTGCTCGCCCGAAGCGCGCAGGGCGGTGAAGTTGACGTGCGCGGTGATGTCCTGCTCACCGGGAGCTTCGTAAGGATTGTCGCTCGCGGAATGCTGGCGGTAGCACATGATCGTGCCCCGGTGGCGCCCCGCCAGCAGTTCCTCGCGCGTGTAGCCGTAGTCGATGATCACCACGAATCCGCGCGGCACGGCGGCGGCGATGCGCGACATCCAGCGCTGCGCCTCCAGTCCCACTTCCACCCGCTCGCCTTCTTCGGGATGGACCGAGTAACGGTCGAGATACTCCATCTCGGCCGCCGAGGCGGAGACGAAGCTCTCGACGAACCTTCCGGCGTCCCGGCCGATGCGTAGCGCGCCCTGATTGCTCAGCACCTCGACCGGCAGCGCATCGAAGAATTCATTGGCGAAGATAATCGCCGGTGTAGAGACGTTGCTTGCGGCGTCTCCCACGACCGCAGCCTTCCCCGCCGCGATGTATTCGTTCAACGTGACCCCCAGCTTCTCCCGCAACGCGGCGGACGCCTCTACCAGCGTGTAGTGCAGCGCACGGGAGAAATCCGGGAATTTCTGCCGCGACCAGTCGAGCACGTCGCGGGCAAACAGTCCGCGCCCTGGGCCGAGTTCGATGATCTCGATGCGCTCCGGCGAGCCCAGCACCCGCCACATCTCCTCGAACTGACGAGCCATGAGGCGCCCGAAAACAGCGTGCACGTCGCTTGAGGTGTAGAAGTCTCCGGCTTTGCCGAACTGCTCCTTGCGCTGCGCGTAGTAACCCAAGCCCGGCTCGTACAGGCAAAGCTCCATGTAGCGCGAAAACGGTATGGGACCATGCTGGCGGATCTCCTGCTCGATGCGCTCGCGCAGGGTCATGTCCGCTCTTTCAGGTCCTGTGGCGTGCGGGTGAACATCTCGATGAAGTAGTCGTGCAG
>DASQGF010000045.1:0-21625 GCA_035632755.1 Terriglobales bacterium
GGGGGGGCCGAGTACCAAGTGCCAAGTACCGAGTACCAAGTAGCGAGTACCAAGTACCAAGTACCAGCTGCTCAATTGTCGAGATGCTGCTTCTTCAGCCGGCGCAGCAGCGACGTGGGATGAATCCCCAGGATGTGTGCGGCCTGGGTCTTGTTCTGGCCGCTGGCGGTGAGCACCTCGTCAATGTAGCGCTCCTCCAGTTCGCGCAGGGTGACGAACTGGTGTCCGGTGGGTGAGAGTTCGTCGGTCTGTGAGAGCGGGCTGGCGGCGACCTGGGCGATGTGGTCGCGGATCTCCTCGGGCAGGTAAGCGGCGTCAATGTCGCCTTCCGGGGCCAGGATCATGGTGCGCTCGATCACGTTCTTCAGCTCACGGACGTTCCCCGGCCAGGGATAGCTGGTGAGCAGTTCCGCCGCCGCCGGCGTGAAGCCGGTGAAGTTTTTCTTCAGCTCGCGGTTGAAGCGCTGCATCATGTCGAGGGCCAGCGGCACGATGTCCTCCTGGCGGTCGCGCAACGCGTGCAGCGCCAGCCGGACTACGTTCAGCCGGTAGTAGAGGTCCTCGCGGAACCGGCCTTCGGCCACGGCAGCCTTGAGGTCCTTGTTGGTGGCGGCAATGATGCGAACGTCCACGCTGATGGGGCGCGTTCCGCCCAGGCGCGTAAACGAACCCTCCTCCAGGACGCGCAGCAGTTTGGCCTGGGTGCTGGGTGACATGTCGGCAATCTCGTCCAGGAACAGCGTCCCGTGGTTCGCGCGCTCCAGCAATCCGTCCTTGCGGTGGCGCGCATCGGTGAACGCGCCCGCCTCGTAGCCGAACAGCTCGCTTTCGAGCAGCGTGTCGGGGATGGCGGCGCAGTTCAGTTGCAGCAGCGGACCTTGGGCGCGCGGGCTGTGATAGTGGATGGCTTTGGCCAGCACTTCCTTGCCGGTGCCGCTTTCGCCCTGGATGAGGATGGTGGTTTTGTCCGCCTCCGCCGCCTTGCGCGCGACTTCCAGCAGTTGCTTCACCTGCTCGTTGCGGGTGACCACCAGCCCGAAGTCGTAGCGGCCTTTGGCCATCTGCACGCTTTCGGTCAAGCGCACGCGCAAGGAGAGCGTTTCCGTCGCGCGCCGGATGGTGTTGGCCAGGTCCGCCAAGTGGAAGGGCTTGATCAGGTAGTCGTACGCGCCCAGCTTCATGGCTTCCACGGCGCGCTCCACCTGGTGATAGGCGCTC
This sequence comes from Terriglobales bacterium, assembly GCA_035632755.1. Classification (GTDB taxonomy): domain Bacteria; phylum Acidobacteriota; class Terriglobia; order Terriglobales; family Acidobacteriaceae; genus JAHFUA01. Next base: position 1,219 of record DASQGF010000045.1, read on the forward strand.
ATCATCAGGACGATGGCCGCAGGGTTCTGTTTCTTGATCTGCCGTAGGACCTCGATGCCGTCGATTCCCGGCAGCACCACGTCGACGAGCGCCAGGTCAGGCTTCTCCTGCGCGTACATCCCCAGCGACTCTTCGCCCGAGCTCGCCAGGAAGACCTCGTAGCCTTCCTCGCGCAGGGCGCGGCTGATGGTGCGCAGCGTCAAGGCTTCATCATCGACGACCAGCACGGAATACGACATTGTCCTCCTCAGCTCACCAGTTCTTCTTCCGGCTGCGGCGCTGGGCGTCCCAAATGCCGCACCGGCAGGTTGAAGCGCACCGTCGTCCCGCGGTTGGGGACGCTCTCCACTTCCATCTCGCCGTTATGGCTGCGAACGTAGGCCTGGCTGATGCTCAGGCCGAGTCCTGTTCCCTGGCCGCGCTTGGTGGTGAAGAAGGGCTCAAAGATCCGCGGCAGAATGTCGGCGGGAATGCCGCAGCCGTTATCGGTCACGCGCACCTCGACGCGGTCTTCGAACTTCACCTTGTCGGCGCTGACGGTAATGGCACCGCCCTGCGGCATGGCCTGCGCCGCATTGAGCAGCAGGTTCATCAGCACCTGCGAGATCTGGTTGGCGTCGGCGGTGATGGCCGGCAGTTCCGCCGGAATCTCCTTCTTCAGCTCGATGGCGTGGAACATGGGCTGATGGCGCAGGAAAGAGAAGGTGTCGTCCACCAGGCGGTCGAGGCTGATGCGGCTCAAGCGCAGCGGACCGGGACGCGCGTAGTTCAGCAGGCCGCGCACCGTCGCGGAGATGCGCTTGGCCCCTTCCAGGCAGCCCTGGATCTCGGCGCGCTGTTCCGGGTCGGCGGTGCTTTTCAGCTCCAGCTCGAGGTGGGAGAAGATGCCGAGCAGGGGATTGTTGATCTCGTGGGCGGCGCCCAGCGCCAGTTGCGCCATAGCGGCGTACTTCTCGTAGTCGGCGAGCTTGGCCTGGAACTGCGTTTTCTCCCGGGTCAGCTCGCGTTCTTCTTCGACGCGGTGGGCCAGTACCTGCTGCGCCATGTCGCGCTCGTGCTCGCTCTGGCGCGCCAGCAGGGCAGACTGGTGTGCCTGGTCACGCAGCCGGCTGGCCCGGCGCAGGGCCGCCACTGCGGCTGCCACCGCCGCCACCAGTGCCACCGCCAGAAGTACGACGACCGCTTGCGAGCCCGCCACTACACACCTCGGACGTGCCGGCGTAAACCGGATCCTCGCCGAATCGTCTACCTATAACGATGGAGGCACTGCCCGCGCCCACGCCGTGACGGGCGTCACGGTTGAAGGTGAGCCTCGGCACAGGCGAAGGGACTGCTGCCCATGCAACTGAAATCGCAGATACTTATCTGGAGCGGGTCATCCAGAAGTGCAATTCCCATCCAGGTACTCTTCATTGACTTCGGGATAATAGTTTGAGTAGCCTGTTCAGAGCATTCCAAACTGGCGGCGGCTTTGCCTCCCCCGCGAAGCCCTTCGCGGCGCACGGGCGAAAGGGGGACGAGACCACAGCCCGATGTAACCTGTGGAAGGAGGAGTTATTCGATAACCGGAAAACTTCAGGCCGTTCAGGAACTAGGGCGCCCGAGAAGGATTTTTTTGTGCCTTTCGCAGGGCCCCTTTAAAGAGTCACGGGTGACCGTGACCTGCCTCACTGACGGGCAGCCGCGTCGCCTGTGTACTGGAGGGGCGTCCGGGTCTCGACCCCCTGGTTTGCAGGTCTAAACTTTTTCCTTGAAGGAGGACTAGAAATGCGCAAAGTTTTGGCAATTGCGCTGTTGTTGTTGTTCTGTGGAGTCTACACCGTTGCTCAGGACTACCCCAAAGCACAGGTTTTCGGCGGCTTCTCGTATCTCCATGTCGACACCGAGGGTGCTGTGGCGCCCGCAGGAACCAGCATCAAGAGGTGGTACCCCGGCTGGGAAATCGCGGGGCAGTTTAACCTTACCAAGATGTTGGGCGTGAAGGCCGATTTCAGTGGTAACTATGGCACGCCCATTACGGTTACCGGCCTCTCAACTCCCAGCGCACGGACCTACAGTTTCTTGTTTGGTCCCGTTGTCTCCTTCCGCGGTGAACGCGCAACCCCATTTGTGCATGCGCTGTTCGGCGGCAACCACATTGGCCTCGACTCCTTTACCCTCCCAGCAGGAATCATCCCAGGAGTAGCCGGAACCGTCCCGGCTGGCAGCGAGACCTCATTCGCCATGGCTTTCGGCGGTGGCCTGGATGTAAAACTCACCAGGCACTTCGGCCTGCGCGTCGGCCAGTTCGATTACCTGTACACCAAGCATTGCGCCGACTTGTTTGGTATCGGTTGCCTCCTGGGTAGCAACAGCATACTGGGGCCGGGCGCACCTGCGGCTCATCAGAACAACTTCCGCTTTGCCACGGGCGTCGTCATCCAATGACATCAGCATAGCGGGAAGGCAATGGGCGGCCTCATAGAGGCCGCCCCATGGCGGATCGCGGCGGACAGGCTCTGCGCCATCCGCAAAGTTGACGGCCCCAGACAACAGGTATACAGTTCACTTCCTTCGCGAGGTACGAACCAATGAAGCGACTAGTGGTGATTTTTGGAATATTGCTGGTGGCCCTGGGCACGATGGGCTTCAGTTGCCCCGGTGGCACGACCAGCGGGAGAACGCCTCCACCGACCACGACCACGCCGGCGACGACCACGTCGGCGACAACCACGCCGGCGACGACCACGTCGGCGACAACCGCGCCGGCCACTACGCCCCCCGGAGGCAACAGCACCACGGCTGAAGCCAAATGACGAAGAATTCATTCGCCAGATAGATTTGCCTAGCCGTTCGCAACCGAGGGCATAGAGGCCGAACTCTAACCCGCAATCAGTGCCACAAAAGCAGTGGCTTTGCGCCATTCGCAAAGCCTTCTTTATTCTTTAGAACGGAGTGTTGGACGTCGGCGCTCACTCGCCCATCACCTTCACGATCACGCGCTTGGGGCGCTGGCCGTCGAACTCGGCGTAGAACACGCGCTGCCAAGTGCCGAGGTCTAGTCTCCCGGCGGTGATGGGCAGCAGCACCTGGTGGTGCACCAGGATGGCCTTCAGGTGGGAGTCGCCGTTGTCCTCGCCGGTCTGGTGGTGGCGGTAGTCTTGACGGAACGGCGCCAGCCCTTCCAGCCATTCGTCGATGTCGCGGATCAGCCCCGGTTCGTTGTCGTTCACATACACGCCCGCAGTGATATGCATGGCCGAGACCAGCGCCATCCCTTCGCGCACGCCGCTGCGCTGGACCGCCGCTTCCACCTGCGGCGTGATGTGCACGTACTCACGGTGCTTCTTGGTGTTGAACGTCAGATACTCGGTGTGTGATTTCATGGGATGGCTCCGTGCGGTCGAGGCGGCATTGTAGCCCTTTCAAAAGAAAAGCCGCTCTTTGGGAATTCTCGTCCTCAGGCTCGAACGCTAGCCGGCTTTGGTGTAGCATCTTGGCTCGGTGATCTGAAGTAAGCTGCCATGAAACCCCTGCTCCGCTCCGCACGCCCCGTCCTTACGGCAACCACCCTGCTTCTAGTCGTGATGTCGTGTGGTGGAGGCGGTGGCGCCGGCGGAGGTGGAGGCCCCATCGCCAACATCTGCAATTGCACTCCCGCGGAACCGGTGGACTACCGGCCCGCTGCCAAGCACGTGCCGCTGCCGAACATCCAGCCGCTGGACACCACCGTAGCCGTCATGCTGACCTGGCCGCAGACGCCGGTGCCGCCGGCGGACGCGCCGCGCACCCCGTTTGAAATGCAACTATTCCACATCGCCCATGGCTATCTGCGGGCAGCGAACGTCTTTGCCGGCGATTGCGATATCTCCATGGAAATCTCCGACACCGCCGATGCCATGGCCCCGCGCGTCATCGTCGAAACCCCGGTCGACGCTGAGTACTGCACCGCGCGCAGCAACATCCAGCAGCAACTGGCCACGAACGGCTTCACCCTGAACTTCCAGAGCAGCGAACTGCCGACGCCGCTGCCTGTAGACGTGGTCGGACTGGCGTTCCAGGACTTTCCCCATGCCAGCCGCGGCAGCGCCCTGGTGGCCACCGTTTGGGAACTGCATCCCGCGGTGGTCAAGATCACACAATAAATCCTCACTTGTATATCTGCGCCTCGGGATGGGGATCCCAGACGCGCCGGGTCGGACTGCCCAAAATGACGATGTGTTAATCGGCTGACGAAGCGACTCTTCTGCGCTACCATCAGGCGGATGCGCGTGCTCGGGATCGACTGCGGCACGGAGTACACCGGCTACGGCGTGGTGGAGCAGACCGGCGAGGGAGAGCTGCGCTGCCTCATAGCCGGCACCATCCGGCTTTCGCCGCGTGAGCCGCTGCCCCGGCGCCTGGACCGCATCTTCACTGAGCTTTCTGAGCTAATCGCCACCCACCAGCCGGAGCTGGTTGCCATCGAGGACGTGTTCTACGCCGTGAACGTGAAGTCCGCTCTGAAGCTGGGTCAGGTGCGCGGGGTAGCGATGCTGGCCGCCGCCGCCGCCGGACTGGAAGTCTGCGAGTACGCGCCTCTGGCCATCAAGTCGGCGGTTGTGGGCTACGGGCGGGCGGAGAAGTCGCAGGTGCAGCAGATGGTCACGCGCCTGCTGCGGCTACCCGAGGTCCCCCAATCACCGGATGCCGCCGATGCCCTCGCCATCGCCATCTGCCACCTGCACACGGCTGCCACGCTGGCGCGGCAGAATTCTGCCGCTCATCATCCGGGTTAGCCACGAGTTGCGCCGATTGAATCTACGATGACGACGTCCCTCGTGCCGATCGAACGCATTATCGCTGCGGGTTACCGGCTCGGACTGCTGCTGGCGTTGCTGGCTGCCTCGACACTGCTGCACGCGCAAGCGCCACAGCCTGATCCGACTCAGCCCCAGCGTACCGCCGTTCCCACGGTGACCTTCACCTTCGACTGGCCCAGCATCGAGCCGCATCGTTACGTCATCTCGGTGGATTCCAGCGGCAACGCCGCCTACCATTCGTGGACGGCTGACCCTAGGGCCGAGCAGTCCAGCGTTGGCGATCCCTACCTGCTTAAGTTCACGATGTCGGCCGCTGCACGCGACCGCATCTTCGCTCTGGCGCGCCAGCTCAAGTATTTCAACGGCGACTTCCAGTACCACAAGCATCGCGTCGCTTTCACTGGCGACAAGACCCTTGCCTACGCCGATCCGGACAAACAGTACGAGACCCGCTACAACTGGTCGGAGAACGCGGGCATCGGCGAATTGACCGCGTTGTTCCAGGGCATGTCCCCGACCATCGAATCGGGACGCCGCCTGGAGCGCCTGCGCCGCTTCGACCGCCTCGGGCTGGACGCCGAGCTGAAGAGCCTGGAACACCTGGCCGTCGAGCGCCAGGCCACCGAATTGCAGCTCATCGCGCCCATCCTCGGGCAACTCGCCGGGGATCCGGGCGTGATGAACATCGCTCGCCAGCGCGCCCGGCACATTTTGCAGGTGGCGGGCGTTCCGCCGTCCGCCGGCGCCGAGGCTTCCCCGCAGTGACTTTTGGGCGATGGCTGAAAACGGCCTAAACTCAGCATTTGCATCCTTCGCGGCGGCCGGTCCCGAGCATCTAAGGAGTAGAATTAAGACATCTAAGGAAGCAGAGGCTCCAGGAGTCATTTATGAACCGCCGCAAACTGGGGAAGACGCTTCTCCTGCTGGCGACCTTGCTGTGCCTGGTGTGGGTCGTTCCGGCAGCGGCTTTGGACACCAATGTCCGCATCGTACGCCTCAGCTATGCCAGCGGCGACGTGCAACTTGACCGTCGCCAGGGCCAGGGATACGAGCGGGCAATCATGAACATGCCCATCATCCAGGGGAGCCGCTTGTGGGCCCGCGGCGAAGATGCGCTGGCGGAGGTCGAGTTCGAAGACGGCAGCGCCATGCGCCTGACCCCGGGCACCGCCGTCGATTTCCCGGAACTCTCCCTGCGTGAATCTGGCGAGAAAGTCTCGAGCGTGGATATCGAGAGCGGCACCGCCTACTTCGACATCCGCAATCGCATGGGAGACTTTCGCGTCACCTTCGGCGGGCAGCAGATAACCGTGGCGCATCCGGCGCGCTTCCGTGTGTTCGGCGATAACGGCCAGTTCAAAGTTGCGGTTTACAAGGGCGATTTGGGAGTGCGCAGCGGCGACAACCGGATCGAGGTCCGCAGTGGAGAAACCTTCGCCCTCGATGTGAGCGATCCCGGCGGCTACAACCTCTCCAAGAGCATTGCGGAAGGTTCCTACGACGGCTGGAACCAGGAGCGCGAGCGCTATACGCAGTCCTACACCTCGGCGAGCACCTACAGCGCCGATTCTTACTACAACGGCTTCTCGCCCGCTTACAGCTACGGTCTTGCCGATCTGGCCTACTACGGGAATTACTTCAACGCGCCGGGGTGGGGCTGGGTATGGCGCCCGTATTACACCGGCGCCGCCTGGAACCCGTTCATGGATGGCTCCTGGATGTGGTATCCGCAGTTCGGCTACATGTGGGTTTCGCCCTATCCGTGGGGCTGGATGCCGTACCGCTATGGGGCCTGGAATTTTGTTCCCGGCTATGGCTGGTGCTGGATGCCCGGCACGACCTGGAACACGTGGGCGCCGGTGACAGCAGTGAACCGTCCGCCTCTGAATTGGGTTCCGGTACGCCCGCCAGCCGGGCCGCCACGGCCGGGGACTCCCGGCATCGTCGCCGTGGGCCGGACAGTGGGGCCGGTGTATCCGCCGGGCGCGACACATACCGCCATCCCCGGGACCAGCCTGCTGCCGTTAAACAAAGGTGTCATCACTAACAGCACAATCGCGTCGCCCACTGCCGCGGTCGCGACTCCTGCAGCGGCTGCCAATCCAGCGGCGAAGCCGGCCCCGCCGCCCGCCCGGGTGCATCGTGACAGCGACACGGCTCGTCCGCGGCCGGCGCCCAGCAGCAGGCCTTCGGCGCCCGCCGCAGCACCAAGATCCCAAGCGAGTCCGTCGTCGGGAGGCTCACACTCCTGGGGTGGTGAGCACGCAGGCGCATCCAGCGCTGGCGGATACGCTGGTGGAGGCAGCCACGGCGGAGGCCACAGGTAAATGATTGGGTAATTGGGTAATTTGGTAATTGAAAAAGCCTCCTGGCCCGCCCTCAATTACCCAATTACCAAACTACCCAACTACTCAATCACCAGACCCGCCCCAGATGAGTTCTCAGTGCACGATCACCCCCGCGTACCCCACGACCGCGTCGCGGTCGCCGGAGACATCGGCAGAGGTTGCGTACTTGATCAATTCCGCCGATTCCGCGCCCAGCCGCTTGGCTGCCGTGAGCATGGCCACGGCCGGGCCGTAACCGCACATGCTGATGTCCTCATTCACCACCACGTCGAACAGTCCCCTGGGATCGAGCTTCAGCATCTGCTCGATGGCCTTGCGGTCCTTCACGCGCGTGATCGCGTCCGGCTCGTAGTGGTTCATGTCGCTGGAAGCGATGATGAGGACCTTCTCGTCGTGGGCCGCGACCACCCGCGCGATGGCTTCCCCCAATTCCGCCAGCGGCTCATAGGAGCCCACGCCGACAGCGATGGGCACGAACCTGAACTTCTGCCGCAGAGCTTGCAGGAACGGCAGTTGGACCTCCAGCGCGTGCTCGGCGCGGTGCGCGCCGGCGTCTTCCGAGATGTGGCGGTCCGCGTCGCGAAGCTCGATCGCCAACTCATGGTCGATGACGGCCTCGCCCAGTGGTGTATCCCACGCCCCCTCGCTCATGATGGCCAAAGGCTGGCCCATGCCCGTGTGGTTGGGGCAAAGAATGATGAAGCGCTCCGGCAGGGCCAGGCGCGCGTAAACCGCCCCAGCCACGTGGCCCGAGTACATTTAACCGGCATGCGGAACCACGCAGCCGGCAGCCTCGATTTTTGTGCCCGTGGCCGCCAGGTAGGATTGCACGTCGCGCATCAGGACTTCCGGCCGCGCCGGATAAAATCGCCCAGCTACCGCGGGATGGCGCACCGTACTCATCGCCGACTCCTTCTCCCCACACCCAACTTCCGATGTCATCCCGAGCGCAGCGAGGGATCTTGGTTCTTTTCGCCCCGATCACCCGACCGCGCCAATGCCTTGAACACCGCCGCTGCCTTCGCCAATGACAGGGCTTCCGCGCGCGCATCGCGCTTGACGCCCGCTTTCTCGATCGCGGCCCTGAGCGACGCTTCGGGATAATGCAGCTTCAGGTTGTTGACCAGCGTCTTGCGCTTCTGCCCGAACGAGAGCTTCAGGAAATCGAGAAACTCCGGCGCGCGCACACCCAGGGCTTTGTCCTGTGGGTCTATGGTAAGCCTCAAAACCGTGGAATGCACCTTGGGAGGCGGCGAGAAGGCGCCCGGCGGCAGGGTGAACAGCCTCTCGATGTGTGCGTAGAGCTGCACCGTGGCCGAGAGCAGGCCGTACTCGCTCCCGCCGGGCTTGGCGGCGATGCGGTCGGCGACCTCGCGCTGCACCAGGATCACCACGGTCGAGAACAGATGGTGAAAGGCGAACAGGTGCTGCAGGATGGGCGAGGTGATGTAGTAGGGCAGATTGCCGACCACGCGCGCCGGGCCGGTGAAGGGATGGTTGGCGTTGCCGGCAACCCGCGGCCGCCGCAGCAGGCTTTCGAAGTCGATGTCCAGCACGTCGCCTTCGAGGATCTCAATGCCGGAGTGGTGGGCGTACTTCATGCGTAGCTGCGCGCCCAGCACGCGGTCGAGTTCGATCGCGATCACATGCTTGGCACGCCCCACCAGCAGGTCGGTGAGCTCGCCGCGTCCGGGGCCGATCTCGACCACCGTGCTCTCGGACACGTCGCCCAGGGCGTCGACGATCCGCCCGGCCGCGCTGCGGTCGGCGAGGAAATTCTGTCCCAACTTGGTCCGCCGGCTCCCTCCGGCTGCCGTTCTTGCCATCGCCCGCTCCTTTGCATTGACCGTTTTTCTAATTGCCGGTTAGACTGAAGCTCCAGCCGCAGTTGCTCAACCCTGAACGGGTGGAATTCCGGAGGTTGTCTGATGCGCATCGCTTTTGTGGCCTCGGAGTGTGTTCCGTTCTCCAAGACCGGCGGTCTCGCCGACGTGGTGGGCGCGCTGCCACCTGCGCTGGCAGCCATCGGCCACGAGGTCGACGTTTACCTTCCCAAGTACCGCCAGACCCGGCTTACCAATCCGCGCACCCTGCTGCGCAGCGTCACCGTGCCCTTCGACGACGAGTACCGCTTCTGCTCGGTCCTCGACGGGGGCACGCACGCGGGCGTCAAATTCTACTTCATCGACTATCCTCCGTTCTTCGACCGCGAGCAGCTTTACGGCACTCCTGCGGGCGACTATTCCGACAACGCCGAGCGCTTTGCCCTGTTCTCCCGTGCGGTGCTTGAGGCTTCGAAGATCTTCGGCGCGCCCGAGGTCTTCCACTGCCACGACTGGCAGTCGGCGCTGGTGCCCATCCTACTCAAGACCCTCTACGCCGGAGACCCAGCGTTCCGCGCCACCTCCTCGGTCTTCACCATCCACAACATGGGTTACCAGGGACAGTTTCCTCCGGAAACCCTTCCCCTGCTCATGCTGCCCTGGGACCTGTTCACCATCGGCAAGATGGAATTCTACGGCAAGGTGAACTTTCTCAAGGGGGCGCTGGTGTTCGCCGACTTCATCACCACGGTCAGCCGCAAGTACAGCCAGGAGATCCAGACCGCCGAATACGGCTTCGGTCTGGAAGGCGTGTTGCGTGCCCGTGCCTCCACCGTGACCGGCATTCTCAATGGCGTGGACTACAACGTGTGGAGCCCGCAGACGGATACCTTCATCAAGGCGCCTTATTCGCCCGACGACCTCAGCGGCAAGCTCGCTTGCAAGCAGGACCTGCTGGCGGCTTTCGGCGTCACCACGCCCGACCTGCGGCTGCCGGTCATCGGCATCGTATCGCGCTTCGCTGCCCAGAAGGGCTTTGACCTGATCGCGCAGGTGATCGACCGCGTCGCACGCGATGAGATGATCATCGTCGCCCTCGGTACCGGCGACAAAGAATACGAGGAGCTGTTCCGCCGGCTGAATCAGCAGCTCCCGCAGAAGATCCTGGTGAGGATCGGATTCGACAACGCGCTGGCGCACAAGATCGAGGCCGGCTCCGACATGTTCCTTATGCCGTCGCGCTACGAGCCTTGCGGGCTCAACCAGATCTACAGCCTGAAGTACGGGACAGTGCCAGTGGTCCGCGCCACTGGCGGTCTCGACGACACCATCGAGCCCTGGGACCCGCGCACCGGCCGCGGCACCGGCTTCAAGTTCAGCGATTACACCGGCGCGGCGCTGCTGGCGACCATCCGCCAGGCGCTCATGGCCTTCAAAGACCAGACCGGCTGGCGTACGCTGATGCGCAACGGCATGGCCAAGGATTTTTCCTGGACTAACTCCGCGCGCGAGTATGTGCGCATCTACGAAAAATCGCGGCAGTTGCGCAGCGCCAAAACCGCCGAAGTGGTGATGGTCTAAGAACCAGCCACGGATCGGCACGGATGTTCCTGGATCTTTCTCCGCCGTTTGACGCTGGTCATCCGCGTGAATTCATGGCGTTTTCCCCTTCTGCCACACTGGCCGTGTATCCCACCAGGAACGTGACGGCCGTGCCGATCACCACGTACCACGTCCACGGCACTCGCGTCGCCGTCCAGACGTAGATTTCGGCTGCGAGTCCGCATGCCATCCCGACGATGCTACCCCGCTGGCTGGCGCGCCGCGTCAGAACGCCTAGCAGGAACACCCCCAGCAAAGCTCCGTACGCCACCGACGCGATGGACAGCCCGACCTCCACCACCCGCCCACCGCGCCGCGACAAGAGCGCCAGTCCGAACAGCACCAGCGCCCAAACGATCGTCGCCACGCGTGAAACTGCCAAGCGACGCGCTTCGTTCGTGCCTGGGTTCCGCCGCAGATAAAAATCGACGATCGACGTGGAAGAAAGCGAATTGAGCGCGGCGCTGAGGTTCGACATCGCCGCCGCCAGGATGGCCGCGATCAGCAGCCCCGAGATCCCATGCGGCATGTGCTGCACGATGAACGTGGGAAAAATACGATCCGACGATCCCGCCGGGTGTGCGCCCCCATAGAACACGAACAGCATCACACCGACGACCAAGAACAGCGTGAACTGGAACAGGACGGCCCCGCCGCTCGCGAGCAGCGCCGCCTTCGATTGCCGCTCGCTGCGCGCCGCCAGCAGCCGCTGCACCATCAACTGGTCGGTACCGTGGCTGGCGGTGGTGAGAAATGTTCCACCGATGACCCCCGCCCAGAAGGTGTAGGTCTTGTGCAGCACGGGCGAGAAATCGAGCACGCGGAACTTGCCCGCGGCATCGGCCATCGCGTGTACCGTCGCCCACCCGCCCGCGACCGCGTGCAGGATAGTGAAGAATCCGACCAGGGTCCCGCCGACGTAGATCGCCATCTGCACCACGTCCGTCCAGATGACCGCCGCCATGCCGCCTTCGAAGGTGTAGATCATGGTGAGCAGCGTGATGATGGCGATGGAGGCGACCTCGCCGGTCCCGATGGCGATCGCCACCACGATGGAAACGGCGAAAACGCGCACACCTTCGGCCGCAGCCCGCGTCACCAGGAATAGGCCGGCGGTCAGCGAGTAGAGCGTTCTGCCAAAGCGTCGCTCGATCAACTGGTAAGCGGTGTACAGCTCGCCGCGGAAATACTGCGGGATGAACAGCACGCTGATGATCACGCGCGCCAGCAGATAGCCGAAGACCACTTGCAGGAAGCCCAGATCGGTGTCGAAGGCGAGCCCGGGGATGCTGATGATGGTCAGGGTACTGGTTTCGGCGGCGACGATGGAGAGCGCGATCGCCCACCAGGGAATGTTGCGGTCCGCCAGGAAGTAGTCGCGCAGGCTGCGTTGCGATTTGCGGAAGCGCAGTCCGAAGATTGTGATCGCCGCCAGATAAAGCGCAATAATCGCCAGGTCGAGCGGGTCCAGCCGGTTGATGCGGACCTCCGTGAAACTTGAGGCGGTTTGCGGGCCCATTCGACAACTTCGCTTCGCTCAGTTGCTCAGGGCAGGCTAGAACCCGAGCCGAGGCCGAGCAGCGCGAGGACGAGCCCTGAGCGAAGTCGAAGGGCCGCAGCCGAAATCCCGAGCCCAGCGAGGGATCTTGAAACGGATTCTCTCACACCTGTGATAGAAACTACGGCAATGGCCTTCTTCCTCGGGATTGATGGCGGCGGTTCCAAGACCGAGTGCATGGTAGGAGACGAGACCTCGGTGCTCGGCTGGGCGGGCTCGAGCTCCTCGAAGATCGCCCGCGTGGGAGAGGAAGCTGCCGGCGCCGCGCTGCGCGAGGGTGTCGGGCGGGCCTGCGCCGCTGCCGGCGTAGCCGCATCCCAGATTCACCGCACCTGCATCGGAGTGTCCGGCGCCTCGCAAGCGGACGCGGTGGCCGCCATCCGCCGGCTGCTCGGCGAAATCGTCGCTGGCGAAATCGAGGTCGTGGGTGACGTGGAGGTTGCACACCACGCCGCGTTCGATGGTGGTGCCGGAGTGGTCGTCATTTCCGGCACAGGCTCCATCGCCTGGGGACGCAACCAGCACGGCGAGACGGCGCGGGCCGGTGGCTTGGCGCCCGCCACGGGCGATCCCGGCTCCGGAGAGTGGATCGGGCGAACGGCTGTAGAACTGGTGCTGCTGGCCAGCGAACACGGCCACAGCCCCGCCATGCTGAATGACGTGCTGAAAGCCTGGAAGCTGGAGGATCTTCAGCAGCTCGCTCGTGTCCTGAGGGCGTCGCCCGCTCCTGATTTCGCCGTCCTGTTTCCCCTCGTCGCGGTCTCCGCCGATCCCATCGCCCGCCGCGTCTTGGCCCGCGCCGGCCGCGAATTGGCGCTGCTCGCTGCCGATGTGCTCGGCAGCCTCTGGACCACCTCCACGCCTGTCGAAGTGGCCATGTACGGCGGTGTCCTGGAAAACTCGCCCGAGGTGCGAGATGCTTTTGCGGCGGACCTGTACGAGCGCTGCCCGGAAGCCCGCGTCGCGCAGGGCAAGAGAAGGCCCGCGGAAGGGGCCCTGCTCATGGCGCGCAAGGCCAAAGCTTCACCGGAAGCCGCGTCCGCATAGACTCCCCGGGACACGTAACTGGCGTCTCCATGGCTGACGTTCTCCAGCGCATCGAGCAGTTGATCCACCACCCTTCTCCGGAGGTATTGTGCGAGGCGGCCGGCGATCCGCGGCTGACGGAAGAGCTGGCGCTGGCGCTCGTCGAGCGCCGCGACTTGCCTGCCGGCGGGCTGGAGCAGCTCGCCAACATTCCGCGCTGAAGAAGAGCAGAAAAGTGCAATTGGCGCTGGTGACGCATCCCCACACGCCGCGCTTCATCTCGCTGCCGCTGCTGCGACATCTGCACACCTTCGAACTGATGCAGGTGGCGCTCACGCCCGCGGTCGCTGCTGACGTCAAAGCGGCCGCCAACGAAGCCATCCTCAACCGGCGGGAAACCATCTCGCCAGGCGAAAGGCTGACTCTGGCCAAGCGCGGTCCCGGCTGGCTGGCCGGCGCTCTGCTGCTCGATCCCGAGCCACGCATCCTCGAAGCCGCGCTCGAGAATCCCCAGCTCACCGAGGCGCTGGTGGTGAAGGCACTGATGAAGGAACGGGCGCCGCAGGCGCTGGCGGAACTGGTCTGCCGCCATTCCAAGTGGTCGTTGCGCCGCGAGGTACAGCGCGCGCTCTTGTGCCACGCCGGCACGCCGCTGGGGCGCGTGCTGGTGTTCGCGCGCAGCCTGCCCACCCAGGCCTTGCGCGAGATCATGCGGCAATCGCGGCTGTGCGCCAACGTAAGGGCATACCTGATGAAGGAGTTGGAATCCCGCGCCGCTGGAAAGATCCAACCTCAGGGGCTAAAACCCGAGATTTCAGATGCACGCCGTCGGCATGGCTAATCCCATGCCGTTCCCAACAAATTGCGGTGCCGAAGGTTCATCCATGGGTCACTGTCCTGGTGGTGCCGCGCGCGCGGCATTTTCATTACCTCGGTTACTTTGCGGGTGTCAGCCCCGACGATAAGCTAGGCTGGCTTTAACCATTCAAGGCGAGGCACCTTGAAAGAGACAGTGGAGCACATGCGCAGCATCACCGACGAGCTCCGGCTCCTGCAGCGTTCGCTGCAGGAATCTCTGCTCGACGGTTCCTGCATGAGTTCCGACCAGTCGGTGATGGTGGAAGCGGTGGACGAGTTCAAGTCCGTCATCGACCAGATGCGGCAGTTCCTCTGGTTCTACCTGAACGCGATGACCAACGGCGAACAGTTGATTGAGCTGTTGCGCCAGGCGGCGCAAACGGGCGCCGATCCCGCCAAAACCATCGAGCAGATCGAGTCCCTGCCCGACTACGGGCTGATCCACTACTACCTGCCGCCCAATCGCAAGCCCAACTGAGTTTTCCTGCTGGAAATTTTATAGCAGGGGACCTGGACCGACGCGCCGCAAGGCCGCCGATGTCCTCGTCTGCCGCGGTCGCGCGCAAGCCAGTGGGACCACCAGCTATGTTTCTGACTCCAGCGCGGTCAGCACCTCTTCGTCCACATCCCACTGCTTCAGGATCCGGATGATGGTCCGGCTGGTGTAGCCGGCGCGCATCAGGGCGCGGAAGATTCGGGCGGCTTCTTTCGCGTCCGCCGGCTTCTTCAGGCGTTTACGGCGGAGGTATTCACGGGCGAGTCTTTCCTCGTCGGTGCCGGCGTAGGCGGCGTTGACGGTCTTGGAGATGACGTCACCGTGTACGCCACGCGACTTGAGGTCGGAAACGACGCGCAACCGGCCGAACTTCTGGTTTTCCTTGCGGTAGGAGGAGTAGGCGGCAGCGTAGGCGGTGTCATTGAGATATTTCTGGTCTTTCAGGCGGATGATTACCGCCTCGACCAGGGCTTCGCTCTCATCGCCCGTCGGCAGACGTTGCCGCAGCAGACGCTTGAGCTCGGCCACGCTGCGCATCTTCCGGGCGAGCGCGCCGACGGCGTATTCATAGAGCGTGGATTCGTCGTAGGTCTTGCGGCGGCGGAACGGCACCGAGACATTTCACCACAGAGCCATGGCGGCACGGAGAAAATCGGAAGGTCGCCGGAATCAGGTCGCCGGAATCAAGCCAAGAGCCAACAGCCAAGAGCCGAAAGCCGACGCCGGCAAGACGCCGATGCTATCTGCCGTACCCCGCGCGCTGCATCTCGTCGCGGGCGGCGTCGGCGGTGGAGGCGATGCCCTGCACCCGCAGCTTGAAGTCGTCGGGGTTGGAGGCGGTCTCCAGGGCGGTCTCGAAGGAGATCAGGCCCTGCATGTACAGATCGTAGAGCGACTGGTCGAAGGTCTGCATTCCGTACTGCGAGGTCCCGGTAGCCAGAGCTTCCTTGATGTTGCGGGTCCTCTCCGGGGTGACGATGCATTCCTTGATATAGGCGGTGCTGACCAGGATTTCGACGGCGGGCACGCGCCCCGCTCCCTCGCAGCGCTTCACCAGGCGCTGGCTGATGACAGCCTTCAGCGTGGTAGCCAGTTGCAGCCTGATCTGCTTCTGCTCCGAGGGCGGGAAGACCGCGATGATACGGTTGACGGTCTCGATCGCGTCCAGGGTGTGCAAGGTGGAGAACACCAGGTGCCCGGTCTCGGCGGCCAGCAGGGCGGTGCCGATGGTCTCGACGTCGCGCATTTCGCCCACCAGGATGGTGTCGGGGTCCTGGCGGAGGCTGGCGCGCAGCGCCGAGGCGAACGAGGGCGTGTCCACCTCGACTTCGCGCTGGTTCACAAAGCCCTTCTTGTCGCGATGCAGGAACTCGATTGGGTCCTCGATGGTGATGATGTGCTCGGGCCGGCTGGAGTTGATACGGTCGATCATGGCCGCCAAGGTGGTGGACTTGCCGGAACCCGTGATGCCGGTCACCAGCACCAGCCCGCGCTGCTCATCACAGATCTTTTCCACGATGGGCGGCAGGTGCAGTTCGTCGAGCGGCAGGATCTTGGTGGGAATCACGCGGAAGGCGATGCCCACGTTGCCGCGCTGCTGGTACACGTTGACGCGGAAGCGTCCCAGTCCGGCCACGCCGTAAGCCAGGTCGAGCTCAGCGTTTTCCTTGAATTTCTGCTTTTGCCGGTTGGACATCATGCTGAAAGCCATGTTCAGCATGTCTTCGGCGGAGACGCGGGGCTGGTCGGAAAGCGCCACCAGCTCGCCGTCCACGCGGATGTGGGGATAGTTGCCGACCTTCAGGTGCAGGTCGGAAGCCTTGCGCTCCGTCGCGATGCGCAGTAGATCGTCTACATGCATGGCCTTGACCTTGTCGGGGTGAAACTAACACGAAAGGGAAGCGGCGGAAAGTAACCAGAGGGTCGCGTACTTCGGAGTCTCAGGTGCCGGTTAGGGCATCTCCTCGATGGGCAAGGTTATGGGCGACTGGAAGGCGGGGCCGCGGGTGGTGATCGTGGGCGGTGGGTTTGGAGGCCTGTACTGCGCGCGTGCACTGGCGCGGGAGCCGGTGCGCATGACGCTGGTGGACCGCAAGAACCACCATGTCTTCCAACCGCTGCTGTATCAGGTGGCCACGGCCGCGCTGTCGCCCGGCGACATCGCTTCCCCTATCCGCTCCATCCTGCGCCGGTTTCCGAACGTCGAGGTTTTGCTGGGCGAGGTAGTGGGATTTGAGCTCGACCAGGGCCACGTGCTGCTCAAGGATGGCGGGCGCCTGGAATACGACTACCTGGTGGTGGCCGCGGGCGCGCAGCACTCCTATTTCGGGCACGGCGAGTGGGAGTCTCTGGCGCCCGGGCTGAAGACCATCGAGGACGCGCTCGAGATCCGCCGCCGTGTGCTGCTGGCCTACGAGGTGGCGGAACGGCAGGCGGCGTTGGGCAAAGATCCCGGGCCGCTGAATTTTGTTATCGTCGGGGCTGGTCCGACAGGCGTGGAACTGGCCGGGGCCATCGCCGAGATCGCCGCCCGAACGCTGGCCAAAGACTTCCGCATGATTCAAACCAAGCGCTCGCGCGTACTGTTGCTCGAAGGCGGACCGTGCGTGCTGGCCACCTATCCCGAGGATCTCTCGCGCAAGGCGGAGGAGCAGCTGCGGGGGCTTGGCGTTGAAGTGCGCACCAGCGCCATGGTGACCGGCGTCGAGAAGGATCAAATCCGCGTCGGCAACGAAATCGTTCCCGCGACTCTGACGGTGTGGGCTGCGGGCGTGGCCGCCTCCGGGCTCGGCCGGCTGCTTTCAGCCGAGACCGACCGCGCGGGGCGAATACCGGTCAGCAACGATTGCAGCCTGCCGCAACACCCTGAAGTCTTCGTCGTCGGCGACCTGGCGCTCTTCAAGGACGAGCAGGAGAAGCCGTTGCCGGGTGTCGCGCAGGTGGCCATCCAGCAGGGCCGCGCGGTGGCCAAGAACATTGGGCGCGAACTGAAGGGCCAGCCGCGCCGGCCCTTCCACTACAAAGACCTCGGGAGCCTTGCCACCATCGGCCGCGCCGCCGCGGTGGCCGACATCTTCGGCATTCATCTGTCTGGTCTGGTCGCCTGGCTGGTGTGGCTGTTCATCCATATCCTGTGGCTGATCGGTTTCCGCAACCGTGTGCTGGTGATGGTGAACTGGACTTGGTCGTACTTCGCCTGGCAGCGGGGTCCGCGGTTGATCACGGAGAGGGATGCGTAGCGGAGGGCGAGACGCCCTCCGCCACGCGGTACGTCCGCTATGCCGTTGCCGGCATCTCGAAGGGCTCGTCGGCGCTGCCGCCGTAAATCGACGGCACCTTCGATCCCATGGGGCGCAGATACGTCGCCAACTGCCCCCGGTGATGGATGCTGTGGTTGTTCATGAAACCCAGGTAAAACACGCCCGGCAGGTTGAACATCCCCAGGAAATTGATGGGCGTGGCCAGTTGCGCCGGGGTCATGGCGCGCACACGCTGCACTGCCCGCTGGAGGTTCTTGTCGTACCAGGCGACCAGTTCAGCCACGGTGTTGGGCTTTTCCTTGTCGTAGCGAGGATCGGGCAATTTGAACTTGCCTTCCGTGATCTGTTCCAGAAAGAGCACGTCTTCTGAGGCGATGTGCCAGGCCAGTTCCCAGGCGGTGCGCGCCTTGGGGTCAGGACGGTAGTCGCGCTTGGCGTCGGGGACGGCGGCCAGCACTTTCTTCGTGGTTTCGAGTTCAGTCAGCAAGCCTTCGCACATGACCTCGCGATAGGCCGCGGCGAATTCCGGAGTGATGCCGGGACGGGGTGCGGTGGACATGGGAAGCCTCCTCTTCGGAAGTGAATCGGCTAGTTAGACGGACTAAAGGTTAAATGGTCGCCGTATTTTCGCACAACAAAAGGGCGCCGGCACTCCGGGCGCCCTGCGGCAAGAGCAAAAACCTTATACCGAGACCGTCTGCGCGCTGGTGACCGGCACCGGCGTCAGCCAGTGGAACCGGTCGGGGACCAGGCCGTTGACGATGTTGAAGAACTCCCGCTGGATCGCCTTGGTGATGGGGCCGACCGCACCCTTGGCCACGGTGATCTTGTCCACCGAGCGGATGGGCGTGATCTCGGCCGCGGTGCCGCTGAAGAACACCTCGTCGGCGATGTAGAGCAACTCCCGCGGGAGCATCTGCTCGACCACGGGAATGGCCATCTCCTTTGCCAGCTGGATCACGCTGTCGCGGGTGATGCCCGGCAGGATCGAGTTACCCAGCGGCGCGGTGTAGAGCGAGCCCTGGTATACCAGGAACAGGTTCTCCCCCGAACCTTCGCTGACGTAGCCCTGGACGTCGAGCGCGATGCCCTCCACATAGCCGTTGAGCAGAGCTTCCATCTTGATGAGCTGCGAGTTCATGTAGTTGGCGCCCGCCTTCGACATTGCCGGCATGGTGTTCGGCGCCAGCCGGTTCCAGGAGGAAACGCAGACGTCCACGCCCTCGTCGGAGCCGTGGCCCAGGTAGCGGCCCCACTCGTAGTTGACCAGGTACACGTCAATGGGCGATTCCAGCGGGTTCACGCCCAACTGGCCGTAGCCGCGGAGCACGAGCGGCCGGAGGTAGCAGGGCACCACGCCGTTCACCCGTACCAGTTCGACCATGGCAGCTACCAGTTCGTCGCAGGTGTATGCCACCTCCATGCGATAAATCTTGGCGGAGTTGATGAGGCGCTGCATGTGCTCTTGGGCGCGGAAGATGGCCGGCCCCTTGGGCTGGGAGTAGCAGCGGACGCCTTCGAACACGGCGGAGCCGTAGTTCACTACGTGCGCCATCACGTGCAGGGTGGCGTCGTCCCAGTTGATGAATTTCCCGTTGTGCCAGATTTTGTCGGTCTTCTTGACGGCCATGGATGGGCGCTCCTTGTGACGGTAGCTGCTAGGAATGCTTTGCTTTTGTGCGCTTGGGATGCGCAAAAACATTATACCCGGACGCACGACCAACGTCAGATTTGACGTACAACCGTGACGTAGGGAAGCGCCGGACGGTGAATGCCACCTGTGAGTGGGAGTGAGAAGGCGACTTCGCCGGGCCAGTTAGCGCTAAGGGGATTTATCGCCAACTACGACGCAGTGGTTTGGGACGAAACGTGACTTCCGATTCTTACTTCGCCGATTTTAGTGAGTCCATCAGAGCCTGAAACTTCGGGTTAGCTCGGAAGCGTTGGAATGAATCGTCGGACTGCGGGTCGGGCATTTTCTCGCCCGGAATCAGGTTCGCCTTGTAGCTGAATGCTTTCCTCAAGTACTCCATGGCGTTGTCCAAATCATTACGCTCCGCGTACACGCATGCCATGTTGTACAAAAACATTGGGTAGGTTGAGTCTTCGGCCATTCCGTAGCGGAACGTTGCTTCCGCGTTCGCGAGATCGCCGGTAATTCCGTATGCCATGCCGAGATTGTCAACCAACACACGCCACATTGTCTTGTCGAGGCTCCGGTTCTTCTTCTCCAAATCGAGGGCTTGTTGATAGGGCACGATCGCCTCTTTGTAATGTTGCTGGAGAAAATACCGATTACCAGCATCCATGAGTTCTCGTGTGTCGGATGGCTTTGACCCTGCTGTCGTTGAGGGACTACCAGCAATGGTGACGGAATTGATTAGCGATGTGAATAGCGGCTCCTCCTCTTGTTTAAACTGCGTCTTTGAAAGATGCACGTCCACATACACGTCCTCCCTCGCGGTGCACGCAATAAGATGTTGTTGGCGAAGCTTGTAGCCTTGCACCTCGGGTACGAGGTATTCGGCGGCTGCCATACCACCAGCAGTAAAGTACTTCACATTCTGTAATCCAAGTCCGCCGAGACTCTCGACGCGCTTATGGAGAAACTGCGGGCAGGCGCTTGCATCAGCAGCGCCGGAACCTCGTTCCAGA
>DASQGF010000046.1:0-5880 GCA_035632755.1 Terriglobales bacterium
GAGAAATACTTATCACCCAACACCGACGATTTTGATCCGAAGCGCCCCAACGGTCTGCCATCCGCACACCAGCACAGCCGAAATGGCCCCAGATTCCAGCCCCTTTTGCAACACCTCTCCTTCCCCCAACCCCGCTGATTCCGCTGCTGACGTGGCCACCCGCTCCCTATCCCGCCGACACCGGTAACATCGCGCGCCGACCAGCATCGCCGCGAACCGCCGCCGGTTCAGGCGTCCCTCCGCAAGGGAGCGGTGGGAAAGGGCCTTCATGGCAACCTCCAATGTGACGTTCGACTTGGAGAGGGGCGGATCGGAGGTGCATTATAGGGTTGTTAAGACTTTGTCAACAACAAAACTGGGCTGTGTTCCGAACTCAGAACAAGAACGGGTTGTCCAGCGAATTACCCCTGTGCCGGCTGCGATTCCGGTTGCGCGCCGGATTCTTCCGCGCTGCCACCCAGGTAGGCTTCCTGGACGTGCTTATTGTTGAGCAGCATGTCGCTCGAGCCCTGGAGGACGATGTGGCCGGTCTCCATGACGTATCCGTAATCGGAGACCTGCAGGGCGTAGTCGATGTTCTGCGCTACCAGCAGGATGGTGACGCCGTGCTTCACGATCTCGCCGACGAACTTGAAGATCTCGTCCACCAGGATGGGAGCGAGGCCCAGCGAGGGTTCGTCGAGCAGGAGCAGGTGGGGCTCGGCCATGAGCCCGCGGCCGATGGCGCACATCTGCTGTTCGCCTCCGGAGAGCGTGCCGGCGAGCTGATGCCGGCGCTCTTTCAGCCGGGGAAACATGCCGTACACGCCTTCGAGATTGTGGCTGACCCGCGAGCGGAAGGCGGGCGGGAAGGCGCCCATCTTGAGGGTGTCTTCCACGCTCATGCCGGGCCACAACTGGCGGCCTTCAGGGATGAGCGCGATGTGGCGCGCGACGCGCTGGTGCGGCGGCAGGCTGGCGATGTCTTGGCCCTCGAACAGAATGCGGCCGCGCGTGGGCTTGAGCACTCCGATGATGGTGTTGAGCGTGGTGGTCTTGCCGGCGCCGTTGGGCCCGATGATGCACACCACCTGGCCCTTCGTCACCGAGAGCGAAAATCCCCACAGCACCTGCACGGCGCCGTAGGACACTTCCAGGTTCTGGATTTCGAGGATCGGAGCTGGGCTGCCCTCAGGCAACGACGCGGCTCCGCTTCTTTTCGCTTCCGGCTTTGCCCAGATAGGCTTCGATGACCGACGGGTCGTTCTGAATCTCGTGCGGGTTGCCCTCGGCCAGCTTCTGGCCGTAATTGAGCACCATGACGCGGTCGCAGACGGCCATGATGGCCTTGACGTCGTGCTCGACGTACATGATGGTGGTCCCCTGCTGGCGGATGCGCCGCAGCAGGTCGAGCATGGTGCGGGTCTCGGTGGGGCTGAGACCGCCGCAAATCTCGTCGCAGAGCAGGAGTTCGGGGTCGGTGGCGAGGGCGCGCGCCAGTTCCAGCCGCTTCTGGTCGCCCAGCGATATGTTGGCCGCGAGGGTGTTGGCCAGGCGCTCGAGGCCGAGCCGGGCCAGCATCTGCATGGCGTGGTCGCGCGCCGCGGCGGTGCGGGTGATGTTCTTGCGGCCGAAGTGGGCTGCGACCTGCACGTTCTCCAGCACGGTCATGGCGCGGAAGGGGCAGACGACCTGGTGAGTGCGCGCGATGCCCGACTTCACCAGGCTGAACGGCTGCTGCCCGGTGACGTCCTTGCCATGCGAGCGGATGCGTCCCGCCGAGGGCTGCAGCGCGCCGGCGATCATGCTGAACAGGGTGGTCTTGCCCGCGCCGTTGGGGCCGATGAAGCCGTAGATGTGCTGCTCCGGCACGGCAAAGCTGACGTCTTTAACCGCCGCCAGCCCGCCGAAGTACTTGGTCAGCTTCTCGACTTCCAGGATGGGTGTCGCCATCTGTCCTCTTGGGTGTCCGCAGTCGCCGGTAGAGCTTGCCCAGCAGGCCGGCGAGGCCGTCGGGTTCCAGCAAGATTATCAGGATAAGCAGGGAGCCATAAAGCAATAGATGGATTTGGGGGAAGTTGGCGACCAGTTGCTCCTCCACTACGCCGAAGACCACCCCGCCCAGAACCGCGCCCCAGACGGTACCAATGCCGCCGATCACCGGCATTAGAAGGATGTAAACACTGGTCTGGAAGGCGAATACCCCCTGGGGATTGATGAAAGCGGCATAGCGCGCCAACACGCCCCCGGCGATACCGGTCAAGGCGGCCGCCACCGCGTGGATCGCCAGCTTGTAGGCATAGGGGTTGACGCCAAGGTCGGCGGCGGCGGCCTCGTCCTGCTTGATGGCCCGCAATGCCATACCAAACTTGCTGTGCTCGATAAGAAACGACACGGCCACGGCCAGCGCCGCCATGCCCAAGGCGGTGTAGTAATGCTCGACCTGGCGGAACGGCCGCTGCTCCATGATGCGGTACCCGCTGGCCCCGCCGGTGATGGCCAGGTTGTTCATGATGACGCGCGTCGCTTCGCTGACGCCGATGGTGGCGATGGCGAAATAGGGCCCGCGCAGGCGGAAAGTCGGCAGCCCGATGAAGACCGAAGCCACCGCAGGGATGACGCCCGCGACCACAAAGGAGAGATAGGGATTGACGCCGCGATCGATCAGCAGCGCGGCGGTGTAGGCGCCCAGTCCGTAGAAAACGGCGAAGCCGAACGAGACCTGGCCGGTGAAGCCGCCCAGCAGGTTCCATCCCAGGCTGGTGGTCACCCAAACGAAAGTGACAAAGAGGAGGCGGGTGATGTTGGCGGTCAGGCCGGCGGACGGAAGGATGGCGAGCACGGCCAGCAGCAACCAGGGTAATAGGATCCGGGCGCGTGCCTCCAGGCGGAATGGGGCACCGGCGGCGGTGGTCATGCCAGCCGCCGCCTCTTCGCCCACAAGCTGGCGATGCCGCCGGGCAGCACCACCAGCACGACCACCAGCAAGGCGAAGGAGATCGCAGGCTGGTACGCGGCGGGAACGAAAAGAATGCTGAAAGTCTCGACCAGAGCGAGGATCACCGCGCCCAGCGCCACGCCGGAGACCGATTCCAGGCCCCCCAACACGATGATCACAAAAGCGCGCAGCAGGAAGGGACGCCCGAAGTCAGGGTCGAAGGAGTAGAGCGTGGCGAGCAGTGCTCCGGCGACGCCGGCGAAGGCGATGCCCATGCCGAAGGTGAGGCACGCGGTCTTCTCGTCGTCTACGCCGACGATGCGTCCGGCGTAGCGGTTCTGGATGAGCGCGCGCACAGAGCGGCCGAACCAGGTGCGGCTGAGCGCGATCTCCAGCACCCCCATACAGCCCACCGCCGCCACGAACACCACCAGCCGCAAGCTCGAGATGGTGATCGGCCCCATCTCGATGATGGACAACGTCCGCGGGGTGAGAATGGAACGGTCGGTGTTCCCCCAGATGAGATAGCCGATGTTCTGCAGCACCAGCCAGAGCCCGAACATGAGCAGGAGCGATTGCAGCGTGGGCCGGTCGGAATGGGGGAGCCATCGCACCAGCAGCCAGTGCACCGCGATCCCCACCAGGAAGAAGAACGGGAACGCCAGCAACGCGGCGAGGATGGGATCGAGATGCAGGCGCTCGTAAAGCTCGTAGGCGAAGTAGGCGCCCATCATCATGAAGCCGGCGTGGGCCAGGTTGACGATCTTCATCACGCCGTAGATGACGGTCATGCCCACCGACATCACCGCGTAAATGCCGGCCAGCAGGAGGGCGGCGATGAGCAGGTTGAGGAAGTCAACGAAGGTCATGAAAAACCAGGGAGCAGGAGGCAGGGAGCAGGAAGCAGGAAAAGCACACGCGCCGCCTGCCTCCTGCTTCCTGCCGCCTGCTTTCTCTTCTCCGTGCCTCTGTGCTGATGCCTTCCGGCCGAAGCTGGCTTGCCGGCTTACTGCTTACCCGGGGTTGGCGCGATCGTCTCACCCGTGGCGGCATCCTTCGGGTAGACGATGTCCACCTTGGCTTCGGGCTTGTTCTGCACGATCACGAAGGGGTAGCCCACTAGCCCGTTGGGCCCGAACTTGAGCACCTGGCCGGGCACCAGCGAGTCCTTCATCTGCAGCTTGCGCAGTTGGTCGCGGATGGCGGTCTTATCCAGGCTGCCCGCGGCCGTGATCGCGGCCGCCAGCGCGCGCGTGGCTTCGTATGCCGTGGCCGCGTACCAGGAGTCCACCTTGTGGCCGGTGAAGGCCTGGTATTCACCGGCGAACTTCTTCACCTGCGGGTAGGGCAGCTTGTCCGACCACCAGACGCCGGCGAAGATGTAGTCCACGGCGTCGCCCAGGGCCTTGCGGGCATCGGCTTCCGGACCGCGCGCGCCATAGCTGATCATCTGGTGATGCATGCCGCTCTGGATGTACTGGCGTTGCATGGTGATGTAGTCCTGCAAGTGGGCGTCGGCGAGGAAGATATCCGCATGGGACTGCTTGATCTTCTGCAGCAGGCCGGAGAAGTCGGTTCCTCCGAGCTCGAATTTCTCGCTGAAGACGACGTTGAAGTAGCCAGGATGCTGCTTGATCCACTGCTCGATGCCATTGCCGTAGTCCACGCCGTGATCGGTATTCTCCAGCGCCATGGCGACCTTCAGGCCCTTCTTCAGCTTGCCCTGGTCCACCAGTGTGCCGAGGAACTCGGCCGTCGTGGAGCCCAGCACGTTGATGGGGGTGAGCGTGCCGAAGGCGTACTGGTATCCATGAGAGAAGATGGCGGAAGCCGCGGCCCCGGGGGTGATCCAAGGCGTTTTGTAGCGGTCGGGCATGACGGATTGGGCCTCGCCCAGCGCCGTGGAGTAGCCGCCGACAAGCGCCGTCACACTGTCGGAAGTAATGGCGCGCTCCACGAGTTGCGCCGACTTGGCGGAATCGGAGCCGTCGTCGTAAAAGACTTCCTTGAGCGGAAGCTTCTGCTTACCGACCTGGACACCGCCGGCATCGTTGATTTGCTTCATGGCGAGCTGGATGCCTTCCCGTTGATAGGTCCCGGGCTTGCCTTCACGCCCGGTGGTAGACAGCACCACGCCCACCTTGATTTCGGTTTGCGCGCTCGCCGGGCAGGGTCCCGTCACTGCGAACCCCATCGCCGCCAGGAGCAGGACAGCAGCACCCTTGGCCGGAGCCCACCCGCCGATGAATGAACCTGAAGAGTTTTTCATGCCTCCTCCCGAAGATGAACGTGCGCAGCCGCCCGCGTTGCCGTGCGTGGATGACTGGGCTGCACCAGAACTGCGGCGCGCATCATAGCCTTCGCAGCGGGCAATGCGCAAGGTTTCAGGAGCGCGGGTAGTGGTGCAGTTTGAATTTCCACAGGGGTAGCGCCGACCCCCGGAGCGGCGTAATCTGTGGGCATGGCAGAGAAACGAACCAAGAGTGACAAAGCGCAGCGGCAGTCCGATCAACTCGAAAAAAAGGCCCGCCATCCAGCACCGAAGAAAAAGCAGGCTCCCCGCGAGAACTTTAGCCAGGCCGCCGTGCGGATCGTTCGACAGGCCACGGAGTAGCTACTCAGGTAGCTTGAGGGGTTGTATCTCCCCATTGGCCCCTTCGAATCGCCTAACCAAGTCAATCATGATGTCGCGAAGGTGTTTAGCCTCCGGCCACGCAATGGTAACCGCAGCCCTCTCCTCTGCAATCCAGCCGCCTGCAGGTCTAGCCGGAAGTATTTGCGCGAACCTCAGGCGAATGTCGAACGGCGTCCAGGTAGCATCAATGATGTTGCTATACACTTCGTAAACGCCATCTTCGGGAGGGACGAATTGAAACCCCGGTTGCTCTGGCTGTGGTCGCGTCACATCTTGCTTGTCTGTCATGACATGGCTCCGGCTAAATCCTCAGATGCGGGCAGCATTC
>DASQGF010000047.1:0-3917 GCA_035632755.1 Terriglobales bacterium
AGGCGCTGCCCACAGCATGGAGGTAGCTATGTGCCCCGGGGCTGACAGACGCTATAATGGCCGAGAGCGCGCCCGTAGCTCAGTTGGATAGAGCGATTGCCTCCGGAGCAATAGGTCAGGGGTTCGAGTCCCTTCGGGCGCGCCATTCTTCAACCACGTACGCACCGCCTCTCCCTGCCGCCGGTTCAGAATGTGTTCAATTCGCGGCCTCACTGCACGCCTCCGACAGCCTGGATCCGCGCCAGCACAAAACGTTCGCGTTACTGACTGCTTTGCGGTCACGCAGAACCGACCCAAGCGCGACAATGGCGGTCAAGCGCTGGCAAGAACTTCGCCGGCGGCGCGCCGGCCGCTGGCCAGGGCGCCGTGGATGGTGCCGTTGTGTCCGGAGAAATCCGTGGCCTCTCCGGCAAAGAACAGGGTGCCTTCCACGGGAGCTGCCAGGATACGGGCAGCATTCTCGCCGCCCACCAGGACGTAGCTGTATGCGCCGCGCGAGTAGGGATCGGTTTGCCAGTCGTGCACGTAGGAGCTTTCAAGCAGGTCCTGCAACGTTGACCCGGGGACTCCGAAGATACGGCTCAGCACTTCCAGGGCACGTTCCACGATGAATGCTTCCCCGCGACCGGAGAGCTTCTCGGCGCGAGGCCCGGCGGCCCAGCCCGTCAGCGTGCCCTTCCCGGCGGAGACCGAGGTCCACCAGGCGGGAAACCACTCTTCGCGGGCAAACAGGAAGCTCATGTCGGCGAGGGCCCGGCTGTGTGGCGTCTTGACCAGCTCTTCATCGGCCCAGAAGGCGCGGCGGAAACCCAGCACCAGCCGGATCGCTGCGCCCATCTCCAGTTTCTTCAACGCGCCATATTTTTGCTCCAATTCCGGCAGGAAGCGGACTGCACCCGGGCTTCCCGGTGCCGACTGCAGCACGCCCAGGGGTAGGGTTACAACGGCGGCCCGCGTTCCCAAGACCTGCAGCCGGTCTCCGGCGGGAGACTGCGTCGTCACCTCCACCGCGCCTTTGCCCCAGGAAATCTTGGTGACCACCGTGTTCAGGCGCAAGCTGAGAAGCTCCGGCTTGATGGCCGCAAGCAGCGACTGGACCAGGGCGTCCATCCCGTCGAGGAGGCAGAAGCCACGATGGCCTTCGATCTCTTGGTCGGCGTGCTGTCCCCGGATCAGGGAATGGACACTGATGCGGCCGGCGTGCGAGGCGTGAAAGCCCTCGACGTAGGAGGTGGCCGAAGCCCTGGCCTCCTCTGGGAGGTCGCGGTAACTGTATTCCAGGAACTCCTCAAACGACTGGTCGGGCGCCGCCGGATCCATGCGCTGGAAGATGCTGTCCATCTCTTCCCAGGATGCGTTGGCGAGCGCCAACCTGCCCTGCTCCAGCCTCCAGCGCCCGCCGGTAAGCTCGTGAGTGCGCAGGCCTGCGCGCTCGATGATCTCCCAGGCTTCCGGGGGGCGGCCGTGGATGAATTCCGCGCCCAGCTCAACCGGCGTTTCCGTCGTGCCGGGATGACGGGTGAAGATGCGGCCGCCGATACGGTCGCGCGCTTCCAGCACCGCGACCCGCAGACCCCGGTCGCTGAGCGCCTGGGCGCAAGCCAGCCCGGCAATCCCGGCTCCGATCACTACAACGTCGGTACTCTGGTTGGACATGGTGGTGACAAGATACTCGCTGATTTCCCCGGGTGCAAAGAGTCGCCGAATTTCGGCGACAAACGCCGGCAACTCCGCGGCAAGCTTGGATCAGGGGCTCGAGTCCCTTCGGGCGCGCCAGCTTTTCCCTGCTCATTCTGTTGACACTGCGCCCTTTCGGGAGTAGGGTTCCTTGCTCCCGACTTCCGAGGACAACTATGCCGACTGTGCGTGGGAACACCCGCTCCTGCATTTCTCTGCTTCTGTATCGCCGCGCGACGTACGGACTGAGAACGCTTGCTCCAGCCCTGCTGCTGGTTAGCTTGTTCTGCACCAGCTTGTACGCGCAGACCGCCACGGACACCTCCAGCGGCGCGTCAGGCGTTCGCGCCATGCACGTGCTTGGCTTGTCAGGCGTGAAGCGCAATGTCCATGGCACGCTCACCGCGCAGGCCAGTGGCCTGAATTTTGCAGCCAAGGGAGCGCACGGAACGGTGCCTATCGCCTCCATTCAAGACATCTTCACCGGGCAGGACAGCCGGCAAGTGGGTGGAAAGGTGCTCACCGTCGCCAAGATAGGCGTGCCCTACGGAGGCGGCCGCGTCCTCAGCCTGTTTTCCCACGAAAAGGTGGACAGCCTGACGCTCGAGTATCGTGACGCGAACGGCGCGCTCCACGGAACCGTCTTCAGCATGCCCCTGGGTCAGGCGGCGGTTTTGAAGAAACAACTGGTGGCACTGGGCGCGCACGTTTCCATCCCGGTGGAGAGCGCGCCTGAAAAGAAGGAAGCCGGAGGCAACAAGCAATGAAATCGAACCGAAGCTTGCTCCCTGTCACGCTGGCCCGCGTCGCCTGGCCGGCATTGCTGTTGTGCGCCATCTGCCTAGGGTTCATCCCGCGGGGATTCGCCGCGGAGAAAACGGAAACTTCCCCCTGGTCGATCCAGGTGGAGCCGGTCCAAGCCGAAGAGGGACAACTGCCGCCGGACTTCAGCATGGCAGTCTACGAAGACCTGATCGAGCAGTTGGTGAAGACCAACAAGTTTCGGCAGGTATACCGCAGCGGTGACCACCAGGCCGACCGTGTTCCCAACCTGCTCGTCCTGCGCATGACGCTGCTGAACTTCGAGCGTGGGAACGAGACCGCACGCGCGGTGACTACGGTAAAAGGAGCCACGAAGGTCCAAGTGCATTTGAAGGTCTCTCCCCGCGACGGCAAGGTGCTGGTCGAAAAGGACGTGCAAGGCACGGTCCGCTTCTTCGGGGAGAACCTGAAAGCCACGGTTGCCCTGGCCAAGGACATCGCCAAGACCCTGGGCGAGACGTCGTTCCCCGAGCCGGCCAAGGCCGCGGGCCAGTAGCCGCGAGAGGGAGATTTTATTTGTGACCAGAGGCGCGGTGTCCATCTAACCGCTGAAGAGATCATGTCTGCCTATCAACCCAGCGCCGCGCTTGTTGCCCTCGCTTCTGCCCGCCCGTGTTGTTGTTGCCGGCTGCCAAGCGGCGTGGGATGGGTCTCCGTTTCCTGACAAGTTCTGACCTCAATCCTAAGCCGCTCCCAGCGAGCGGCTTTTTTGTTTTCCGCGAAAGGAGAAACCATGAGCACCACAGACGAACTGCTTAAGGCCAACGAACGCTACGCCCAGAGCTTCCAGCTCGGGCATCTGCCGGGGCCACCCGCACGCAAGTTGGCGGTGCTGGCCTGCATGGACGCGCCTCACGGTCGAACAGATTCTCGGGCTCGAGACCGGGGACGCCCACATCATCCGCAACGCCGGCGGGATCGCCACCGAGGACGCCTTGCGCTCCCTGCTCATCTCCCATCACCTGCTGGGGACGCAGTCGAGAAGCAAACCGGCACCGCCGCTTTCGCGCCCGTCCACTTCCACACCTTCACCGATCTGGAGAGCAACGTCCGCCGCCAGATCGAGCGGGTGCGCTCGCATCCCTGGATCCCCAAGCAGATTTCCGTCCGGGGATTCATCTACGACGTGAAGACGGGAAGACTGCACGAGGTCCGTTCATCTGCGGAGACCGTGGCTGCGTGAGTCCTTGCCCACCCTTGGCCGGTTGCCAAGGGTGGGTCCTTCAGCCCGCCTCATCGGATCGGATACCCCCCCACCCCCCGGTATATTAGAATCAGCAACTTACCGACCGGTATCCGATCACATCCGACAATCTAAAGGAACTTATACGTAAAATCCGATTCTCAAAGGACTTAGCATGTCGCCCAAAGGTTATTATCTTATTGCTATATTATATGTACAAACAATAGCATACTTA
>DASQGF010000048.1:0-11674 GCA_035632755.1 Terriglobales bacterium
CACCCCTGGCGATTGTGATGCTGAGAAGCCGCATACGGCACCCCAGATCACGAGCGTCAGTCTTTCTTGGTTTCCTGGCCCGGCGGCTTGGTATCCTGGCCCGTCGGCTTGTCCGCCGGCTTGTCATCCGAAAAGCCGCTCTTGAAGGCCCTGATCCCTTCGCCCAGGCCCTTCCCGATATCTCCCAGTTTTTTGGGGCCGAACACGAGCAGGGCAATCACCAGGATCACCAGCAGGTGCATCGGTTGAAACAGTCCCTCGAACATTCCAACCTCCGCAAGATATTGTAGTTCGTAGCACGAACATTGCGGCGATGAACGTCAGAATTAGGTTGCTATTGCCCCCGCGCCTAAACATCCTCCAGTTCGGCTTCAGTCATTCCGAAGTAGTGACCCAGTTCGTGGAGTACCGTCTGCCGGATTTGCTGGCGGATCTCGTCGTCGTTGGAGCAAATCGCTTCAATGTTCTTCTGATACAGCACGACGTAATCGGGTCCCGTGGACAGGTTGAAGACGCTCTTCCTGGTCAGAGGCACGCCGTGGAACATGCCCAGCACGAGAGATCGCGGATGTCTCCCAAGGCTGCGAGGCCGTTTGCGTCCCGGCTGCCGCGGAGGTAGATCTTCGACCAGGACGGCCACATTGTGGACCCGCGTGCGAAAACGTTCTGGGAGCGAGTCCAGTACCTCCGCGACTACCTTGATGAAACGTTCCCGGTCCAATGGGGTCACGCTCGGCCGTGATGGAAGAACCTGGTGGCGGCGGGAAGAATTGAACTTCCGACACGCGGATTATGAGACCGCTGCTCTACCACTGAGCTACGCCGCCACAGTGCGGGAATCCGTGCAGACAAGAGGCCGGGATTGCCCCGGCCCATTACACTTGGATGCGCGAATCGCCATGGTCATTTTACCGCACACTCACCACTTTCCACTTACCACTCGCCTCCCCCCACTTCTACAATGACCCCCACGCATGCGTGCTATCGCCATTATTCCTGCGCGCCTCGCCTCCACCCGGCTGCCGCGCAAAGTGCTGCGCGAGATCGCCGGTCGCCCCATGCTCGCCTGGGTGTACGAGGCGGCGCGCTCATCGCCGCTCCTGGCCGATGTCATCGTGGCCACCGACTCCGAAGAAGTGATGGGCGCCTGTCGGCAGAACGGCTGGCACGTGCGCCTGACGTCACCGGAGCACCGCTCGGGCACGGACCGCGTATACGAGGTGGCCTGCTCGGTGGCCGCCGATGTTTACGTCAACGTGCAGGGCGACGAGCCGCTGGCGCGCCCCGAGCACATCGAGGCGCTGCTCGCGCCTATGAGGGACGCGTCGGTGCTGGTCTCAACCATCAAGACGCCGGCCGCAGCGGCCGACATCGACAATCCCAATGCGGTGAAGGTGGTCACCGACTCCGCTGGCCGCGCCCTCTACTTCTCACGCGCCGCCATTCCCTACGACCGCGATCGCAGCGGCCAGCCGCGCTACTTCAAGCACCTGGGCTTCTACGCCTATCGCAAGCCGGCGCTTGAGCGGTTCTGCTCGCTGCCGGAGTCGTCGCTCGAACGCAGCGAGAGGCTGGAACAGTTGCGGTTCCTGGAGAACGGGATTGCGATCCACGTGGCGGAGACGCCGTATGACACGATCGGCGTGGATACCGAGGACGATGTGCGGCGGGTAGAGTCCATCCTGAAACAGCGAACTGCTGGGCGATAAGGGTTGCGCTACGCTGGCGACTGACTCCTGACTCCTGACTCCTGCGCCCGCGCCCACGCTTCCGCCGCCTGGACGCGCTTGGCGATCGGGGGATGGGAGTGAAATAGCAGTTCCACCAGGCGCGAGGGCTGGCGCTCCGCCAGGTTCTGGTCCGCCAGTTTGTTCATGCCGGAGACGAACGGCGCGATCGAGGGGATCGCGGTATAGGAATAGCGGTCGGCTTGGCGCTCGTTGAATCGTGAGTAGGCGTTGAGCGCCGGCATGAGCAGGAGGGAGAGCACTGCAGACACCAGCATCAGCAGCGGGAGATTGGCGAAGTCCGACAACTGCTCGAACAGGTGCCGCCGCTCCATGGCGTAGTGCAGAATCTGGTTGGCGGCCCAGAAGCCGAAGAAGGTTATGCCCGCCTCTACCAGGATGCTCTTGGGGATGTGCCGATGGACGTGGTGCCCGAGTTCGTGGGCGAGGATGGCTTCGATCTCGTCGTCGGTGTATTTCTCAAGCAGCGTGTCGGCGAGGATGATGCGCCGGGTCACGCCCAGGCCGGCGAGCGCGGCGTTGGCCTTGCGGCTCTTCTCCGAGAGCTTCCACTCGTATACGCCCTTCACGCGCGTGCCAGCGCGCTCGCTTAGGCGCGTCAGGCGTTCCTTCAGCCCGTCGTTCTCCAGCGGCTTGAACTTGTAGAACAGCGGGAAGAGCACGACCGGCGCGATCTGGGCGAAGAAGACGTAGAGAATGATGAAGATCGCCCAGGCGATCAGCCACCAGAAGCGTGGCGCGGCGCGGATCGTCCAGTACACCAGCTCGACCAGGATGGAGCCGATCACCAAGCCGACCAGCCATCCCTTTACCTGATCCTTGGCCCAGGAGCTCAACTTCTGGTTGGAGAGGTTGAACTGGTGTTCCACCCGGAATGCGTAATAATCGAGGCCGAGCCCCAGGACCTTATTCAGCACCGTCAGCATGAAGACGTAGAAGAACACGGCGAGCACATAGATCTGCCCGGCGCCGAGATAGGCGAGGTCGCGCAGGCGCGCCGTCCATCCGGTCGCGAGCAGCACCACCAGCAGAGCCAGGCCGAGCAGGAAGTCCGCGATGCCCAGCCGGCGGCGTATGCGGTTGTAGCGGCGCACTTCGGGAGAATCCGGCGCAGGCTTTTCCAGGTTGGCGACGGTTGAAGAGATCAGATTGTCCCCCAATGCAACTTTATCAGCTAGGGCTATCGGCTGGCGACCGCGGGCTGGCTCGCAAGGACGAATTCCTCCGATGCCGCGAGAATCTCGTTCACCAGTTCCGGACTCGAGGCTTCGGAGTACAGGCGCATCAACGGCTCTGTGCCGGAAGCGCGCATCAGGATCCAGGCTTCGGCGCCGTTGCCGTTGGTGGGCGCGTCGAGGAAGAACTTGATGCCGTCCAGGTCCTGCGTGCGCAGCACCCTGTATCGCCCGATGCGGTCGAGGCCGGCAGCGGCGCGGCGCAGCGCTGCCTGCTTCAGCTCTTCCGGGATGTGCAGGTCGCGGCGGCCGTAATAGTGCGCTCCGAAATCGCGCTGCAGGCTGGAGACCAGCTCTCCCATGGTCTTCTTCTCATCGGCCATGACGTTGGCGAGCAGCAGTGAATTCAGGATGCCGTCGCGTTCCGGCAAGTGCCGCGGGATGCCGATACCGCCCGACTCTTCACCGCCGACCAGCACCTCGCGCCCGGAGAGCACCACGTCGCAAACGTACTTGAAGCCGATGCCGTGCTCGATCAGTTCGCGCCCGTACTTCGCAGCGATGCGGTCGATCATGCGGGTGGTGTTGAAGGCGCGCGTGATGACACCCGGCCACTGCTTGCGCTCGAGCAGCCAGCGCAGCAGGACGGCGTAGCATTTGTGCGCGTCCACGAAGCTGCCGTCCTCGGCGACGGCGCCGATGCGGTCGGCGTCGCCGTCGACTACGAACCCGGCGTGGCATTTCTCGCGGACGACCATCTTCTGAGTCTCGGCCACGTGCGGCTCGATGGGCTCAGGATTGATGCCGGGGAACAGCGGGTCCACGTTAGCGCGGATCTGCACGTACTTGATGCCGTGCTCGGCGAAAATCCCGGCCAGCACATTGCGCCCGGCCCCGTACATGCAGTCGATGCCGAACTTGAAGCCGGCGCGCGCGATGGCATCCAGGTCGGCGAACTTGGTAATGGCCGCGACGTAGGGCTTCTTGAAGTCGGTGGGCTCGATGGCCCCTTTCTGGCCGCTGGGCATAGCGCCCAGTCCCTCTTCGATCCGGCGGATGATCGGAGGCGTCGCCGAGCCCCCAAAGCTTGCTTTGAACTTCACCCCGTTCCACTGCCAGGGATTGTGGCTGGAGGTGATCATGACGCCGCCGGCCGTACCGTAGTGCTTGACCGCATAGGAAAGCGCCGGCGTCGGCGTGTAGTCGTTCGCGAGGCGGATGGGGATGCCGGCTGCGGCCAGCACTTCGCTGATCGCCTGGGCAAAACGGCCAGACAGGAAGCGCGTGTCGTACGCGACCACCAATCCTTTTTTCGGATCTTCGTACTTCAGGACGTACGACGCGATCGCTCCCCCGATGCGTCGTACATTCTCGAAGGTGAAGTCCTGGGCGACGACCGCACGCCAGCCGTCGGTGCCGAATTTGATGTCGGAAGGCATTGGCTCTTAGCTTTTAGCTCTTAGCTTTTGGCCGAAGGCCGACGACCGAGGGCCGACGACCGACAGCCGACGACTTACAGCAGCTTCGTCATTCTCTTCTCGTCCAGGTGCTTGACGATCTTACCCACATCCTGCGAGCGCTGGCGGGTGGTGATGAGCAGCGCGTCGTCGGTCTCGACCACAACCAGGTTGTTCACGCCGACTGCGGCCACGAATTTTCGCGGAGCATAGATATAGTTGCCCTCGGCCTCCAGCGCGTATCCGCCCGAGCCTTCGATCACATTGCCGTCGCTCGACGTGCCCTTCGCCAGCGCGTGATGCTCGTAGAGCGCCGCCCAGGAGCCGAGATCGTTCCAGCCGAAATCCGCCGGGATCGAAAACAGGTTGGACGCGTGCTCGCCCTTGGCCGAGCGAGGCTCGAGCACGGCGTAATCCACGCTGATGTTCTCGCATTTCCCGTACTCGCGCGCGAAGATCTTGGCGAAGCTGCGCGAGCCGAAGGCAGCGGCGATCTTCTCCAGATACGGCGCGCTTTCGGAGAAGTGCTCACGCAGGGCGTTCGCCAGGGTGCGCGCGCTCCAGATGAACATGCCGCTGTTCCAGTAGTAATTGCCGGCGTCGACGAACTCCTGCGCCTTCTCGACACGCGGCTTTTCGGTAAAGCGCTTCACGTGGTGGACGCCGTCGCGCGTGCGTTCGCCGGTCTCGATGTAGCCGTAGCCGGTCTCCGGGCGGGTAGGCTTTATGCCCATCACCACGATGTTCTCTCCGGCGGCAGCGATCGCGGCCGCGTGCTCGACCGCCTTGCGGAACGCTTTTTCGTCGGCGATTACATGATCGGCGGGGAACATGCCGATAACGGCGGTGGAATCGGACCGCAGCAGGATGTAAGCCGCGAGGCCGATCGCCGGAGCGGTGTTGCGCGCCACCGGCTCGGCGATGATCTGGCGCGCGGAGATCTTCGGGAGCTGGCGGCGAATCTCGTTACGCAGGTCGGGGTTGGTGATGATCCAGAAGCGGCTGGCGGGCGCCAGCGGCAACAGGCGCGCGACCGTCTGCTGGATCATCGTCCTCTTGCCCTCGAGCGCGAGGACCTGTTTTGCCGTGGTGCGGCGGCTGCGCGGCCAGAATCTGGTTCCGCGGCCGCCGGCCAGGATCACGGGATAGAAGTTCGGTTTCACGTTTGCTCGTTTAACCACAGAGGGCACAGAGGAACACTGGGGAAAATTCAGCGCCGCCTTTTAACCTTACTGGTCAGCTTGGTCGCCTTCTCGAGTGTCGTTTCCGGTTCTTCGACTTCTCCGGGCTGCGGAACCTGCATGCTAAGGAATTCAACAGCCGGGTCAGGAAGAACGCGAAACCGATCGACGGCAGCAGGCACAGCCACAGCTTCCCCGCGCCCAAAGTTCACAGGAGGCATGCCGTCGCTTTCGATCATCCCGCTTCCATCCAACGCAACCAAGATGTCAACCTTCCTCCTGCCCTGTGGCTCGGTGTGGACGTGTTCCATGCTCAAATCCGCCTTCGGCCCGAGGCGATGCTTTGCCACCATGAAGCATGGCGACCAGACAAGTGGCATCAGGTTTTCATGTACGACCCACGGCTCGACCTTGCCCGCCCGCGTACGTTCCTTCGTTGCCGCTAAGCCCTGCTCGACGTGGATCTCGCGCGGGCGTCCGTAATCATACAGCCGGTAGGTCGTGTCCGAGTTCTGTTGCGTCTCGACCAGGATCGACCCCGGACCGATGGTGTGCACGGTGCCGGCATCCACGTAAATCATCTCGCCGGCGTGGATGTCCACCCAGTTGAGCAGCTCCTCGGCGCGGACTTCCTGGATCGCCCGCGCCAACTGCTCGCGCGTCGTGCCCGGCTTCAACCCCAGCGCCACCTGCGCTCCCGGGTCGGCCGCCAGCACGTACCAGCACTCGGTCTTGCCGCAGGGCTGGCCGGCGCGGTGCGCCGCCTCGTCATCGGGATGCACCTGGACCGAGAGCTTCTCGCGGGGAAAGAGAAACTTGATCAGCAGTGGGAAACGCACGGTCTCGCGCGCCGATTTGCCCACCAGGGCGCGTCCGTACTCGCGGCAAAGTTCGCCCAGGGTTCGTCCTGCGAGTGGGCCGTTGGCGACGCGGTTTTCGTCACCGGTCAGCCACACCTCGCCCACCGGCTTCTCGCAGCGATGCCCCGGGTAGACAGGCGAGAGATCGCGCGCGCCCCAAGGACGCTCGACGAACTCCGGGCGCAACAACAGTGGATACAGAGCGGACATCACAGAGCGGCGAAGAACCGCCGTATCCGATCCACGCCGCGGTCTAGTTCCTTGCGCGAGGTGGCGTAGGAGATGCGCATGTGCTCGCGGGTGCCGAAGCCTTCTCCGGGCACCACCACCACATGCGCCTCACGCAAGAGCTGTCCAGCGATGTCGGCCGCCGAGTTCAGCCCGTTACGCCCGAGGAAGTGCGAGAGGTTGGGATACACGTAGAAGGCGCCCTGCGGCTTGATGCAGCGCAGTCCGGGAATCGTCCGCAACCCTTCCAGCACGTGGTCGCGCAGCGCGATGTATTCGGCCAGCATCTGGTCCACGCATTCCTGCGGACCTTTGAGCGCGGCCACGCCCGCTTTCTGGACGATCGAGGTGGGGTTCGACGTCTGCTGGCTCTGCAGCTTGCTCATCGCCGAAACGATGGGCGCGGGGGCCATCGTGTATCCCAGGCGCCAGCCGGTCATGGCGTAGGTCTTGGAGAGCGAGCCCACGATGAGGAGGTGCTCCTTGGCGTCGCGCAGCGAGCCCGCCGAGAAGCGCTTGCCGGTGAAGTTCAGGTAGACATAGCACTCGTCGGAGATTACGTAGATGCCGCGCTGGTGGGCCAGGCGCACGATGGCCGTCATGTCCTCGGGGCTCATCACCGCGCCCGAAGGGTTCGAAGGCGAATTCAGGATGATGAGCTTGGTGCGCGGTGTGATGGCGCGCTCGATCATCCCGGCGGTGAGCGCGAAATCGCGCGCCTCGTCGGCTGCGACCAGCACCGGCTTGCCGCCCGAGTAGCGGATCATGTCCTTGAACGACACCCAGTAGGGCACCGGCAGGATGACCTCGTCGCCGTGGTCCACCAGCACCTGGATGGCGTTGAACAGGGCGTGTTTGCCGCCGACGGAGGCGATGACCTCCTCGCGCTTGTAGTCGGAGTCGAAGTCCACGTTGTGGCGGTGGACGATCGAGTCGCGCAGCTCGGCGGTGCCCGGCACCGACGTGTACTTGGTGAAATTCTGCTGGATGGCAAGAATGGCGGCGTCCTTGATGTGCTCGGGCGTCGAGAAGTGGGGCTCGCCCGCGCCAAAATCCACCACGTCGACGCCCGCGGCGCGCAGCTTCTCCGCCTCGTTCACCACCGCCATGGTGGCCGAGACCTCAATGCGCTGGATGCGGTCGGTAAGCGTCTTCCTGGCTTCTGCGACAGTGCTCATGGCTATTTCCCCGTTTTCTTGACCAGCCTGGGCCGACCGCCGTTCACCTTGTGGCGCAGTTTTTGTTCGACCAGAGGCGGAACCAGCCCGCGCACGGAACCGCCAAGCTGGAACACATCTTTGATGAGCCGCGAGCTGAGGTAAGAGTATTTTTCTGCGGGCAACATAAAAACGGTTTCGAGCTGCGGCTCGAGCTTGCGGTTCATGAGGGCCATCTGCAGCTCGTATTCGTAGTCGCTGATGGCGCGAATGCCGCGCAGCAGAGCGTGCGCCCCCAGCCGCCGGGTGTAGTCCACCAGCAGACCTTCGAAGGAATCGATGACCACGTTCTTCCACGGCCGGGTCAGGGCCGCCAGCATTTCCTTGCGCTCTTCCACGGTGAACAGAGGCAACTCCTTCTCGGGATTGCGCACCACCGACACGATGAGCTTATCGAAGATCTTGCTGCCCCGTTCGATCAGGTCGAGGTGCCCGTTGGTGGGCGGATCGAACGAACCGGGATAGATGGCAATGACGCCTTTCAAAGCCCCTCGGGAGCAGCGGGAAGTCAGTGGCAGAGCGATTCTAAGCCGTGCGCGCGCAAGTGGCAATCAGAAGCCGTGCGGGGCGGGTGGAAGCCCACGCCTTCAGGCGTGGGATCAGGGACAAACTTAAGACAGGCGGCTTTAAGCCGGTTCCGCACTAGGCCCTTTCCCCCACGCCTGAAAGGCGCGGGCTTCCACCAGGCCACCCTACCGTCTTCCCGCCCCTACCGGCACTCGGGCGGCGTGGCCGTCAGTCGGGGTTGGAGCCGGCATCGGGACGGGCGTCTTTTCGCCCGCAGTGGGCATGCCCAGCTTCTTGCGCACCTCATCCTCGATCTTGCGGGCGATGTCGCGGTTGTCCTTGAGGAACTGGCGGGCGTTCTCCCGCCCTTGGCCGATGCGTTCGCCCTTGTAGCTGAACCACGATCCGGATTTCTCGACGATCTCGTGCGTGGCCGCCAGGTCGATCAGGTCGCCTTCGCGGCTGATGCCCTCGCCGTACATGAGGTCGAACTCAGCCTCGCGGAAAGGCGCCGCGACTTTGTTCTTCACGATCTTGACGCGGGTGCGGTTGCCGACGACGCTTTCGCCGTCCTTGATGGCGGCGATGCGGCGGATGTCGATGCGCACGGTGGAGTAGAACTTCAGCGCCCGGCCGCCGGTGGTGGTCTCAGGATTGCCGAACATCACCCCGATCTTTTCCCGGATCTGGTTGATGAAAATCAGGCACGTGCGCGACTTGGACACGATGCCGGTGAGCTTGCGCAGCGCCTGCGACATCAGGCGGGCCTGCAGGCCGACGTGGCTGTCGCCCATCTCGCCGTCGAGCTCAGCCTTGGGGACCAGCGCCGCCACCGAGTCCACCACCAGCACGTCGATGGCGCCCGAGCGCACAAGGGCTTCGGCGATCTCCAGCGCCTGCTCGCCGTAGTCCGGCTGCGAAACCAGCAGGTTGTCCACGTCCACGCCCAGCCTCTTGGCGTAGGCGGGATCGAGCGCGTGCTCGGCGTCCACAAACGCCGCCATCCCGCCGGCCTTCTGCGCTTCCGCGATCACCTGCAGCGTGATGGTGGTCTTGCCGGAGGATTCCGGCCCGAACACCTCCACCACGCGCCCGCGCGGGAAGCCCCCCACGCCCAGCGCCGCGTCGAACGACAGCGCCCCGGTGGGGATCACCGAGATGGGAACGATGGCCTCCTTCGTCCCCAACCGCATGATGGAGCCCTTGCCGAACTGCTTCTCGATCTGTGACACCGCCAGCTCGATCGCACGTGCCTTCTCGTCAGCCATAATGCCCCCCTCAGAACCTGAAATCGACGCGCTAGCCTACACCCCGTTTGTCCGGACCGTGAGAGTATAACCTACTCAGCGAACAAAAAGCGAATCAACCGCTCAGGAGATCAGTGACAAGCTGAGCGCCCCTTCCAACTCCAGCAGTCGTCGCTTGACCTCCAGGCCGCCGCCGTAACCGGTGAGCGAACCGTCGGAACCGATCACCCGATGGCACGGCACGACGATGGCGATGGGATTTTGCCCATTGGCCAATCCCACGGCCCTGACTGCCAACGGATTGCCGATGGCGCGGGCGATATCGGCGTAGGAGCGCGTTTCGCCGTACGGGATCTTCAACAGCTCCTGCCAGCAGCGCTTCTGGAAAGCGGTGCCTCGCAGGTCGAGTGGGACATCGAACGCCCGCCGCTTGCCGGCGAAGTATTCCTCGAGCTGGCGAGCGTAAGGCGCAGTCCTCTCCGCGGCCTCCACCCAACTTTCGCCGATGTTCCCGCGGCCGAACTCCAGCGCAACCAGGCCGCGCTCGGAGACCACCAGCAGCAGGGGGCCGACGGGGGAGTCGATTCGCAAGTAATAGATGGTTCCGGGCATGCCAGATCAGCCTAGCACGAGACGCTGAGGAAAAGCAGACTCCTCCGAGCTTTGAACTCTGGCACTGAAGGACTTCGTGGCCGCACCTCCGGAACCGCGTAACTGGGCTGAGGAACTGCTGGCGCAGGCCGCCGAGAAACTTCGGATTCCGAGGCGGCGAACTCCAGGCTGGCGGCTTTGGTGGCTGGCACGGCGGGTTTGGGCATCCGGCCGGTAAGCGCAGACGCTGGTACGTATTCCTAATGTGATGTTGGTCACGCAGACATGTGACTACGGACACTGTGCCCTCGGCCCCGCTCCTCCAGAATGCTTCACCATCTGCCGCACCCAAACTGGTTGCGGCGGCGCGTGAGGGTGGCTCCCGGATGCCAACGACCCAGATATGATGAGGGTGATAGTGTGCTTCCCGGCCATGGCGCTTCTGGGATACACTCTGTTTCCTACTGCTGACTTGCCCGTTTCTTCCGTGACAGAAACTGGTCGCGAGCGAACTGCACAGCGGCGCCAACCGATCGCCGCGATTCCCGGGTCGAGCCGTTTTGCGCGGATGGCAAGCCAAACGGTCTCCTGATCCGGCCGCCGAAAGCCGGGCCCAACTTCATGCGAGGAGTGCGAAATGTCTAAGCAGTGGACAGTCTTATTGGGCGTCATGGCCGTGGTGGCCATAGTCATCGTTCTGCTGGCGACCCCGCCGAGCGTCCAAGCGATTCCGGCATTCTCACGCCAGTACAACACCTCTTGCAGCACCTGCCACATCGACTTTCCCAAGCTCAACGATTTTGGCAAGGCTTTCAAGGACGCGGGATTCAAGTTCCCCACCGATGACGAGTCGATGTTGAAGGTCCCGCCGGTGCTGCTGGGAGCGCCCGCGAACAAAGAACTCTGGCCCAAAACCATCTGGCCGGGCTCGATCCCCGGTCAGTTGCCCGTCGGGCTGCGCATGAACAACTTCTTCACCGTGGTCGGTAAGAACCGCGGCAACTTCAATCCTCCACCAGGCACGGGCGGGGTCACCCCGCCGGGGACGCCGTTTGTTCCCCGCACCGACTTCGAGACCGGCTTCTTCAGCATTTTCACGGCGGGCAATTTCGGCAGTGACATTGCTTTCTGGGTGGATGACGACATCAGTGTCGCCGGCGCCAACGGCAACGGCGGACTGGGCGACGGCTACCTGAGGTTCGTCAACATCGGGCGCTTCTTGCACCTGCCCAAGGACGCGCTCACCTTCCGAGTGGGCCAGTTCGAGCTCGACCTCCCGTTCACTCAGGCGCGCAGCTACAACATCAGCCCTTACGACATCTACACACAAGCCAACTTTGGCGCCATGAATTTACTGTTCCCGCAGCAGAATGTCAGCAATGCCTTCAACTTCAACGCCACGCCCCTCCAAACGAAAGGGGTTGAATTTTCTGGCGGGCACAACTATGGCGGTTATCACTATT
>DASQGF010000049.1:0-17700 GCA_035632755.1 Terriglobales bacterium
CGACGTCTTCCACGGGCGATGGGCTGGTCACTGGCAGCAGGTCCAATCCCAATCTCAACACCGGCACCGGCGACAGCACCACCGCGCGCTCGACGACGTTCTGCAACTCGCGAATGTTCCCCGGCCAGTCGTACCGCGACAGCAGCTCGACCGAATCCTGGGAAATGCCGGTGATGCGCTTGCCGAACTGGCGTGCGAAGCGGTCCACGAAAAATGAAGTCAGGATCGGAATGTCGGTGCGCCGCTGCCTGAGCGGCGGCAACGTCATCGGCAGGACGTTCAGGCGATAGTAGAGGTCAGCGCGGAACCGTCCCTCTTGCACCGCCTTCTCCAGGTCGCGGTTGCTGGCAGCGATGATGCGCACATTCACTCGGATGGTGCGGCTGGAGCCCAGCGGTTCGAACTCATGTTCCTGCAGCACGCGCAGCAGCTTGACCTGCGTGTCCAGCGGAAGTTCGCTGACCTCGTCGAGAAAGAGCGTGCCGCCATCCGCCAGTTCGAATCGGCCGACACGCCGCTCCAGCGCCCCGGTGAAGGCGCCCTTCATGTGGCCAAAGAGTTCGCTCTCCACCAGCCCGGTAGGGATGGCGCCGCAGTTGAGCTTCACCAGCGGACGGTGCTTGCGCGCGCTGCGGCTGTGGATGGCGCGGGCGATCAATTCCTTGCCGCAACCGGTCTCGCCCAGGATCAGCACGGTAGAATCGGTGGGCGCCACCGTCTCGACCTTGCGCAGCACCTCCACCAGCGCCGGACTGTTGCCGACAATCTCGTCGAAATTGTGCTCGTGGCGGATCTCTTCCTGCAAGTAGACGTTCTCGGCTTCCAGTTTTTTCTGCAGCATCCGCACCTGTTCGAGCGCGGCCTGCAGCTCGTCTTCGGCCTTCTGACGTTTCAATTCGGCCACCGCGCGGGAAGCGAAGATCCTCAGCAGGTCGGTGGAGCGCGAGTTGGCCTCCATGGGTTTGTCGTCCAGCAACGCGATATGGCCGATCACCCGGCTCGCCCGGTCCAGCATGGGAACGCCGAGATAGCTCTCCGCCCGCATATCGACCAGGGCGGTGTCGCGAGGGAAGAGCCCCTGCAGCCCTTCCCGGTAATGGCAGACCTCGCCGTGAAGCACCTTCTCGCAAGGAGTATCGGCGATGTCGAACTCGAAGTTCTCGCCGAACCCGTCACCTTTCCAGTAAGCCAAAGAGCGGGCGTGCTTCTGGTCGTCGCAAGCGGTGACAAAGGCATAGCGCACGCGCAGGGCCGCCGCCATGTGCCGCACCAGACTCTGGAAGAAATCGCTGCCCGTGTCCGCGGCCGTGCCCACTACGATCAGGCGGAAAGTCTCCTCGGCGAGGTGCCTTTCGGTCACGTCGCGCACCATCGCGATCACGCCCACGATGTTGCCCTGCGCATCCCGGTGCGGGGCATAGGTACACGATTCCCAAACGTCGCGGCCGGTTCTGGGCATGCGGATCAGCACGTCCGGGATCTGCACTACCTCTCCCTGCAGGGCCTGTCGGATGGCCGCCTCCATCCCGTTC
The DNA here is from genome assembly GCA_035632755.1 of Terriglobales bacterium. GTDB lineage: Bacteria > Acidobacteriota > Terriglobia > Terriglobales > Acidobacteriaceae > JAHFUA01. Next base: position 1,533 of record DASQGF010000049.1, read on the forward strand.
TCGCGCAAATAGGGGAATAGTTCGATGGCAGACTTGCCCATCACCTCTTCAGCGGGGCGGCCAGTCAACTGCTCCATGAAGGCGTTCCAGACGCGATAGCGGAGTTCGGGGTCATAGACGATGATGCCTTCAGCGGCGCACTCGATGATCTCCTGGTTGAACTGATGGGCATCCTGCAAAGCCCCTTCGCTCTGCTTCTGCGCGGTGACATCGCGTGAGACTGCCAGCAGCTTCTCCGGTTTGCCTTCGGCATCGCGGATCGGACTCACCACGACATCCCACCAACGAGGCTGCTTGGTTGCGACGGTTTCAAAGTATCCGGTGAAGCGGCCGATCTGGCCGTTCCTGGCTGCCTCGACGGCGATTTGCGCCGATGCGTGGTCCGTGCCTGCCCAAAACTCAAGCCAGGAACTGTTCAGGAAGGGCGTGACGTCGCAGATCTCCAGCACTTCCATGCCGCCTTCGTTCATGAACAGCAGACGGCCCTCGAGGTCGAGCACCTTGATGCAGTCACGGCTACAGGCGACCAGGCGGCTCTTGAGTTCTTCGCTGGCGCGCAGGGCTTCGCCGGCCAAAGTCGCGTCGGTGTGTGCCCTTCTAAGGTCGTCCTTGGTCTTGCGCAGCTCAAGCTGCGCCACCACTTGAGAGCTCAACACCCGCAGCGCTTGCTGCTGCTGGTCGCTCAACTGACGCGGAACATGATCGAGGACGCACAGCGTCCCCACAGCGAAGCCATCTGGTGTGATCAGGGGAGCGCCGGCATAAAAGCGTATCTTCGGAGGCGCGGTGACCAGGGGATTCGCGGCAAAACGCTCGTCGGCAGAGGCATCGGGAACCACCAACAGATCTCGCTCAACGATGGCATGGGCACAGAAGGCAACGTCTCGCGGGGTATCGCTCAGGGTAAGACCGACCTTCGCCTTGAGCCACTGGCGCTCGGAATCGATCAGGCTCACCAGCGCGATGGGCGCGGCGCAGATGCTGGCAGCCAGTTCGGCCACGCGGTCGAATGCCGCTTCCGGCCGTGTGTCCAGAATGCCGTACCGGCGCAGGGCGTTCAGACGTGCCTGTTCGTTCTCGGGTACCGGAGCCCCCACTCCCAGTCCTCCCTGTACTTACGATATGCTCGCTATCGTATCAAAACCGGGCTGCGGAACGCCTATTTCCTGGCCAATACATGCCTGCCGAAGGCAGCGTTGAAGAGAGGGCAAGCATTGCCCGCGGGTACCCTAAGCGGAAGACGCTATCCCTCTCACCGCTTGCTCGGGAGCAGCTGTGTCACCCCTCAGCTTGATAAGAAACACGTCTTCCGCCGCAGCCCGCAGCAGCTCGGCCACACTCCATGCTTGCGCGATGCAGCCCCGCGGACGGTGCGGCAGGTCGCCGTCCAGGATCTCCGACACCTGTCCCAGGCCGGCTTCGCGCAGATGCTTACGGAAGGGCTCCAGCCACTTCGCGGCCTGCATGCGGGCTTCCTCTGTCCCGCCATTCACCTTGACGTGGGCGGAGAGGAATGGTCCCAGAAGCCACGGCCACACTGTGCCCTGGTGGTAGGCGGAATCGCGGGCATGCTGGTCGCCAGCGTAGTGGCCGACGTAGCGCGGATCGCTGGGAGCAAGCGTGCGCAGCCCGTAGGGTGTCAGGAGTTCGCGTGCTACCACGTCGACCACGGCGCGGGCGCGCTCCGGAGCAAGCATCCCGTGATGCAGGCTGACCGCCAGCACCTGGTTCGGCCGGATCGAGGCATCCGGAGGCCCGCCGTTCACCACGTCGTAAAGACATCCGGCATGCTCGTTCCAGAAGAGGCGATTAAAGCTCCAGCGCGCCACCGTCGCCATCTTGGCGAAGCGCTTCTGGCCGGCGGAGTCGCCGAAGCGGGCGGCAAAGTCCTCCATAGTTCGCAGAGCGTTGTACCACAGCGCCTGGATCTCGACCGGCTTGCCGTAGCGCGGGGTAACCACCCAGTCGCCGACCTTGGCGTCCATCCACGTGAGCTGGACTCCGGGCGCACCTGACGCCAGCAGCCCGCTGTCGTCCACGCGAATTCCGTAACGTGTCCCGCGGACATGCCAGGCGATGATGTCGGTGAGCACGTCGTACAAATGCTTGCGTACGAAGTCGTAGTCGCCGGTGTAGTCAACATAGGGGCGGATAGCTTCGAAGAACCACAGCGTGCCGTCCACCGTGTTGTATTCCGGCTGCTCGCCGGCGTCAGGGAAGCGGTTGGGCAGCATGCCCTGGTCCACGTGTTTGGAGAATTCCAGCAGGATGCTGCGCGCGACCTCGAAGCGGCCCGTCACCAGCGTGAGCCCGGGGAGGGCGATCATGGTGTCGCGGCCCCAGTCGCTGAACCAGTGATAACCGGCGATGACGGTCTTCTGTTCTCCGCGAGCCACGATGAACTGGTCGGCGGCGGTGACCAGCGAGCGCACCAGTTCATCCTTCACCGGGGCGGAATCGGCTATGGCGGTGCGGCGCGTTATCTCCTTCTTGCGCAGCCGGGGCGCCTCGCGGATGTCACGGCGTTCGCTCGAAGCGATGATTGCGGCCGGCGTGCCTGGCCTGAGTTCGAACCGCAGCGCCAGCGGATTGAACAGGTCTTCGCGATAATCCAACCCGCGCTCCTGCTCGACGCGATACTCGAAATTGCGGTACCACTGGCCAGTCGTCTCGACGGCGTCGGCGTCGTGCGCCAGATAGAGCCGCGGCAGCCCGTGGTACGGCGCGACGCTGGCCAGGCCCGGCTCGGATGAGACGGTCGCGTCCAGCCCTCCGTTCTCGTGCGTTGTGTTGTGATAATCGCGGAAGGCGATCAACGGCCGCACGTCCAGCCGTACCGAATCGCGCGGTGTCTTCAGTTGGTACTGCACGACGGTGGTGTTCTCGCCATGCACCATGAATACGGATTTTTCGATCTCCACGCCCTCCACTTGGTAGGTGAACACGGGAAACGGGTCGAGACGGAACCGCGTCTGATACTGGTAGCCCTGCGGATGGATTACGCCGGGATACTGGTTAGCCGAGAAATCGTAGCTCTTGCCGTTGATGACCAGGGTCTCCTCAAGCTTCGACAGCAAAACTAGCCTGCCGACCGGCGGCTTGGTTGCGGCGACCAGCAGGCCGTGGTAACGCCGCGTGTTGAGCCCCGCGATGGTGGAGGAAGCGAACCCTCCGAGCCCATTGGTCTCCAGCCACTCGCGATCGAGGGCTGCGCCCAGGTCTCGACAGGTATCCGGGCCAAAGCTGATCATCGTGCACCTCTCGCGACGGCGGTCTCTGCGGTCCGCACCGGCTCAGCACCTTCTTCCTCGGACACGCTGGGAGCGCGGAAGGTGAGGTATTGCACGAAGTCCTTCGAGAACACGAGGTCGAGCGTCCAGTCCAGGGCGACGCGCAGCTTCTTCTCGAATCGTGGCAGTTTGCTTAGGTAGATGGTCCGCCACAGCCACCAGGCGATGAATCCGGAGAAGTTGAAGCCGAGGATATTAGCGACACCCGTCCTGCGGCCGATAGCCGCCAGTTGTCCGATGGTGGCAAACGAAAACTTCTTCTTGCTGCCACCACGCACGGACGCAGTGATGTTCTGGGCAAGCACGCGGCCCTCGCGCAGCGCGTGCTGCGCAGTCGGCGGGCAGACCTTGCCGGTGCGGATGTCGGGCACGAGCGCGCAATCTCCCAGCGCCCACACGCCCGGCCAGCCCTTAACCTCCAGGGTCTCGTCCACCAGCACGCGGCCGCGGTCCTTGGGGCATGGGAGTGCTGCCAGCAGCGGATTGGGCGAGGTGCCTGCGGTCCAGATGAGGGTCTTCGAGCACAGAAAGCTGCCATCGCTGAGCTCGACTCCGTCTTCAGTGACCCCGGTCACCTTGGTGTTCACGCGGATGTCCACACCGCGCTCGGCGAGTTTCTTTTGGGCATAGGCGCCCAGCTTCTCGCCCAGTTCCGGCAGGATCACCGGACCGGGGTGCACCAGCACCATGTGGAGATCCGACTCCTTCAGGTTTGGATAGAAGCGCAGAGCGTGGTGGACGAAATCGTTGATGCCGGCGATGGTCTCAACTCCCGCAAAACCGCCGCCAGCCACCACGAAGGTCATCAGCGGTTCGCGGACGGCTGCACAGCACTCCGTGTCCGCCTCTTCCAGGTGCGCGATGAGCCGGTTGCGCAGATGAATCGCGTCTCCCAGCGACTTCATGGTCAGCGCGCGCTCTTCCAATCCCGGCAGGTTGTAGAAGTTGGTGATGGAGCCGAGTGCGATCACCAGGTGGTCATAGGGCAATTCGTGATGGTGGTGGTCGAATCCGTGCGACACCTGGACAGTCTTGCACTCCAGGTTGATCCGCTCCACATCTCCGGCGAAGAAATTCACCCGCCGCAGCAGCTTGCGCACCGGATTGACGATATTGGTGAGGTCCAGGTCGCTGGCCGCCACCTCGTGCAGCATGGGCGTAAACAGGAAGAAGTTCTCCCGGTTGATGAGCGTGATCTCCGCGTCCGGATCGCGGGCCAGGGTCTTCTCGAGTTCCAGCGCCACGTACAGGCCGCCGAACCCCCCGCCCAGGATCACGACGCGCGTGCGACGTTCCATGACTGCTCCTTCTCCATTGCTGCAACTTCGCAGTACACCTTGATTGCGCCCTTCGCGCCCGAGAGCTTCTCGAACAACTCCTGGAAGTTTTCTAGACCTGCTACCGGATGCGTGAGCAGGCGGCCCAGCCAACCCGGATACTCGGCTTCCGCCTGCGACATGTCGCGGACACCGGACTCGAAATACTCCCGGTTGGCATTCACCGTGCCCACCATGACCTTGTTGCCGAGGACGAAATCGAGGTTGATGCGGTCGGCCGGCACTTCGATCATGCGGTCGCCGCCGGTGACGCTGGAAAGCACCAGGACGCCGTTCTTACCCAGCGCCTGCATACTCTCGAACACGACCGAGGAGGCGCCCGTGGCTTCGAAGACCAAGTCAAAGGGTCCGAGCTTCTGCGCCCCGGTCTTGATCGGGGTCTCCTTGGTTGTGAGGTAACGCGCACCCAATGCCTCCACCAGTTCCGCATTCGGATTGGGTTTCGGGGCGAGGGCGAAGGTGGTCACGTCGATGCCGCGCAGCCGCAGCATCAGCGTGGCCAGCAGGCCGATGGTGCCCGCGCCCATCACGGCGGCGCGCTTGGGATGCCATACCCGCAGCCGCCGCTGGATCTCGTACGCCTGCGTGATCCCCTTCTCCACCACCGTGAACGGCTCCAGGAGCACGCCGACGTTCCGCAGCCCCTGCGGCACTTTCACGATGTACTCGGCGTCATCCACGTAGTACTCGGTGAGGAAACCGTGGCGCAGGTTGATGCCGCGCTCGTAGTAGGTGTCGTCGGTGGTCATGTCGTAGGTGCCGATCTGGTCGTAGATGCTCGACCCTGGACGGCGTACCGTCGCCACCACGTAATCGCCCGGCTTCAGTTCAGTCACGTTCGGCCCCACCTCGACCACTTGCCCGAAGCCCTCGTGGCCGATCACCAGAAAATCGTATCCCGGAGGCGCGGCTCCGTATTCGGCGGCATTGATCTCTTTATCGGTGCCATCCACACCGACGCGCAGCACTTTCACCAGCACGCAGCGGCCGTTGGGCACATCATTGACCGATGGTTTCGGCAGATCGGCCAGATGCACGCTGCCGGGCTTGCCAGGAAATACTGCGATCGCCTTCATCTCTTGCTCCTTTATCGGGTGGCGGCCTGGGCCGCACCGACGGTCACGCCTTTACGTTCGCCGCTCTGTTGCAGCATCTTGGCGACAAGCCCGGTCCAGCCGGTCTGGTGATTGGCGCCCACGCCCCGGCCGGTATCGCCGTGGAAGTACTCGAAGAACAGGATCAGGTCGCGCCAGTGCGGGTCGGTCTGGAACTTCTCCCACTCGCCATACACCGGCCGGCGTCCCTGCTGATCGCGCAGGAAAGTGCTGTTCAAGCGGCGAGAGAGTTCCTGCGCTACTTCCCATAGCGTCAAGTACTGCCCGGAACCGGTGGGACACTCCACCTTGAACTTTTCCCCAAGGTAGTGATGGAACTTCTGCAGAGACTCGATGAGCAGATAGTTCAACGGGAACCACACCGGCCCGCGCCAGTTGGAATTGCCTCCGAACAACCCGGTGCGGGATTCCGCCGGGTCATAGTCAACGCGGTGCTCGCCGCCGTTCACGTTGAGAACGTACGGATGCTCGCGGTGGTAGCGGGAGACGGCCCGAATCCCGTGCGGGGAGAGAAACTCCGTTTCGTCCAGCATCAGTTGCAGGATGCGCCGCAACTTTTTCTCATCCACGATCGAGAGCAGCCGCCGCTCGCCTCTTCCCGCGGTTCGCATGCAGGCCACGTTCTTTGTCAGGTCAGGACGGTTGTCGATGAACCACTCCAGGCGGCGCCGGAATGCGGGCATGCGGTTGAGCAGCTCCGGTTCCAGGGTCTCGATCGCGAACAGCGGGATCAGTCCCACCATGGAGCGCACCTTCATCGGGATATTGGTGCCATCGGGCAGGTGCAGGCCGTCATAGTAGAAACCGTCTTCTTCGTTCCACAATCCCATGCCGTCGTGGCCGAGGTTGTTCATGGCGTGGGCGATGTAGATGAAGTGCTCCCAGAACTTGCTGGCCACGTCCTCGTAGGCGGGATTTTCCCGCGCCAGCTCCAGCGCGATGGCCAGCAGGTTCAGCGTGTACATCGCCATCCAACTGGTGCCATCCGATTGCTCGAGATGGCCGCCGGTGGGCAGCATGGCGCTGCGGTCGAACACTCCGATGTTGTCCAGACCCAGGAACCCGCCCTGGAAGATGTTCATCCCCTCGGCGTCCTTGCGGTTCACCCACCAGGTAAAGTTCAAGAGCAGCTTGTGGAAGACGCGTTCGAGGAAGGCGCGGTCGCCCTTGCCGCGGCGCTTCTTCTCGATCTTGTAAACGCGCCACGCCGCCCAGGCGTGCACCGGCGGATTGACGTCTCCGAACGCCCACTCGTAAGCGGGAAGTTGTCCGTTGGGGTGCATGTACCACTCGCGCAGTAAGAGCGTGAGCTGCTCTTTGGCAAAGTCGCAGTCCACCAGCGCCAGCGGCACACAGTGGAACGCCAGGTCCCACGCTGCGTACCAGGGGTACTCCCACTTGTCTGGCATGGAGATCACGTCAGCGTTGTAGAGGTGCGTCCACTGGTGGTTGCGTCCGTACTTCCTTTCTGGAGGCGGCGGGGGAAATGCGGGATCGCCATCCAGCCACTTCTCCACGACGTAGTGGTAGAACTGCTTGGACCAGAGCATGCCGGCGAAGGCCTGCCGCATGACGTTCTTCGCGTCTGGCGTCAGATCCTGCGGGATGACTTCAGCGTAGAACTCATCGGCTTCGTGCTTGCGCTTCTCGAAGCTGCGGTCGAACTCGGGACCGAAGGCCAGGTGCGACGTGGCTGGCTGCTTGTCCGTCAGCCGTAGGCGGATCGTGCGGCTTTCGCCCGGCGCCAGCAGAAGGTCGTAGTCGGCGGCGGCCTTCGTCCCCACCAGCGCTGGATTGACCGCGTCACGCCGGCCGTGGACCACATAGTCGTTGATTCCGTCCTTGACGTAGGGAGAGGGATTGTCCGTCCCGAACAGCCAGCGGAAATTGGTCTCGTTCTCGGTGAACAGCAGTTGGGGCGACCCCTCACAGTAGAGCCACCGTTGTCCGTATGCTGGGTCGAGTAGCTCGATGGCGGGATCACTCAATCCCGCCTCGCCCTTCAGCATCGGCCGCGGTTCTTCGTGGCCCCAGGACCAGGTGTTGCGGAACCAGACCGTGGGCAGTAGCCGCACGCGCGCCGGCTCCGGCCCGCGGTTGGCCAGCGTGATGCGAATAAGGATGTCCTCGACGTCGGCCTTTGCGTACTCCACAAACACGTCGAAATAGCGGTCCTGCTCGAAGATGCCGGTATCGAGCAGCTCATATTCCAGGTCCTGCTTGCCGCGGCGGCGGTTCTCATTAATTAGGTCCGAGTAGGGGAACTCGTGCTGCGGATACTTGTACAGAAACTTCATGTAGGAGTGGGTCGGCGTGCTGTCGAGGTAGAAGTAGTATTCCTTGACGTCCTCGCCGTGGTTACCCTCGTTGCCCGTCAGCCCGAAGATGCGCTCTTTCAGAATCGGGTCGCGACCGTTCCACAGCGCCAGGGCGAAGCAGGTGTACTGGTGACGGTCGCAGATGCCGGCGATGCCATCTTCATTCCAGCGGTATGCCCGCGATCGTGCGTGGTCGTGCGGGAAGTACTCCCAGGCGTTCCCGTACGGACTGTAGTCCTCGCGGACCGTGCCCCAGGCGCGCTCGCTCAGGTAAGGTCCCCAGCGCTTCCAGTGCTTGGTGCGGTCGCCGGATTCATCCAGGCGTTGCTGCTCTGCGGTCATTGCCGTTCCCCCTCCACTGCGGATGTGATGCGCGAGATGGTATTCGGTTTCGCACAGTGGAAGATGATTGCGTGCCGGTCGGGGTCCTGGGCCAGGAACTGCCCGCCGGGCTCCTGTCCCTGTCTTGGCCGGGACGAGGCCAGCGTAATGTTGGCCGCTCGTAATTCGTCCCACGCTTGCCTGGCGGTGGTGTCGTTGAATTCGACCCGTGTCTCCCAGTGGGCGATGTCATTGGCGTGCACATCGCTGGGAGTCTCACGCCCGTCGGTGGGCGCGAGGTATTCCAGCAACTCGATCCCCGGCCCGCGCTCGGCCCGCAGCGAAGTGATCCGCAGGTGGGCGGCGAAGACGCCGTTCAGGTGCTCCTGCTCGACGCCGTAGTTTTCGCTCTCTCCGGCAATGTGCATGCCGAGCAGGTCACGATAGAAGCGCAGGCTCTGGTCGGTGTCGGCGACCACGATGGCCGTGTGATCGATTCCGAGGAACAGCTCTTCTGACGGCCGCTGCCACTTGGGGTCACCTTTCCCCGCAGGGAAATGAATCAGCTCCAGATAGTGACCGTCGGGGTCGCGGAAGTAAAAAGCCTCGATGCCGGCGGCGTTCTGGTTCCAGTCCGGCAGCCGTTGCGGTGCGCTCGACGCGTGGCGCACGCGGTTCTGACGCAGCACCGCGTAAGCCTTCGGCATGTCGCTGACGACGATCGCCACATGTTGGAACCAATGGTCGTTGCTGTGCGAATCCGGGGGAAAGGGCCGGCCTTTGGCGTCATATTGCGCCAGCTCGATCTGCTCCTCGCCGAGCTGCATTTGCACCACGCGTCCGTCGGCGTTACGGGTGCGTCGATCGCCGACCTTTTGAAAGTGCAGCACGCGCGAATAGAAGTCGACGGAGCGCTCCATTTCAGAGACAGTGAAGCCGGCGTTCTCCACGCGGGTGGCCTGGAGCTGCTGGGCCCGGACCACGCCGGATAGAACAACCAGCGCGATGAGCAGGCCGGCAGCACGTGTTTGGATGAAACGCTTCATGCGGTGACCTTCGACCCGACCTTCACTTCAACGGTTCGCGCCGCCAGCCGCTCGAACAGGTGGTCGCCTACGCGCAGCGCGTTGGCCATGATGGTCAGCGCCGGGTTCACCGCGCCCGACGACGGGAAGAAGCTGGCATCCACCACGTACAGGTTGTCCACCTCGTGCGCCTTGCAGTTGGGATCGAGCGCCGAGGTCTTGGGGTCGCGTCCGAAGCGGATAGTGCCGTTCTGGTGGGCCACACCCGCCAGCGGGATCTTCTGTCCCAAATAAAGGCTGCGCGCGAACAGGCCCTGGTGGCACTCGTGTCCGTGGATGCTGCAATTCTGCTGCTTCATCGCCTGCTTGAGCTTCGCCTGCAGCCGATCATGTCCTTCGAGATTGTTCGGCGTGTAGCTAAGCACGATCGCCCCGTCGCGATTCAGGGTGACCCGATTGTTCGGGTCGGGCAGGTCTTCGGAGGTGAGCCAGAAATCCAGCGAGTGCGTCGCCATCAGCTCCAGCGTCCATCCCGGAGCGATCGCCGGCGCTCCCGCGCGCAGCGTGTCGGCGTCGAGTTTGCCGACGAAGGAGATGTGGCCCATGGGGTATTCCCAGTCTTTCGAGCCGAAGTAGAAATCGTTCACCGCCAGCGTCTTCTGGAAGACGGTGGGGTTGGGGCACTTGGAGATGGCCATCAGCACCGAATTAACGTGGCCCATATAGTGCCGCCCGACCACGTCGGAGCCGTTGGCCAGCCCGCGCGGGTGTTGGTCGTTGGCCGAGCGCAGGAGAAGCGCCGCCGAATTGATTGCTCCGCACGAAGACACTACGATGTCGGCGGAGAATTCTTCGGTCTTGCCATCGTGCTCGACGATCACCTTGGTGATCTCACGCCCGGAGGCGCTCGTCTCCAGCCGTGACACGTGGGCGCCGGTCAACAGCTCCACATTGGGATACTCGAGTGCTGGATCGACGCAGATCACCTGAGCGTCGGACTTGGCGTACACCAGGCAAGGATGGCCGTCGCAAGTGGAGCAGCGTATACAGCGGCTCTTGCGTGGGTTCTGCTCGTCCAGCATGACTCCCATCGGCACGTGGAAGGGCTTTAGCCCGGCCTGCTGGAAGTCATCGCTGAGTTGCTGGATGCGTGGCTCGTGGCTGACCGCTGGGTACGGATACGGACCGCTGGCCGGCGGTTCGTTCGGGTCTTCGCCCCGCGCGCCGTGCACCTGGTAGAGGCGCTCGGCCTCGAGATAATAAGGCTCCAGCTCGTCGTAGGAGATCGGCCACGCCGGCGAGATCCCGCCATGATGGCGCAACTCCCCGAAATCTTCCTTGCGCAGCCGGAACAGCGCCGCGCCGTAGAACTTGGTGTTCCCGCCCACGTAATAATTGGTATGCGGGTGGAGCGCTTTGCTGTCCTTGTCGTACCAGGATTCCTTGGTGTTGTACCTGGCTTCCAGGTTGACGGCGCGGGTGCTCCAGTTCTCCTTCTCGCGGGGCACGTAGTCTCCGCGCTCCAGCAACAGGATGCGCTTGCCGGACGGAGCCAGGCGGTAGGCCAGAGTGCCGCCGCCCGCCCCGGTCCCGATGATAATCACGTCGTAGTGGTTCGCGGAGACCATGCCATTTACCTCATGATGGCAGCCCACGGGCTGCCTTCGCGGCATAACCGCAGTTGAAAATGCAGCGTTTGTTGTTTTGGTGATGGAGCTTGGCGCAGACCACGGCGCCGAGCCCGCGGGTGCGTACGTACAGTTCTGAGGCCAGCAGCATGCCGAGCGGCGGCGCCGTGAAGTAGATCCACAGCGCGTCCCACACGCGCCCTGGCAACGCCGACCCGAAGGTGCGCGCAGGATTCATGCTCATCCCCGAAAGCGGCGCCTCTAAGGTGATGAACGTTGCTACCAGCGCCCCGGCAATCACGCCGGTGAACCGCGCTAGGCGGGGCGAATTCGATGAGTTGAGAACGGCCGTCATCAGCACGAACGAGATGCCGAGCTCGGCGATGAATGCAATGGGAGTGCCCCGGGGACCGGGCACGGTGGCAGCGTAACGCACGGCGTGATCGGCGACGGCGCTGCCCAGCAGATTGGCGGCCAGCATCACGCCAGCAATGCCGCCGAGGAATTGCGCCGCAACGTAAAACGCCGCATCCCACGGCGAAACTTTTCCCAGCCGTAGAAAGGTCAGTGTGACCGATGGGTTAAAGTGCGCGCCCGACCGTTTTCCCCAGGGTGAATAAATGATGGCGATAGCACTGAGCCCCATCGCCAACCCGATCAGCACCCGGCGCAGCATGGGGCTCGCGATCGCACCCCGAACCGCCGAAGCGGGATGCTCAAGCACCACCGTGAACAGGCACGCCGATACCATGAATATGCCCAGCTCGGCGGCTTCCATCAGGTACTCGGGCCAGTGCGCACGCAACGCTGCAAGCATTTGCTGCAGTGGCTGTGGGCTCGCTGCCGCCTGCTGCTTCGCCGCCGCCGGCATCCCGTGCTGTGAGGTGATCTGCATTTCGATGATGGGATGCCGATGCGGTTCGTTGGTTACAGCAGTTCCGTGGAAAAAGAGCGGCGGGTGTGAATCTAATCAGCGGGTTCGGAATCCAATACCGCTATGAACCCAACCACACGAAACGGGAGGTAAGGTGAGCTGGCCGATGCGTCGTTTTCAGAAATGTTTGCCCATCGGAAAGGTTTCACCGGCCGGGGAAACCGAGCCCACTGCATCTCCCGTCCTCACCCATAGGGCCACTTCTTCGTTTTCGATCTAATCTCCGCTACCTGAAACCTTTTCCGCCTCCGCGACTCTCATCGCAGGGCTCTCGTGAGCTTCCTGAGGAGGAAAAACATGAAACGAATGGCTTGGCTGCTGGTAGCTTTTATGGGGCTGGCGATCCTGAGCTATGCGGACGACACGAAGAAAGACGAAGGCAAAGGCAAGGCCATGACCGGCTGGCTTTGCAATTCCAAGTGTGTCAAACCGGACGCAGGCAATAACACCTGTGACAAGGCCTGCACCGCGACCGGAGGCGACGTGGTCTTCATCGACAGCAAGGGCGGCGTTTCCAACATCGCCAACCAGGACATGGTGAAGTCGCATGCCGGCAAGAAGGTCAAGATGATGGCGGCGATGATGAAAGACGGCAAAACGATGGAGGTCTACAAGGTGGAGTACGCCGGACCGTAGGAATATCCGGCTGGCGTTGCAATCGGGAACCCTGGCGTACCTGCCGGGGTTCTGCGGCCAACCCGTCGTGACTAACCCGTCGTCACTAACCCTGGATCCAAGGTGTGCGCCCCAAACCCGATTGAGGTGAGTTTCCGCAGCGAGAAGTCGAAAAGCTGGTTGCGGTCAGTCAGACTCTGCGGCCCCTCTTACTTGGGGCACACTTCATCTCTGATGTAAGAGTGGTGTTGCGCTGTGCTCGCGTCGACCAGCACCGCGCGCGGCGCGCGCCGTGGCCGCCGCCGCTCCGGTCTCCTGGCTGTACTTCTCCAGCAGGACCGGCACCATAGCTCCTTCGGCCTCTTTGACGAACACCAGCCGGTCGTCACCGTTCATGTCGATGCGCACGAAGTCGCCGAGCTTCACCTGCGCGGTAGCCAGCAGGTTGGCTAGCGGAAAAACGATGTTCTGCTCGATGGCCCGCTTCAGGTGGCGCGCACCATACTTGGCGTCGCTGCCCACTTCCATGAGGAAATTTTTCACCTTCGCCGTGCAACTGAACACGAACTGATTGTTGCCCGCGGACTGCAGTATGCGCTGCTGCACCATGCCCAGTTCGATCTCCAGAATCTGTTCCAGATGCTCCGGCTTCAGCATCTTGAACACCACTACCTTGTCGATTCGGTTCATGAACTCGGGAGAGAACTTGCGGCGCGCCGCTTCCTGGGCGGTGCGCGTGATCTTGTCGTCGATGCCCGCGTCGATGAATGCGGATTGCTGGTGGAAGCCCATAGCGCCGTTGATCATCTCGTTCATCTCGGCCGCACCGAGGTTCGAGGTCATCACGATGATGCAGTGCGAGAGGTCCACGCGGCGGTTGTCACCGAGGGTCAGCGTAGCTTTGTCCAGAATGCCGAGCAGCAACTGCCACAGCGCGTCCGACGCTTTCTCGATCTCGTCGAACAGCAGCAGGGTGAGCTGCAGCTTGTCGGTGTGCCACTGGTTGAGCGCCTCCTGGGTGAGCAAGGGATGGGTTTCGCGGTGGCCCAGGTAGCCGGGCGGCGAGCCGATCAGCTTGGCGATCTCGTGGCTGTGCTGAAATTCCGCGCAGTCGATCTTGATGCAGGCGCGCGCGTCGCCGAACAAGGCCTCCGCCATGGCCTCGACCACGCGCGTCTTTCCCGAGCCGGTCGGGCCCAGGAAAAGCAGGTTCCCCACGGGACGGCCGGGCGCGTTCAATCCCGCCAGGAACATCTGGTAGATCTCGGTGACTTTCTCGATGGCCGCGTCCTGTCCCACGATCCTGCGCCGCAGCGCAGTCTCAAATTCCTGCGCGTCGCTGCTGCGGCGGCTGGGATCGAGCGCGGTGTTTAAGCCGGTTTTCATAAATGTCAGGCCCCTTTCTTGCTTGCTTCGGGCCGCGAGATGGAGGAGGAGTCCACTCGAACTGCCAAGACTGGCCCTCCACATCCATCCAATTCGTTAGATGCGGAGAATGCAGTTTGGAGCCCGCCAACTGTGGAAAAAGCCTTGGTACGAGATGTTATTTTCGACGCATCCCTAACGTCACCTGCCGCGTCTAATGCGGCATCAAGAGTAGATGCGTCCTCGTGCTACGATCGGTTTGTTCCTGTCTTGGAGTGCGAAATCGCATGCAGCTCGGGCCCCGCATTGTAGCCGCTAACCTGCTTCTCTCCCTCCTTGGCGCATTTCTTTTTGGGCCACGCCGTCGTTGAGGTTCGAAGCTTCGCGGCGGCCCGCGGAACGGCCTGCGGCCACAGTTCAGCGCCCGGCCGCTGCTCTGGTCCCGGTTTCGCTCGAGTCCCGACGCGTGCTCCAACCAGCGGCGCCCCCCGCGCTCACGCCTGAACCCGCGCCCGGCGTGCATATCGCCAGGGCGGGAGAGAGCGTGGCCGCGGTCGCGCGCGCATACCTACCCGTGACCTCGTTCATCACGTTGTCAGAGCTCGAGTTGGCCATCCGCCGGCAGAACGGCATCCAGGGCAACTTTCTCAAGAAAGGACAGGCCGTCACCATCCCCGGGTTCCTGCGGGAACGTATCGTGGAGCGACCTGTCCCCGTGCCCAAAGACTTCGAGGTCCGCGCTATCTATCTGACGGGACTGATGGCCACCAGCGAGCGCGGGATCGAGTTGATCCGGCGCTGGCGGCAGGTGGGCGGTAATGCCGTGGTGTTCGATATCAAGGATAGTGACGGCTCGCTGAGCATCGGCGCGCCCGAAGTCCCGGAGTCGGTGGGCGGACTCGCAACCACACCGTTTTCACATCCGCTCGTACCCGTGCGCCGTCACCCGCCGATCGGTAGCCTATCCAAGTACGCGCGTTTCCTGCACGGGCTGGGGATGCACGCCATCGCACGCATCGCCATCTTCCGCGACGAGCAGTTGGTCAAACAGCATCCTGAGCTGGCAGTGCGCTCGCACCACAGCGGCCAGCCCTGGCGCGAGAACGGCAAGCTGGTCTGGACCGATCCCTCCCGCGCCGACGTGGAGGACTACAACATCGCGCTGGCGCGCTACGCCGCTCGCTCCGGCGTGGATGAAGTGCAGTTTGACTACGTCCGCTTCCCTGCCGAGGGCGACCAGGCTGACGCCCAGTTCGCCTTCCAGACGGCGCATCCGGACTGGAAGCGCGCCGACGTGATCGCGCACTTCCTCGACCGCGCCTATGCCGAGATGCAGCGGGAAGGCGTCCTGTTCTCGCTAGATGTGTTCGGTGTCATGGCCTGGCAGCGGCCGATCGACCTGTCGCATACCGGACAGGACATCGTGGCCATGGCCCGCCGCTGCGACGTGCTCTCGCCCATGATTTACCCTTCGCACTTCTTCGGCATGGATGGCATTGCCCATCCAGGCGACGCTCCCGAACACTTCATCTCGGAATCCATGGTGAAGTTTGGCCAGATCACGCAAGGCTCAGGTGTCGTGCTGCGGCCGTGGCTGCAAGCCTTCGCCTGGCGCACCAAGAGCTATTCGACCGGTTACATCCTTACCCAGGTGAGCGTGGCGCGCGAGAACAGCGGCATCGGCTTTCTGTTCTGGAATGCGCGCAACGACTACAAGCAGCCGTTCCTGGCCATGCCGGAGATGGCCGCCGCGCACGGACGCTTCTTCCGCGGCGACGAGGTCGGCCGCCCGGCTCCAACGCAGATCGGCAAGGCGATCCCACCCCAGCCCCGGGCGAACTGAGCGCCAAAAAATAAGCTACAGAAGTGTCATCTGGTGAGAAGGGCCTGTTCTCAACAACTATCCGCTCTCCGCCCGTTCGCTGTGACGGAAGTCACTGCAATTCACGGGGCTGGGCTTACAATTCCCCGCTATGAAACGCATTGCGTTGTCAATGTTCGTCTATGCCATCGCCGTCCAGATTGTGGCACACGCTCAAAGTCCCGTGGACAAGTTGCAGGTAGCGTTTCCGGGCAAGACGTGGAGTGTAGTAATCAACTCTTCGGGGTTTGTCGCCAAGGTGAACGGCATGCAGAAAGACGGACGGCAGTATCTCATGGCTACAAACGATAAAACCGGCATGAATCTGTCAGTATCTCTGGAACGAGGTTCCGGCGCTG
>DASQGF010000050.1:0-13672 GCA_035632755.1 Terriglobales bacterium
CAAGGAGCCGTGCATTCATGCTCATTCGACGAGTTCTCGGTGTCGTTCTGACCGGTTTCCTGGTGACGGGGGCCATAGTGGCCCAGGACAGTAACACCAAGGCTGGCGCGAGTTCCCAGTCTCAGGCCGCTCCGCAGGAAACCGACCCGCTGAAGCGCCCGCTCACCGAAAAGCAGAAGAAACAGAACGCCAAGGCGCTCCAGAAAGAAATCGGCAAGACATACAGGAAGTGGCTGGACGAAGACGTCCGCTGGATCATCACCGACGAAGAGCGCACTGCCTTCAAGCAGTTGTCGAACGACGAAGAGCGTGACCAGTTCATCGAACAGTTCTGGTTGCGCCGCGATCCCACTCCCGACACAGTGGAGAATGAGTATAAGGAAGAACACTACCGGCGCATCGCCTACGCCAATGAACACTTTGCCTCCGGTATCCCCGGGTGGCGGACCGACCGCGGCCGCATTTACATCATGTATGGCCCGGCAGACAGCATGGAGTCCCATCCCAGTGGCGGCGGCTACCAGCGCACTCCCCAGGAGGGTGGCGGTACCACCGCCACATTTCCATTCGAGGTATGGCGTTATCGGTATCTTGAGGGTGTCGGGCAGGAGATACTGATCGAGTTCGTGGATCCGTGCATGTGCGGCGAATACCACATGACGATGGATCCCAATGAGAAGGATGCGCTGCTGCACGTGCCCGGCGCCGGCCTGACGATGTTGGAGCAAGAGGGTTTGGCCAACAAGGCGGCTCGCATGGCGCCTCTGGGGGCTGGTGACCCCACAAACCCCTTTGACCAAATGGGTGGGAGTAAAGCGTTCGATCGCCTGCAGCAGTTTGCCGCCCTCCAACGACCCCCTGCGGTCAAGTTCAAGGACCTGGAGGAGGTGGTTTCACACAAGCTGAGCTACAACCTGCTGCCCTTCGATGTGATCACGGATTTCATCAAGGTCACGTCGGATACGACGCTGGTGCCGATCACGGTCCAGGTCAAGAACAAAGACATCACCTTCGTCGCCAAAGACGGCGTACAGACGGGTGTGGTCAACATCTTTGGGCGGCTCACCACGCTCACCGGCCGCATCGCCCAGACTTTCGAGGACACGGTGACCGTGCAGACACCCTCGGAACTGCTTCCCAAGGAGCAGGAGAAACCCTCTGTCTATTGGAAGGCGTTGCCGCTGCGTCCGGGGCGCTACCGGCTGGATCTTGTGCTCAAGGATGTGAACGGTGACCGCGTCGGAAGCTGGAGCCGTGGCATCATGGTGCCGGAGTTCAGTGACGACCGGCTGGCGGTCTCGTCTCTGATCCTCGCGGACGACATGGAAAAAGTGCCCACCAAGAACGTTGGTACCGGCAGTTTCGTCATCGGCAACACGAGGGTGCGGCCACGGGTGCCTGACGCCGGCAAGCCGGCCAGCTTCAAACGCAACCAGCGCGTCAACTTCTGGATGCAGGTGTATAACCTGGGCATTGACCAGCAGACCCACAAACCGTCGGCTACCGTGGAGTACGAGATCACCAATCTCGCAAACCACAAGGCCATCGTGCACGCAGTAGAGTCGACGCTGCAGATGGGCAATGTGGGCGACCAGTTGACTCTGACCAAGAGCCTGCCGCTGGCCGAGGTAGAGCCTGGCCAGTACCAGGTGACCATCAAGGTGGACGACAAGATCTCCAAGCAGAGCATTGCGCCCACGGCTACATTCATGGTCGAGTAGTCGCGGGGGAGTCCGCTCAGCGTCGTCACCTTCGCCGCGACCTCAGGCTATGACTTCGGCTGGTAGATACGAATGATGTCATCCTTCACCTCAACCACCCGGCCGGGATATTCGCACGCCGCTTTTTCGCGCAACTCCTCCATGGTGGGGTAGTCAGTACGGCCATCGAACCAACGGGCATCGTCGATCAGCAGAACGTGGTTCTCTACAGGGTGTTTGTATATGCAGTCGAGTTCCTGCTTGATGGCAGCGGAGCGGTCGCCGTCGTGGGCGTCGAGCCAGAAGAGACAGGGTTCCTTGATGGCCGAGATAATGGTGGGAAGGACTGCACCGCTGTCGCCCTGGAAAGTGTGAATGTGGGGTCGGTCCGCGAACTCACGCCTGGCACGGGCGGCTTTCCACTCGTCGATCTCGATGGAGTAGATCTCGCGGAAGCGGCCTTTATTGACGTTGATCATCTGGCCGAAGTTGGTGCCCGTCTCCACCAGGATGCGGAGGTTGTAATTGCGAGCGAATTCTTCCAGCGTACGTTGCTTGATCAGGTGCGGGACCTTCGGTCTCGGGGACCCGCGCAAGCGCCACCACAGGTATTCGCCCACCGAAGAGATCTTCTTGTAAGGAAAGAACAAAACGCTTTGGCGGAAGGCTTGTCTGAGCTTCCAGAACATTCAGCTGCCTTTAGTCTCTCGTAGTGTGCCTATCCAGGCTTGTTATCCGCAGACGTCGAGGGGGGATTATAAACCACATGAGGGACGTAGCCTGTCCGGCTCCGACGCAATGCCCGTCGAGGTGGGAGTGGCAGGTCAAACTCCCCCGACGCTGATCGGAGAACTTCCCGCGCCGACGGTTCTGGTGCATACTGGCCGGCAGTGATTCGGGCTGCCTGTTTCTTGCCACTGCTCCTCGTTGCGCTCTCGGGGGCCTCCCTGTCTGCGGCTCCGGCTTCTGCCCAGGACAACTTTTCCGAGGCGTTTTCTCAAGCTGACATCGTCCTCCAGCGGGCAGTGTCGGACCACGAGATCCCCGGCGCGGTGCTGGTGGTAGGCCATGCGGGCAAGGTCGTTCATCGCCGGGCCTTTGGCTCGCGTGCGCTCGAGCCACACCAGGAACCGATGACGCCGGACACCATCTTCGACCTGGCATCGCTCACCAAGCCCTTCACCGCGACCTGCGTCATGCGCCTGGTGGAGCGCGGGCAGGTCCGCCTGAACGATCCGGTGGCGCGCTACATCCCCGAGTTCGCCCGCAATGGCAAACAGGAGATCACGGTGCGCCAGTTGCTGACGCACTTCTCGGGACTGCCCGCCGATCTCGAGCTGAAGCCGTCCTGGAGCGGCTATGCCCACGCGTTGCAGCTTGCTTACGACGCTCAACCGGCCATCCCGCCGGGCTCGGGGTTCCTCTACAGCGACGTCAATTCCATCGTGCTGGGCGAGTTGGTGGCGCGCGTGTCCGGCATGACGCTGGACAAGTACGCGACAGAGTACATCTTCCGGCCGCTGAAGATGGAGACCACTCGCTTCAATCCTCCCGCCGAGTGGCGTCCGCGGATCGCGCCTACGGCACATGACGAGCACGGCGTCATGCTGCGCGGTGTGGTGGATGATCCCACCGCGCGGCGCATGGGCGGCGTTGCCGGGCATGCCGGGCTGTTCTCGACCGCCGACGATCTGGCCCGCTTCGCGCAAGCCCTGCTCGACCGCGACGGCAGCTTGCTGTCTTCGGTGTCCATCGAAAAGATGACTACCCCGCAGCAGCCGGCCACCTCCACCGTGCTGCGCGGGCTGGGGTGGGACATCGATTCCCCGCTCTCCACCAACCGCGGAGAGCTGTTGCCGGTGGGCTCCTTCGGGCACAGCGGCTTCACCGGGACATCCATCTGGATCGATCCCGTCACCCAGACATACATCATCCTGCTGTCGAACGCGATCCATCCGAGCGGCACGAACACTGAGATCGTTTCGCTGCGCACGCGCGTGGCCAATGCCGTCGCCGCCGAGTTGAGCCTTCACATGAGCGGGAAAGATGAACAACGCTGGGCCGCGATCACCGGCTACAACGAGACCCTCGCTGGCGCGCGCCGCTTGCAGGACCGTGACGGCACGGTGCTCGCGGGCATCGACGTGCTCGAGGCGCGAGGCTTCGATCCTCTGCGCCATGGGCGCAATTCGGTCCGCGTCGGCCTGTTGACGAATCAGACCGGAATGGATTCCCAGGGCCGGCGCACTATCGACGTGCTGTCGCACGCGCCCGGAGTGTCGCTGGTGGCAATCTTCAGTCCTGAGCACGGTGCTCTCGGGACACTCGACACCACGGAGATAGGCAACACGCGCGATGCCGCAACCGGCATTCCCATCTACAGCGTCTATGGCGCGACCAACGCGCAGCGGCGCCCGCCCATGGACGCGCTGAAACAGCTCGACGCCGTGGTCATCGATCTCCAGGACGCGGGGGCGCCGTTCTTCAGCTACGAAGTCACGATGGGTTATTTCCTGGAAGCGGCGGCGCAGGCTGGGATCGAAGTGTTCGTGCTCGACCGTCCCAATCCCATCACTGGCTCGTTCGTGCAGGGGCCGGTGGTCACGCACGAGCCCGGCAGCTTCAAAGGATATTTCCCGCTGCCCGTGCGCCACGGGATGACGATGGGCGAGCTGGCCAATCTGTTCAACCGTGAGCGCGCGATCCATGCGCGGCTGACCGTGGTGGCCATGGAGGGCTGGCAGCGTGGCGACTGGTACGACGCTACGGCCCTGGCGTGGATCAACCCTTCGCCCAACCTGCGGAGCTTGAATGAAGCGACACTCTACCCCGGCGTCGCCCTGGTGGAGGGCACGAACGTTTCCGTCGGTCGCGGCACGGACACGCCCTTCGAGATTGTGGGCGCTCCCTGGATCGCCGCGCGGCAGTTCGCCGATCATCTGAACCGTCGGCACATCGCGGGTGTGCGCTTTGTGCCGGTGCGCTTCACGCCCGTCTCCGGTCCGTATGCCGGCCAGATTTGCGGAGGCGTCAACCTGCTGGTCACGCGCCGTAACGGGCTCGATTCGCCCGAACTCGGCGTGGAGCTGGCTTCGGCACTGCACCAGCTTTACCCGAAGGATTTCAAGATCGACCGCGTGAACGACATCCTGGGGAATCAGGCCGTGTTCGACGCGATTAAGGCGGGGGAGGATCCGCGCCACATCGCCCAGGACTGGAGCGAGCAACTCGAGGCTTTTGGGCAGCTGCGGAACAAGTATCTCTTCTACTGAGCCTCACGGGACTGTCAGCCCGCAGGCGGCGATCTGACTCGGGTGGAGGATCAAAATTTGGGACGCCTGTTTGCGCAATTCGTCCTTAGGTTCCAGTTCCAAGTTCTCCAGTTTGGCCGTGGCAGGAGCGCCAACTTCGATACGGTAAACCCTCACGGCCACGATATACATCTGCATTCCTTGCTTCATCAAGTCTTTCAGGTGGGCATCAGTTAATTTGTACTCAGAGTCGGTCGGCTGGGTGTTTTCCAGGTAGAAGAGCCCTCCGGTCTCCAAAGCAAGGCTCCGCAGTTGGTCGGTGGTGAACCCAGTTGCAATCTCATCCTTTGGTGTGTACGTGAGAACGGTGTCGCGAACTGCCGGAAGCGGGCGCTGGGTTAGCGAAAGCGCGATCAAACGCGTCGCGCGAGCCAGCAGAGTCTGCTCCAGTTTGCGAATATCGGCATGACCCTTTTCCTCCGGGTTCGCGGCAAAAAGCAAAATGGCATCCCCAAACTGCGGCTGGCCAAGCATAGCCAGGGCCTCGGAGACCCCATCGTACAGACCCATCTCCTGACCTTTGCCCTCGATTGGGGGCCGAGTGGCATCGAGAGCCGCAAGCTTCTCTCTGACGGCATCATTCGTGGCCCCGAACGGTATCGCTTCCTTGGCGCCAGCATACGTCAGCAGCGCAAATGAATCGACCGCCCTGGCATTGTTGACGATGGCGTTGCTCATCGCCATGGCTACCTTCCAGCCGTCCTTATTCATCTCTTTCCCGGTATCGACGACCAGCACAACGCGCCGAGGGTTGTTATCGGGGCCTGCTGCCATGACCTCCGCCGACTTACGTCCGATCTTGGCCTTCAGACTCTTGGCATCGATACCTGGCACCGGTTTGCCGTCCCGGAAAGTGATGGTGGCGGGCACGACCGCCCCCTTGCAAGGTTGCTGTTGAGCGCGCGCGCAAACGGCGAACAGAGTGAAAAAGAGGACGCCAACGACTGTTTTGCCATGAAGACGGTTCATGGGACCCTCGACCGAGGAATCGCGACACTTTTAGCATAGCACGGAGCGAGAGTAGCTTCATGTACTCCGTCCGAAGGCAGACGAACACGCATCTCGGACTGTGAGATTTCCGGGGATCAGCGGTTCAGGATTTCGGGCTCCAGCGGCTCCGGCAGAAGCATCTGCTGTACAAGGATAGGCACCATGCGTAACGATCGTGCTGGGCTGCCAAAGCGGCCCTCCAGCTCATCAAAGATAGTGGATGGTGCCACACTCCGCTCAGCGATTTGACCGCTGATGGCAATTTCACCCAAACGGCTGAAATTGATATACCGTATTTGCAACCACCCCAGCAAACCAAGATCGGGCTTGCTGGGATCCCGGCAGGAGGCGGAAATGCGTTTTCTTCCCGTTGTCATACTCTATTCAGCGCTTGTGACGGCTCAGGCCGCTCCGCAAGCCGCCGAGCCTGCGAAGAATCCGGCCGACGCTCCCGTCCGAGTGACCGTTCCCGCCGGGACCAGGATCCCGCTGGTGCTCAAGCACGCCATCAGCACCAAGAGCGTGCGCCCGGGGGATCCCGTGTACCTGGAGACCACCTTCCCGGTCACGCAGAACAACCGCATGCTGATCCCCGCCGGAACCTACGTTCAGGGCGTGGTGGACAGCGTCAAGCGCCCAGGCCGGGTGAAGGGCCGCGCCGAGCTGCTTATGCACTTCACCACCCTCATCTTCCCGAATGGTTACACAGTGTCGTTTCCGGGAGCGGTCGAGGGAGTCCCCGGGGCCGATAACTCCAAGGTGAAAGATAAGGAAGGGACTATCGAGGCCGAGAGCCAGAAGGGCAAAGACGCCACCACCATCGCCGAAACCGCCGGAACGGGGACCATTATCGGCGGGCTAGCGCGTGGCGGCAAGGGCGCGGGCATCGGCGCCGGCGCAGGAGGCGCCGTCGGCCTGGCCGCTGTGCTGCTCTCGCGCGGCCAGGACGTTCGCATGGAAGCCGGCAGCACGGTGGAGATGGAACTGCAGCGCGCGCTGATCCTGGAAGAAGCTCGCGTCACCACCACCAACCGCGAGCTCCTCCCCGTCAGCCAGGGACAGCGGCTGGAACGCCCTATGAATCCGCCGCCGGGCACGCGCTGATTTCCATTTTGGCGGATAAGAGGAGCGCGTAAGCGCGACCGGTTCCGGAGGGCGCTCGTTTGCTAAAATCCCTCGCGGGGTGAGCGATGGCGATCCGCACCATCTTCAGCATGGCCGAGGACTGCGCCCGCGGCGAACGCCTGGGCTGGCTGGAGTTTGTCCGCGATTTCGCCGGCATCGCACGCAGCCTGCTGGCGCATTACTTCCCCACCCTGGCTCAGGAACTCGACGGGCATGTGGTCGCGTTGTTCCGGCGGGCAGGCGCCCAGGGCGGAGCCTGGTTCGCCGGCTTGAGCTTCAGCAATGAGCGCGAATTCATGATGGCCTTCCGCGACCTGGTGTTTGCCTACGGGCGCGAGCAGGAGCATGTGCCAGCACCCCAGATATCCCTCGACCAATTGCGGACAACCATGCAGGACCTGACGCTGCTGGAACGCGAGTTGCTGTGGCTGTTCATTAAGGGCTACGACGCACCGCGCATCACCGCTATCATGATGAATGCCGCAGCCACCGCCGAAGCCGTCCAGCGGATCGCCGCCGAGCGCCTCGGGGCGCTTGTTCCTGGGACAGCGCCCGGGGTGCTCGCCGTCTCCGCACGGGTTTTGATGGAGCTGGCCGAGCAGTCGAAGACCGACCAGTGCACGTCGCTAAAGACCTTCAACAATTTGGTGAACGGCCAGATCAGCTGGCGGGAGAGGGAACTGGCGGAAGAGCACATGAGCAACTGCTTCTACTGCATTGATCGTTTCACGGCTTTTCAGGAGATGGTGCGCCTGCGCAAAGATGTGGCACGGCTGGAGGCACCACAGGTCGAGGCCATCCTGGCCCAGCTCCCATTGGCTGCCGCCAAGCCCAGTGGAATGCTCTCCCGGCTGTTCGCTGGCCGCTAAACCGTCTTAAGCTATTTCAGCAGGAAGAGGGCGTTGACGTGCGCGCTGACCGTGATCTTCTGCGGCGTGAACTCCGCAGTGGGTGCGGGAGCGGCGGCAACGTCGGTGCGCATCGCTCGGGCCATCATCGGCACCGGCACAGGCAGACCCCCATACTGAACGTCCACCGATGCGTAGGAAAGTTCTCCCAGGTTGCGCCCGCTGGCCCGCGCCAGCGTGAGCGCTTCTTCGCGCGCCTTGTGATAGGCGTCCTCGACCGCGCGCGCCTTTGCAGTTTCCATGTTCTCCAGCAGGTAGTTCAGCGTCTGGTTCTGGGTCACGTCCAGGTCTGACAACTGCGCGACAATCGGTCCCACATTGGCAAAGTCCTTGAGCTTGAGCGAGACGCTGGTGTTGACGCGGTATCCCACCAGCTTGCGTTTGGGATCGCGATAGTCATAGACCGGCTGCAGGGCGAAAAAGCCGATCTCGGCGCTTTGAGGATCGATCTGGTTGGACTTGAGCAGTTGCCGCACCTGTTCTGCGGCTTCGGAAGCACGCTGGTATGCCGCCTGGGCCTTCGATTCCTGAACCGAGATATTGAACTGGAACAGGGCGGTGTCAGGTGCGCTCTCGTACTTACCATCAGCCCCGACATAAATGCTATTGGCGGGCGCGGCCACCGTGGGCCGGTCCTGGGCAAACATCGGGCTGGCGGTGGCCAGTGCCGCCGTCAGCACTGCGAACCATAGGATATTCATGGCGTTCTCCTCGTTCGATAATAGAACGCCATGGCGCGCGCGTCTTGCAAAAGGTTAGAGAGCTTCTCGCCGGAGAAGCTCCTCAAAAGAGAACTAGGGACGATAGACCGCCAGGCTCTGGCTGAGGGCGAGGACACTGTCCATGCTGCGCTTGGCTGCCTTCTTGCCAAAGCTGGCGGGCACGAAGATGATGTCGTCCGGCTTGAGATCGACATCGGCTTGTTTGGCAGAGAGCATCCTCTTCAGCGGAAGCGACACTTCCTCCCGCCCGGTGGCCGTGGTGCGGATCAACTTCGCGCTGTTCATGGCCGCGACCGGCGTGGGGCCGCCCGCCAGGGCGATCGCTTGCATGACGGTCAGCTTCTCGTTGTTGTCCATCACGAGCCCGGCTGGCCGCGCCACTTCGCCGACCACATACACAACGCCCGCCCGATTCACCACCACCGTGTCGCCCGGGAGGATCTCAATGTTGTCCTTGGGCGATTTTGTCAGGTCGGCCGGGAGATCGAGCTTCACCGGCTCTTCGGGATGGTCGCGGCGAGTGATGGTGACCGTCTTTCCTGCCCGCTGTGTCAGCCCGCCGGCTGCGGCCAGCACCTCCAGCAATCGCCGCGTGCCCAGGATGGGGTACACCCCCGGCCGGGCCACCTCGCCGGTGACCGTCGCGGACTGATTCACATAGTCCTTCAGGAACACGGTAACGTGCGGATTCTTGACGAATTCACCTTCCCGTAAGCGGTTCTCGATGACGGTTTGGGCCTGGTCCGGCGTCAGGCCTCCGAGCTGCACATACCCGATCAGGGGCAGATAAACGTCACCGCTGTTGTTGACCCGGACATCCTGCGCCAGCTCGGGCACACCGTAAACGCTGATGTTCAGCAAGTCGCCACCACCGATCCGTAACTGCGCTGCCGAGAAGCCTGGCGCAACCGGCGCGCCCGACTCAGCCGGAGCCGCTGACTCCTTCGCCGTTCGGTCGGTGAAGGCGGCGGAAGTACCGGCGGGACGGGCGGCATCAGTCTGAACCGCCTGGCCGGCGCTCTGGCCGGCCGCCGGCGTGGGCGCCGGTGCGCTCTGCGCCGCCGTTTGCCGATTGATGGTGAAAACCAGGGAAACAACCAGGAGGGCAAAACAGAACAATCTTCCAAATGCCATCAGGCGATCCTCAACCTCGAGTATTGCGCGCAGTGTAGCACAATATGAGTTCCTCTCCGGCTGTCTCGAAAGGTACGTTTTCCACCGCTCACTCGCTACCGCCTGCGTCCGGTGAGCGGATTGCAGTTCGCGCCGCGTGGTTTTGGAGAGGCGAAAGACATTGCTATAATCGATCACCTGCACAGCCTCGGCGGTGCAAGCTTGCGCATGGACCGACCCGTTATCCGTCGCTCCCGCGAGAAGCGACCCACGCCTCAGCTCGTGCCCGTGGCCAGGTAGCTCAGATGGTAGAGCGCAGCCCTGAAAAGGCTGGCGTCGGCGGTTCGATTCCGTCCCTGGCCACCATCTTCTCGATCAATCGGAGGGGCTCTCCCGGAGACCCGGTCAGAGACGGAAAGTCGCGTGTTCCCGCCGCGGGACCGAGGGCGCCCGACTGGGAGCGCTATGCGCCCGCTCCCCCGGAGCTTAAGCCACCTTGGGTTCCTGCTTCTGAGATAATTTGCGGCTCTGACGTGCTTGTTGTTTCTGCTTTAGCTTCGCCCAGCGTGCCCGCTGCGCCGCCGCAATCCTGCGCCTTGCCGCCGCCGACAATCTCCGGTGTGGCTTTCGTCCGCGTCCTGTCATTGCAACCCTGCGACCGGCACGCTTGTGCCCCACTTGGTCAAGCGCCGTGATCGCGGCGTCAAGGCGTTCCAGTTCTTGCGCCGCCCGCTCGCGTTCACTCCGCAGTTGCTTCAATACTGCACTTATATTCGCCATCTAGTTTCCGTCCTTTCGTATCAAAAGGCGACCATCCTAACCTATGTCCCACCATCGCTCAAACACTTTGGAGGCTCTCGACTGGCAGCAGAGCCAGTCCCTGGCCGCTGCCCGTCCCATCCAAATCGCAAAACCCCGGCGTCGGGATTACACTGTTCTGCGCAAGCGCAGACGTCTTTGATGTGAGCTCGTACATCGTCGCGGTCGAGGAGAGGAACGATGAAAGCGATTCGGGTACGCGAGTTCGGTGGTCCGCAGGTGATGAAACTGGACGATGTCCCGGACCTGAAGCCGGGCCCGGGGCAGGTGGTCGTGCGCGTGCACGCCGCGGGCGTGAATCCGGTGGACACGTATATTCGTTCGGGCGCGTATGCCCGCAAGCCGTCGCTGCCCTACACACCCGGTTCGGATGGCGCCGGCGTGGCCGAGGCGGTGGGTGAGGGCGTGAAGCGCGTGAAAGCGGGCGACCGCGTGTATCTTTCCGGCACGATCAGCGGCGCTTACGCGCAGCAGGCCCTGTGCCAGGAATCGCAGGTACAGCCGCTGCCGCAGAAGATCTCGTTCGCGCAGGGCGCAGGGGTGTTTGTTCCTTACGCGACTGCATACCGCGCTCTCTTCCAGCTTGCCGAGGCCAAACCAGCGGACGTGGTGCTGGTACACGGGGCGAGCGGTGGCGTCGGCACCGCCGCGGTGCAACTGGCGCGCGCGGCCGGCATGACGGTGATTGGAACGGCCGGCAGCGACAAGGGGAAAGAGCTGGTGCGCAAAGAGGGCGCGCACCACGTGCTCGACCACAATGCCCCTGATTTTGCCGACAAGCTTATGTCCGTGACCGGCGCCCGCGGCGCCGACGTCATCCTGGAGATGCTCGCCAACAAGAATCTGGGCAAGGACCTGCAGTTGGCCGCGGCCGGAGGAAAGGTGATTATTGTCGGCAGTCGCGGCACCGTGGAGGTGAATCCGCGTGATGCCATGATGCGCGAGGCGACCGTGAAGGGCCTCATGTTGTTCGCTGCCACCGAGCGGGAGCTCGCCGGCATCCACGCAGCGCTGGTGGCGGGCATGGATAACGGCACGCTGCGGCCGGTGGTGGGGCAGGAGATGCCCCTGGCCGATGCTCCGCGCGCGCACGAGGCGGTGCTGGCCCCGGGCGCTTATGGCAAAATCGTGCTCGTGCCGTGAGCGCGGTAGAGTCACTGCGTGTGGGTGATGGCTGACCAGTTCAGCAGAGTCGCAGGTCACTGACAGGGCGTGGGGACTGGCCTAAAATTCGATATCATGGCGCGACCACCGGAGCAGGAGCAAGCGACGGGGTTCGCGAAGCGGTTGCTGGTTGTGGACCCCGACCAGAAAGCGTGGGAACTGCGCGCGCGGCTGCTGATAGCCCAGGGGCACGTCTTGCATCGCATCAGCCACATCGCGGATGCGCCGCCACGCTGGCCGCATCACCTCTATGATCTGGTCGTGGTGGCAACGGAGAACCCGGCAAGCCCTGAGGTCGTGGAGTTCTGCCAGAAGCTGGGGCAAGTCCAGCCTCCTGTGCGCGTAGTTTTGCTGGCCGGCGGCGGCGCCGGCTCCAATCCCTCGGCTGCACCGGTCATCTCCCGCGAGCGGCCTGCCGCTGAGGTCGCCGAGGGCATCGCGCGGTTCCTGCGCTAACACCCCTGCCGGACAGTCCAACAAAAAAGGCGGGCCGTGGCGGACCCACCTCGACCCCAGCACGCCAACAGCGGGCGCCGCTGGGGACCCCTGCAGAACGAACTATGCGTTGCTAGTCAGCGGAGACGCACGCGTTCGACTTCTCCTTCTCGATGGCACCCAGCATGCTCTCGTCGTCGGGGAACTTAAACGAGACCAGGCCACGCTTCTGCGCCTCGCGCTCCTCCACCTTGCCCAGCAGCGCGATATCTTCCTTGGTCACCACCTTCACGCCCTTGGACTCCAGACGCCGCTGGACTGCCTGTGGAGAGACCGGGGCGCCCTCGGGAGCGCCCGCCAGATAGTGCAGCACCTTCTCGGCGCCGACCTCGCCATCGTGGCGAGCGATGCCCACCAGACCGTCACTGGCACGGCGCGCCCAGCCCACCACGTACACGCCGGGCTCGACCTCGTTCTTCTTCGGATCGAAGACCTCGAACACCGGCGCCTTGGGATCCTCCGGATTGGGCCGGGTGATGTAGCCGTCGCGGCCGCAGGGCAGGCCGAGCTTGGGATCGTGCACGTCGCCGATGGCGAAGATCATGGTGTCCACGTCGAGATCAGCGGTCTGATCCGTCGCCTTGGCGGCGGTGCCACCGTCCTTGGCCACCAGGTTGTTCTCGGTTACGGTCAGGCGGTTGATGCGGCCGTCCGGCCCGGCGTGGATCTCCTTGGGCGAAGACAGGAAGCGGAAGGTCAGCCGCGGCATCACCAGTTCCTGGTTGGGATACTTCACCAGGGCAGGGAAGGTGGCTTCGGCGACCTTGGAGACGTCCTGGCCGACCGCCGTGATCTTGTCCTTCACCCGCTCCAGCTCCTGCTGGAAGAGCTTACGGTCCAGGTGCATCTGGACGTGGGCGAATTCCTTCTCGTCGAACTTGGCCTCGAACGGCCCGCGGCGGGCGATGATGACGACCTCTTCCGTCTGGCGGTTGGGATCGTCCTGCAGCAGCCAGCGGATGATGTCCACCGCCACGTTGCCCATGCCGATGACGGCGATGCGCTTGCCGGTGGAAAAATCGCGCGAGGCAAAGGGCGGGAGCTGGTTGTAGAAATAAACGAAGTCCTTGGCGGAATAGACGCCCTTGGCGTTCTCGCCGGGCAGGCCCAGGCTCTTGGTGCCCTGAGCGCCGACGGAGAACACCATGGCCGCGGGATTGAACTGCCGCAGGTCGTCGATGGTCACGGCCGATTCGCTGCCCACCGGCACGTGGCCGAAGTAAGACAGGTTGGGGAAACTGAGCACCTTGGCGAACTGCTTGCGCAGGCCAATCTTCATCTTGTCTTTGACGGGATAAATGCCGTATTCGGCCAGCCCGCCGGGT
>DASQGF010000051.1:0-21573 GCA_035632755.1 Terriglobales bacterium
CCACACGCATGGTATAGGGCCAGGCGGTCTCGTCGGGCAGCACCGTGGTGATGGCGCGCTCGGCCAGCGCGCCGTGCCCGATCTCGCGCCGCCCGGCGCCGCGCAGGAACGCCACCTCGCCCACCGAGAACGGCGGGAAGTTGTAGTGCAGCATGAAGCGCTTGGACTTCTCACCCTCGTAGACTTCCAGTCTCTGCACGTCTTCGGAAGTACCCAGCGTGGTGGTGACCAGCGCCTGGGTCTCACCGCGGGTGAAGATGGCCGAACCGTGGGTGCGCGGTAGCGCTCCCACCTCGATGGTGAGGGTGCGGATCTCGTCGAAGGCGCGCGCATCCGGGCGCTTGCGCTCGTTCAGCACCTGATCGCGGAAGATGCGTTCGCGCATGGCTTCGTAATAACGCTTGAGCTTGGCGCGGCCTTCCTCGTCCTCCTCCGGCAGGGCTTCCACCAGCTCCTTCTTCAGCTCGCGGACGCGGTGGTAGCTCTCCGCCTTGGGATACTTGTGGGTGTCGAGCGCATCGGTCAGCCGCTCGCCGATCTTGCGCTTGAGCTGGTCGTAGTAGGCCTGGTCGAACTCGATGGGCGGGACTTCGCGCTTGGGCTTGCCCAATTG
The DNA here is from genome assembly GCA_035632755.1 of Terriglobales bacterium. Taxonomy (GTDB): domain Bacteria; phylum Acidobacteriota; class Terriglobia; order Terriglobales; family Acidobacteriaceae; genus JAHFUA01. The sequence continues at coordinate 614 of DASQGF010000051.1, forward strand.
CTTCGCTATGTCGGAGATGGCGGCGCAGATCTTCCGGATCTCGGCGTGGCCGAACTCGATGGCATCCACCACCGTCTCTTCCTTCACCTGCTTGGCGCCGGACTCGACCATCACGATGCCCTCGGCGGTGCCCACCACCATGATGTTGAGCAGGCTGTCGCGCATCTCCTGGTACGTCGGATTGATGACAAAGCGCCCCTCCAGCAGCCCGACGCGCACTGCGCCGATGGGGCCGTTGAAGGGGATGTCGGATACCGCCAGCGCAAGCGACGCGCCATTGAGTGCGGCCACGTCGGGATCGTTCTCGGTGTCGGCCGAGAGCACCAGCGCGATAACCTGCGTCTCACAGCGGAAGCCTTCCTGGAACAGCGGCCGGATGGGGCGATCGATCTGGCGGCTGGTGAGAATCTCCTTCTCCGTCGGCCGCCCTTCGCGCTTGATGAAGCCGCCGGGAATGCGGCCGCCGGCGTAGGTGTACTCGCGGTAGTCCACCGTCAGGGGGAAGAAGTCGATGCCCTCGCGGGGGTCGGGGTTGGCGCAGGCAGTGGCCAGCACCACGTTGTCGGCGGCGCGCACCACGCAGGAACCGTGGGCCTGCTTGGCCAGGTGTCCGGTTTCAAAAGAAATGGTCTTGCCGCCGGCGAGCTCGACGGTGGATACATGTTTCATGATGGGGATCCTTTCCTCAGGAGCGTCTCCGGGGAGTATCGCGAAGGCCTTCACAGGTGGGAAGCGCAAGCGAACTTCAACAAGAACTCAGGCTGTGGCTACACTCGAGCCGCAGCAACCCGTACGTTGCGAGCCTGGGGAAACATTACTTACGGATGCCCAGTTTCTGAATGACGTCTTTGTAACGCTCGGAATCGTAGGTCTTCAGGTAGTCGAGCAAGCGACGCCGCTTGCTGACCATCATCAAAAGGCCACGCCTGGACGCGTGGTCGTTCTTGTGGGTCTTGAAGTGCTCCGTCAATTCCGTGATCCGCTCGCTCAAAATCGCGATCTGCACCTCGGGACTGCCAGTGTCGCTGGCGTGCGTGCGGAATCGGCTGATGACGTTCTCTTTGCGCTCTCTCGCTAACACTGATCCTGATGCACTCCTACTCTTTTCTTTTTCTCCTTCGTATCGTTAGCAGACTAACACGCGGGCGGAGAGGGTGTAAAGGCAAGTGGATCGAAAGCGCTCTCGGCTTTTGGCTGTTGGCTTTTGGCCAATAGCCGGATGCCAATAGCCAAAAGTGCAGTTCACGCCTACAATCTTCAGTCGCTCTCCACCATCAGGAGATCTGCCATGCCCATTACGGCTCTCTCACGTCACGCCTCCGAAAGGGGATGCTCATGAACCACCGCCAGCTCCTTGTTGTTCTCGGGTTGGCCCTCCTCGTCTTCGGGGTCACCCGCGGCGCCACCGCTGAGGAAAAGGCCACCCCGCAGGAGATCATCAACAAAGTGCAGGAGGCGGCGAGTGTTCTGGCAAAATCGGCTGAGGCCAAGCCGGCTCGAGCCGCCTTGGAGCAGTTCGACCAGAAGCAGGGTCCGTGGGTGTGGAAGGACACCTACATCTTCGTCGTGGACTGCGGCCAGGCGATCATAGCGGCCCACCCGATGAATCCCGAGCTGATCGGAAAGGAAGCTCTGTCGCTGCTGGACACCAAGGGACATCCCTTCTTCTGGCAGGTTTGCGACGCACTGAAGAAGCCCTCCGGCATCTGGCTCCAGTATTGGTGGCCCAAGCCCGGCCAGAAGGAAGGCTCGCGGAAGATCAGTTACGCTCTCCGGGCAGGAAACACCCCGTACGTCGTCGGAGCCGGGGTCTACGATGACAAGGCCACCATCGCCGACCTCGAAAAGTTGACGCGGCGGGCAAAGTAGCTGTTGGCTATCGGCTGTTGGCTATTTGGCCTTTAAGGCCTTCAGCTCTTAAACCCAAGCACAAGAACACCGCCGACCCACGCGAAGCCAAAGCCAAGAGCTAAAAGCTTAAGAGCCAAAAAAGAGCTAAGAACGCGGCTCACCCCATAACCGATCACACCCTTCTGTGACCGGAGTCACCGACGATTGCGCGCTTCTGGACGATGCTGCTCCAACTCCGAGGTGGTTTATGTTATTTCATCCCTTGGGGCTCGTGGTGTTTGTTTTCCTCACGATTCTCCTGGTTCTGCTGTTCGCTGCCGGACTGTGCCAGCGCGAACTGCGCCGTGAAGAATCCCAACTGCAGAGGACAAGCCTATGGAATTGATGGCTACGCTCGTACTGATCGCGATGCTGGCGCTGGTAGGTGGCATCATCGAAGAGAGCGCAAAGACGCGCTGAGCCTTACTCCCTAGCGCACCGGCGCTTGTAACAACTCCTCCAGATACCTCTTCCACACCGAGGGATCACCGACGGTGCGGTGTCCGCCGGCGGCTGTCGTTAAGCAAGAAAGCGCCGCGTCCACTTTCGGAACGCGGCGTGGGAAGGAGCAGTGTGACACCCAGCTAATCAGCGGCGGAGAGCACTGGAGCGTGTTCCATGCCGTCCAGAATCTCGTTCACCTCTTCGCTATCGATGTCACTGACGTGCGGGATGCCGGTGATGCGGCTGGCTTCCATGGTCAGCGAGGCGATGTCGTTACGGTCAATGTACTTCAGCCCGAACTTGCGGGCGCCGGCCATCAGTTGCCGCAGCCCTTGGGCCAGCCGCTGGTAGTAGGTGTAGATGCCGATGGCGCCCGCCGGCAGCTTGATGAAGCGGTCGCCCAGCCTCTGCCGCAGTTCGGGCGCGGTGACGAAGATCTCGTCCATGGTGGTGCCGAAGCGCTCGATGTAGATGGGCAGGTTCTGCGCCTCGACCGACTTGCCGATGGTTTTGGCTACCATGGCCGCGGCCAGTGGCGCGCGCGCCATGCCGATCAACTTGACGAAGGGTGCGCAAAGAGCGAAGCCCTTGAACATCTGGTCTTCGAAGGTGTAGCCGCCGGCTAGCGCGACCGCCGGGGTGAACTCGCCCTTGTTGCGCAGCGCCATGAGGTACTCGCGCAAGAGCGAGTGCAGTTCGACGCCGGGTACGCCCCACTCGTTCATCATGCGCCAGGGGGACATGCCTGTGCCGCCGCCAGCTGCGTCCACCGTGAGCAGGTCGATCTCGGCCAGCGAAGCGTACTTGACGGCGCGCGCCAGGTCGGCCGGACGGTACGCGCCAGTCTTCAGCGTGATGTATTTCGCGCCGCACTTGCGCAGCTCCTCGACGCGCTTCAGGAAACCCTCGCGGCTCACCATGCCCACGCGTGAGTGGCGCTCAAACTCGTGGAAGCTACCTTTCTTGAAGGCCTCAATCACCATCGGGTTCGAGGGATCGGGCAGCACGACGTAGCCACGCCGCTGCAGCTCCTGGGCCTTGTTGAGGTCCTTGATCTTGACCTCGCCGCCGATGTCCTTGGCGCCCTGGCCCCACTTCAACTCGACGGCTCTTACGCCCAGCTTCTTGAGGGCGTACTCCTGCACGCCCAGCATGGTGTCCTCGACGTTGGCCTGCACATACACTTCGCCGTAGCCGTCGGTCTGCCAGTCGCGGAAACACTGCACGCGCCATTCCAGATCCACGCTGGAAATGACCTTGCCATTCTCGAAACGCGATTCCATGTCCATGCCGACCACGTTCTCGCCGATGGCGATGCCGGTGCCGGTGATGGCAGCGCCGGCAGCCAGACCCGGCCAGTTGTTCTTGGCCACGTTGGTGGAACCCATGGCCGCCAGCGTAAACGGCAGCTTGTAGCGGATGCCGTTATCACGGCCGAGCCCGACTTCGAGATCTACGTTGGGGAAGAGAGCGCGGTTCGAGTCCTGCTCGATCCCCCATGCGCCGGCGCAGCGGCCCAGGATGGTGAAGTGCGAGAGGTCCACCGGGTAGTCCTTCTGGCCGGCGGTGGTGATGATGCCGAAGGGCTGGGGATAGATCATCTCCGCGCCGCGGTAGGCGCTCTTGCCGATCTCGCACATGCCGATGCAGCCATCCACGCAGGTGGCGCACATGCCGCTGATGGGAACCACGGCATCTTCCGTGCGGTTCTTGGTCAGCGTCGCTGCTGACGAATTCAGGCGCGTGTAAGTCATTGTTTTTCTCCTGAGAGGACCGTCGCGTGAGCGCGGCTCTTGATCTTTACATCCGGACGCAACGGACCCGCCAGCTCACAGGCATGGCACGGGTCCAGAAAGCACATGGCGTCGTCGTAACTCTGGAAACACACGGGGGAGAAATTCAGGCAGCCGTTGCAGAGCGTGGTGTCGGCCGCTGGCCCGGCGCAGCGCAGCTCACAGACCGGGCAGATGTACAGGCAAGCGCCGCACTGGCGGCAGCGCTCGCTGGTCATGTCGAAGGGCCGCGACACGTGGCGATCGGCGCCGCGCCCGGCAAAGCCGATGGCCCCGGCCATCATCTGCTGCTCGCACATGCGCACACACAGCCCGCACTGGATGCAATCCTCGTGCTCGGCTTCGTAACGGCACTGATGCACGCCGTGGGCGGAAGCCAGATCCTGGATGCGCTTCGACGATGGGCAGGTGGCGACGTACAACTCGATCAGCAACTGGCGCGCGCGCTGCACTCGCGCCGAATTGGTGTGCACGACCAAGCCTTCCTCGGCAGGCAGACTGCAAGCCGCCAGCAGCTTGCTCTTCGCTTCCGGTCCGCGGCGCGCCTCGACCACGCACAGGCGGCAAGCGCTCGCCGGAGCCAGGCCATCGTCGTGGCAGAGCGTGGGGATCGGAATACCGAGAAAGCGCGCTGCTTCCAGCACCGTGACGCCCTTCTCGACCAGGACTTCAATGCCGTTGATCGTCAGTTTCGGCACACCAGTTCTCCTGTGCCAACCTGCACCGCCTTGGGCTGGCAGACCTCCAGGCAAGCGCCGCAGCGCGTGCACCTGGCGCGGTCGATCGTGTGGACTTCTTCCTTCGCGCCCAGGATGGCATCGCCTGCGCAAACTCGAACGCAAGCGTGGCAGCCGTCACAGAGCGTCGGCTCGATCTCGTAGAAGATCAGCTCCCGGCAAACCTTGGCGGGGCAACGCCGCTCGCGGATGTGCGCCAGGTATTCGTCGCGGAAGTAGCGCAGCGTGGTCAGCACCGGGTTGGCGGCCGTCTGACCCAGGGCGCACAGCGACGCTTGTTTCATCAGCCAGCCCAGATCTTCGAGTAGGGGTATATCCTCTTCGACCCCGTTGCCGGCGCAGATGCGGGTCAGGATCTGGCGCATGCGCTGCGTCCCCTTGCGGCAGGGGAAGCACTGCCCGCAGGATTCGTCCTCGAGAAACTCCATGAAGTAGCGGGCGATGTCGACCATGCAGGTGGTCTCATCCACCACCACCATGCCACCCGAGCCCATCATCGATCCCGCTTCGGTCAGGCGCTCGTAGTCGATGGGAAGGTCGATGAGATCGGCGGGAATGCAGCCTCCTGATGGGCCGCCGATCTGGATGGCTTTGAGGGCCTTGCCGCCGGGGATGCCTCCGCCAATGTCGTAGATCATCTCCCGCAGCGTGATCCCCATGGGCACTTCCACCAGGCCGGTGTTGTTGATCTTGCCGACGAGGGAGAAAACCATCGTGCCTTTGCTCTTCTCGGTGCCGATCCCGGCGTACCACTCCGGGCCCCAGTTGATGATCACCGGCACACTGGCCCAGGTCTTCACGTTGTTGATGACCGTCGGCCGGCCCCACAGGCCCTTCTGCGCGGGGTACGGAGGCCGGGGATGTGGTTCGCCCACCCGTCCCTCGAGGGAGGCGATCAGCGCCGTCTCTTCGCCGCACACGAACGCCCCCGCTCCCTTGACCACGTGGATGCGCAGCTTCATGCCGGTGCCCAGGATGTCGTCGCCCAGCAGTCCGTACTCTTCCGCTTGGTCGATGGCCGCGCGCAGGTGTTCGCACGCCAGCGGATACTCGGCGCGCACGTACACATAAGCTTCCTGCGCTCCGAGGGCGAAGGCTCCGATGATCATGCCTTCCACCACGCTGTGGGGATTGCCTTCGAGCAGACTGCGGTCCATGAAAGCGCCGGGATCGCCCTCGTCGCCGTTGCAGATGAGGTAACGCGGCGCGGGATTTTCTCGGCAGAGCTTCCACTTCAGGCCGGTGGGGAAGCCGGCGCCACCGCGGCCCCGCAGCCCGGAGCGGGTGACGGCGTCCACGATCTGCTCGGGGCTCATGGTGGAGAGCACTCGCGCCAGAGCGCCATAGCCGCCCACGTGGAGATAATCCTCGATGTCTTTGGGATCGATCCTGCCGTTGTTGCCGAACAGGACCCGCTGCTGGCGCGCGTAGAAAGGAACTTCTTCCTCGCGGATCACGCGCTTGCCTGAGACCGGGTCGCGGTAGAGGAGTTTTTCCACCGGCACATGGCCGTTGCTGACGCTGGCGACGATTGCGGCAGCATCATTCGCGGTCACCTGGTTGTAGAAGGTGCCCTCCGGCCAGACGATCATCAGCGGGCCGCGTTCGCAGAAGCCGTGGCAGCCGGTGCTCTTCACGCCGATCGCATCCTGCAGCCCGTGCTTCGCGAGCGTCTTGCGCAAACCGGCCAGGACGTCGTGCGCTCCGGCGGCCGTGCACCCGCTGCCCGCGCACACCGTCAGGCAAGGCCGTTTGGGATCGCGCGTGGCGCGGAGCCCGGTACGAAAGCTCTCCAGTTCTTCAACTGACTTGAGCCGTGGCATCGCGATCTCCTGCTTCTTCGGTTGCAGCGACCTCTTCCTGCGCCTGCTGCTTCAGGCGGTATTTGTTGAGCATGCCTCGCACCTTGGCCTGAGTCAGGTGAGGATGGGTTTTGTCGTCCACGCGCACCACCGGCGCAAGACCACAACAGCCGACACAGCGCACCGTCAGCACCGTGAACTGCCGGTCGCGGGTGGTGCCGGGCGCGCCCAGCTTCAGGTCGGTCAGGATGCGATCCAGCACGCGTGGCGCGCCGCGGACGTGGCATGCCGTTCCCAGGCACACCTGGACCTGGTGCCGGCCACGGGGCACCAAGCTAAAACACCGGTAGAACGTCGCCACCTGATAGACATCCGTCAGGGGGATGCGCAGCTTGCGAGCAACCCGGGTCAAAACTTCCTGCGGCAGGTAGTAATACTTTCCCTGGATGTCCTGGAGTATGGGTATCAGGTTGGCCCGTTGGTCGTCGAAATGCCCGAGGATGGTATCCGTCTGCTGAAGTTCGGTCTCGGTCATGGCGAAAGTACCGCCTCCCGTACCGCTACGAGCGGGGACCAGCAAACCCCGCCTTGGTGAAGGTGAGCATTCGGCCGTCCAGCCCGGCCTGCCTGCCACCGCGCAGCTATCCCGCAGTGGGCGCGGCATTTGCGCAACGCCCGCACTTCCGGCGCTGCGCCTCGCTGTGCGCCATCCTCCGCGACTTCATGAGCCAGTTGGCGCACTGGAAGCCGCGGGTCGGCAAAATCTGGAGCGTCACCGACGCGTGTGATGGCAGCCGCACAAGCTCACCGCTTCCCTATTCTTTCGGGCTGCGACGCCACAGGATGCGCGTCACCGGCCCCTTCAATACTTCCCGATTGAAGTCGTTCGCCGCCTCAGCGGAGTCGCTCAGCCGGTTCTCGTCTGGTTTCATTAGCTGTTGGCGGCAGGCCGTCAGCCTGGCCTCGAAGTCGTGATCGGCCAGCTTGGCGGCCAGCTCGGAGCGAAGCATGTGACCCTTGCCTTCGCACAACGGACATTGGATGTGGTGGCCGTTCCCGGATAAGTCGCTCATGAGTGCCTCGAAACCCGCGTTAAGAAGACAAATAAAAAAGCGCCGTTAACGGCGCGGGATAAGATCGGTCGCTGAGATAAGGTCGCACACGAGGCGCGTCCACAAGTTCTAACCCATAACGAACTTTCTCATGCTCTCGTGCGCGGGGCTGTGATGGGAGTCACCCTTCGCGGTGACTGGATCTTCGGAAGAACCGCTTGGGGCTCGCAGCCTACCCGCCGTTCTGAGACTCGGAACAAGACTCTTGCCTCCCCGCTACTTCCGGACCTCGCTCATTAGCGCGTGCAGGTTGTTGTCCATGTCGCGCAGAAAGGTCAGCCACAGTTCGTGGTCGGGCATGCGGGCCACCAGATGGGGCTTGTCCTCAAAGCGCACTCCTCGCGCCACCAGGGTCTCATAGGTTGCCTGAATGTCGGAGACGCGAAAATAGAGGATCGAGGCGGGGTGATCGAACTCCGGCTTCTCCGCCGTGCTCAGCATCAGGCGGACGCCGCCGCAGTCGAAGAAGGACATGTTTCGGACCTCGAACAGGAGCTTGATTCCCATGGTGTCGCGGTAGAAGGCGGTGGCCTGCTTGAGGTCACGCACGGTGATGGCGATCTGCCCGATCTCGGAGAGTCCGATTGGAGCGGGCTGAACGACTGGATTGGTCATGGCATCCTCCCCCATACGAGGAATTAGTTAGCAATGCTAACGAAGTATAATGGCAAGAGGTGAGCGAAGCAAGAAAAATCTCCGCCGACGCCGCCGCGGTGGCGGACCGGTTGCACTCGGCGGCCATCCATCTGTTGCGGCGGGTGCGGCGTCAGGATGCGGCCAGCGGGCTGGGGCCGGCACAGCTTTCGGCGCTCTCGGTGCTGGTGTTCGGCGGGCCGATGGGACTGGGCGCGCTGGCGGCCGCCGAGCAGGTGCGCCCGCCGACCATGAGCCGCATCGTCGCTGCGCTCGAGCGGCAGAAGCTGGTCGAGCGCACCAGCGATGCTCGGGATGCCCGCCGCATCCGGCTGCGGGCCACCGCCAAAGGTCAGAAGCTGCTGCAGAAGGGACGCCGTCTCCGCATCGCCTATTTGGCCGGACAACTGGAGAAACTTACGGGCAAAGAACTCGACACACTGGGCAGAGCGGCGGAAATCCTGGACATCACACTGAGAAACTGGCGCTAGTCTGGGACCCCGGCTCACACTGATTTGCGGACGGGCACCTGGCGCGTGCCGGGATACTCCTGCGACGGAGCAGGCGGAGCCTGCTTGCTCTCGTGGCGCTTGCGGCTCTTGCTATCCGGGGCAGCGCCGTGTTGCGGCTGTGCGCCGGGTTGCGGCTGGCTGTCGGCCTGCGGCGTCTGGGCGGGCGGAGCGGCTTGCTTGCCGCGATTCTGCAGCTCGCGCACGCGCATCGCATTGAGCTGTTGGCTGTCGCTGGAGAGCTGCCGTATCAGCAGCTTCTGGGCATCGATGACGCGTCCCTGTTCCAGCACCAGCAGTGCCATTAGCGGGAAGGTCACAAGTAACAACACCAGGATTACCTGCCCGCTTAGGCGGTTACGCGACGGCTGTCCGGCAACGACGATGGTTTGCTCCACCTGGTCCTCCAACCGGCTGAACCAAGCTGCCGGAACATTGGAAAGTGCAGCTTGCTGGCCGAAGAGTGGGGCATTGTAACTCACGGCAGCGGAGAACGTTAGTCCACCGACAAAGAGCGAGCTAAAAAGCGGCGGTGCAAATGATTTCACAAAAGCGACTTGCGGATCACCTTTTGCGGACGCGCTGACCGCTCTCGATGCATCCCATCGCAAAACCGCCCACCTACGCTCACGACGTTACAGCGGTAATCAGCGGTGTTCCACCATCGCGAACAGAGAGGCCACGTCAATACCAGACCGGCGCCGATTCCTGCCAGTGGACGGTCAGGACCGGACACGCAGCCTCGGCAACGATGCGGTGGGCCACCGCTCCCGGCAGGTGGCTGGCAAAGTTGGAGGCGTGGTGCGCGCCCAGCATGATCAGGTCGCACTGCCGGTCGGCGGCCAGCTTGAGGATGCTCTCCGCCGGAGCACCGAACACGACCTCATACTCGACGCGGGGCTTGGGCGGAATCAGTTCGCGCATCCACTTGCCCAACGATTCCGCAGCCACCGCCTGCTCTTTCCGGGTGCGGACCTTCTCCTGGCTGACGTGCAGCATGATCGTGTCCGCCTGGTTCTCCTCCGCGAACGCCTGCACGAAGGGCAGCGCCCGCAGCGACGCCGGGCTGAGGTCGGTGGCGAACAGCAGGTCGCGGAAGACCGGCAGCGTGGTCTTCTTCGGCACCTTGGGACCGACTACCAGCACGGGGCACGGCGCCGCACGGAATATGGTTTCGGCGACCGACCCGAGAACAATCTGCTTGAGGCCTTCGCGGCCGTGGGTCCCGAGCACCACCAGGTCAATCTTGTCGGATTCGATCACCGACTCGATCTCGGTCCAGATCTCGACCCCGCTGCGGACCCTGCCGTCGTGCGGGACACCTTCGAATGCGTCCGACGAGAGCAATTCGGTCATCTGCTGCTCGGCCCGCCGGATGAGGTTGTCCTGCAGCACCAGGGGCGCAGATTCGGGCATGGGCTGCAGTTCGCCCGGAGCGAGCACGTGTACGGCGTGGATGCTGGACTCGAAACGGCGCGCAATGGCCACCGCAAACGGCAGCGCGGCCTGGGACACCGGGCTGAAGTCGGTGGCGAACAGGACTTTCTTCAATGCGAGACGAACCGGTACTTGGAGCGCCATACGACAAGCCTCCTTGGATTTCTTCACGCTGAGTATGGCTCCGGAAGGGCGCTGCGGCTGTGATTCCGGTCACCCGAAAGCGTGAGCCAGGACCATTGGAGCTGACTCCGTCACACCGGTCGGCGACCCGCCCCTATCGGTATCGGATACCCACCCCCCTCGGCTGCTGCCCAGTAGAATCATCAACTTACCGACTGCATACCGATCAGAACCGATTATCTAAAGGACTTACACGCAAATACCGATTCTGAAAGGAGTTAGTGCGTTGTCAAAGAGCGGTTATCTAATTGATATACTAATGGCATATACAATATCACACATTCGCGCAGTTGTCAACTGTTTTCTTGCAAGTCTGCGAGTCTGGCGGCGCGGGCCGCGGGTGCGTCTTTGCGGACGCCCCACCCGTCCGGGGTCCCCAGCAAACCCGGTTTTGGTTTGCTGGGGTGGTTGTCCGCGTTTGCCAAGGGTGGAGTATTTCGGCCCCTTGCTTTTCTCAGTTATTCCTCTACCTTCTCGACGCCAGGAATCACGGGCTCTGTGATCCGCGAGGAATGATGCCCCAGCGCGCGAAGCGCGCGTCATACCCTTCGACTCCGCTCAGGGCAGCCCACGGCGTAAGCCGTGGGCGAATGCCGCAGGAACGCGCCAGCCCGCAAAGCGGGCGTAAGCATTCATTGTTGATTTGTATCCCAAAAGTGGGATATCATTGATGGCACGAACAAAGCAAGTTCCGGGCGAAAAGCCGCTTTTCTGGATTGGATCAACCAAGCGAGACCTGTTGAGGTTTCCAGAAGCGGTGAAGGACGAGATCGGTATCGCTCTGAGCGTGGCGCAATTTGGCGGCAAGCACCCCAAGTCGAAGCCCTGGAAGGGCGAAGGACCCGGAGTCCTGGAGGTGGTCGCGGACTATCGCGGCGACACCTACCGGGCGGTCTATACCGTGCGATTCGAGGGTGCCGTCTACGCGCTGCACGCATTTCAGAAGAAGTCGCCAAAAGGCATCAAGACTGCGCAGGCCGATGTCGAACTGGTGCAGCAGAGATTGAAGGCGGCGCGGGAGGATTATGAAGCGCGGTATGGCAAGCACAAGAAATAGGGTCAGGGTGGAGCGAAGCTCGGGAAACGTCTTTACCGACCTCGGCCTAAGAGCTGCTGGGGAGAAGAAAACCAAGGTCCGGCTCGCGGTTGCGATTAATGAAATTGTCGCCAAGGCGCGCCTTTCCCAGGCGGCCGCCGCGGAGCGGCTGGGGATCAATCAGCCGAAGATTTCGGCCTTGGCGAACTACCGGCTGGAGGGCTTTTCCGTCGAGCGGTTGATGAATTTCTTGAACGCGCTGGGCCGCGATGTCGAAATCATCATTCGGCGGCCTCGCTCCCGCCGGGCCGCAAGGATTCACGTCACGGCGGCGTGATGACCGAGTGTTAACAAGGAAACCGCTGAGACGCCGAGTGCGCCGAGGACGCCGAGCAAGGCGATGAACCAGCGCCGTAGAGCTTGCCCCGAGCGAAGTCGAGGGGCGCGGCCGAAATTAGCCCACCACTTCAAGTGGCGGGTCCGCTGAGCCGAAGAGTCAGCGAGCGCGAGGAGCACCGCGACTGAGCGCGAGCGAGGCCGATGAGCTCAACTTGGAGACAGCCCCCTGGACTGGGCCCGACGCCCAAGAACTCAGCTAGCCCCCGAGCCCGTACTTATATCCATCCCTGCGTTTAGTCGCTCGGACTCTCTGCAGCGCGTCAGTGAGGTATCCCGCAGCGTTTTTGTCTCCGATACGAAGCAGATGGTTGAGTGAGCAGCCCAAACGTTCAGCATCGAGGATTTCGGGCTCTTTGGCCGCGATACCTCGAACTGCCCGGGCTGCATGTGCCCTTGCTTCCGGATCCGGATCCAGGAGTTTGGCGAAAAAGACCTGTAACACATTAGGCCGATCCTTGCAGATACTCTTTAGGGCGGCTGTCGCGGGCTCCGTCACGTACCAGTCTTCGTCATGGCTCGATAAGGTCATCAGGACATCAACAGGCACTCTGTCCGGCGCAAACTGGGCGAGGGCAAGGCAGATTGAGGCGGCTGACCCTCTGACGGAAAAATCTTTGCTTCTTGACATCGAAATGAGCAACGGACGATCAAAAAAATCCGGAGCCAGGTCGACTAATGTTTCCATCACCATCCGGGCGCCCCAGGCGAGGTCTTCGTCTGGGCATTCTTGATATTTGGCAAGGCGTTTGAACAGTTCGTTGTTTCCAGCTTCGTCTGTCGCCCCAAGCACGATGAAGGCCGGCTCAAGCGCCGAGTCCCAGTTGCCCAAGCGAACGTGCTTCACTAGGTGCTCGATCTCTGGATCACACTGGAAAAAAGAAGTGCCGCTTGCGGGGGCCATCTCCCGCGGCAAATTTGTTTCCCGGTGAATAGCCTCGACCACAAAGGAGGCACTGCTAAAGTCACGCGTTATTCGATCAACACGCCGGTTTAGAAGGAAGGGATGCATTGATTCCACTTCTTTCAGACTTGTACCGTCCGTAATAAACGGCAAAATCACCAGGCTCTCTCCCTCAATCTGCTTGCGCAGTGCACACTCGACTTCCTCCCGAACCCAATTGGAGCGTAGAGACGCCTGCGATATCAAAATGATGAAGATATCCATCGACGAGAGCGCGTGACGCAGCGCGGAAAGTATGTTCACTCCCGTGGTGATATGCTCCGTGTCAATCCATGGCCTAAGGCTCTTGTCCTGACGGATTTCGGAAACAAGCGACTCAGCGAAAACGCCGTCCTCGCTGGCGTGGCTGATAAATACACGACTGCGGCTCTGTTTCATGATGTCCTGCTTTCCTTGAGACAAACTGAGACACGTCACCTGAGGCGTACGATTCATAAACAATTTCCAGCTGCTCTGGGCTGCTCCGTTTTAGATGCCAGCATTCCCCGAGAACGACGCGAAAACGAGGGGACTGTGGTTCTGACTGCAGAAACCAAAATCCCTCGTCGCGCTCGGTCGCGATGCTCCCTCGCGCTTCCTCGGGATGACAATTCAAGGGGGACACTTACGGCCCGGCTGAAGCCGGGCCCTCCCGAACGGTTCCAATCCGCGTCAATCCGCCCCTCGACTTCGCTCGGGGCTCGGCCTCGCGTTGCTCGGCCTCGGCTAAATCCCCGCTTTGCTCACGCCCGCTAGGCGCCTCTACTTCGCGTCCTTGAGCTCCGGGAAGTCCTCTTCCCAATACTCGCCGGGACGGCGGCCGGGCTGCTGGCGCGCCTCCTGCTCCACGCCGCGCAGTTGCACGCGGCGGATCTTGCCGGAGATGGTCTTGGGCAGGTCGGAGAACTCGAGGCGGCGGATGCGCTTGTAGGGTCCGAGGCGCCCGCGGATGAACTTGAAGATGTCGCGCGCCAAATCCTGCGTGGGCTGGACGCCGGGCTTGCAGATGATGAACGCCTTGGGCACCGTCCAGCGGATGGGATCGGGACTGGGCACGACCGCGGCCTCGGCGATGGCCTGGTGCTCGATGAGCGCGCTCTCCAGCTCGAAGGGACTCAGCCGGTAGTCGGAGCTCTTGAACACGTCGTCGGCGCGGCCGATGTAGGTGTAATAGCCCTCCTCGTCGCGATGGGCCACGTCACCGGTACGGTAGTAGCCGCCGGCGAAGCACTTGGCGGTGCGCTCTTCGTCGCCCATGTAGCCGGGCATGAGGCTGATCGGACGCGGGTCACACTTGATGGCGATCTCGCCGTCGTTGGCCTCGTTGCCTTCGACATCGAGCAGCACCACGTGATGTCCGGGCGATGGCTTGCCGACCGCCCCGGGCTTCACTGTCTGTCCGGGGAAGTTGGCGAGCGTGAGGACGGTCTCGGTCTGGCCAAAGCCGTCGCGGATGGTGATCCCCCAGGCCTGGCGGACCTTCTCGATGATCTCGGGATTGAGCGGCTCGCCGGCACCGATCAGGTTGTTCAGCTTTACCGGGAAGGACTTGAGGTCTTCGAGCACGAACAGGCGCCACACCGTCGGCGGCGCGCAAAGGGTAGTCACGCCGCAACGCGCCACGGCCGAGAGCGTCGCCTTGGCATCGAAACGGCTGTAGGCGTGCACGAAGATGGTCGCGCCCGCGTTCCACGGCGCGAAGAAGCTGCTCCACGCGTGCTTGGCCCAGCCGGGAGAGCTGATGTTCAGGTGGACGTCGTCGGGACGCAGGCCGGCCCAGTACATGGTGGCCAAGTGACCCACGGGATAGCTCTGGTGGGTGTGCACCACCAGCTTGGGCATCGCCGTGGTGCCGGAGGTGAAGTAGAGAAGAAAAGGATCGGTGGCGTTGGTCGGGCCGTCGGGAGTGAAGTCAGGAGATTGTTCGTAGGCTTGCTGGTAGGGGACCCATCCCTTCGCCTCGCCATCTACGATGATGCGCGTGTAATCGCCGGGGAGGCTGGCGAAGCGCTCTACCGCGGCGGAGGTAGCGATGACGTGGCGGGCGTTGCCGCGTTCGAGCCGGTCGCGAAGGTCTTCGACGGTAAGAAGCGTCGCGGCGGGAATGACGATGGCTCCCAGCTTCATGGCCGCCAGCATGACCTCCCAGATGGCAACCACGTTGGGCAGCATGACCACGATGCGGTCGCCGCGGCCGACGCCATGCCGGCGCAGGAAGTTCGCCACCTGATTGGAGCGCCGCGACATCTCCTCGAAGCTCAGCTTCAGCTCCGAGCCGCTCTCGTCCAGGATCCAAAGCGCAGCCTTCTTGTTCCCCTTGGCATAAGTGTCGAAGTAATCCAGCGCCCAGTTAAACTTGGTGAGTTGCGGCCAGCGGAATTCGCGATAGGCAGTCTCGTAGTCTTCACGATGGCGGAAGAGGAAGTCGCGCGCGGCAAGGAATGATTTCAGACCTTCTGCGCGCCCAATGGTGACGGCGTCGGCTTGCGTGGTGCTCATAAATACCTCTCGATGATTTCGGATGACCGGAGAAAAACCTGACATTATAGTTCGCTTACCGGCGCCCGGCGCGAGTTTGCGGGACGATGTGGCCCATGGCCAGATCCAATGCCAGCTTCTCTTCGGACGTGAGTTCGCGTGACGCGCCCTTCGGCAGATCTCCCAAGTGAAGCGGGCCGATGGCGATACGCACCAGGCGCAGCACTTCGATCCCGAGCGCCTCGAGCGTGCGGCGGATGTGGCGGTTCTTTCCTTCGTCGAGCACGATCTCCAGCCAGGTGTTGCGCGTGCCCTGGCGCAGGATCGAAGCCTGCCGCACGCGGAGAAGGCCCACGTCCGTGGTGACGCCCTGCATCAACGATCGAACCACTTCCGGTTCCGTCCGTCCGCGGATTTGCACGTGATAGGTCTTGTCGAGATGGGTGTCGGGAGCAAGCACGCGCGCGGCCCACTCCGAGTCGTTGGTCAGGAGGAGCAGTCCTTCGCTGGCCTTGTCGAGGCGCCCGACCGGCCCCACCCAAGGCAGGTCCGGACTCAGGCAGGAATAGATGGTCTCGCGGTCCTTCTCGTCAGCAGCCGTCGTCAACAGCCCGCGAGGCTTGTTCAACATCAGGTAAAGCCTGCTTCGCTTGGTGACGGGGGCGCCATCCACCTCGATCCGATCGGTTGCCAGGTCGACGGGAGTCTCCGGGTCCCGGCGCCGCGCGCCGTTGAGCGTGACCCGCCCAGCGCGGATCAGCCCACACGCCTGCGAACGCGAGCAGTAGCCCAGCTTGGACAATGCACGCGCGAGCCCGACTCGACGGCCAGAGTGTGCCATGCGTCCATGTTAGCCGCAGAGCACACGCATACGCCGAATCACGCCCTCAGAGGGGCGAGGCACTCAACAACCTGAGTCGGGCCCGACGTACGCTATTCGATCGCTTCCTGGGTTCAGGAACCGACCGCGGTTACTACTTGCTGTTTCTATCTATCCAACCTTGATCGTATTGCCACCGTTGCGGACTCGACCCGCTGGCGCTGGTTGGCAAGTCGTGTTGGGATCCGTGATGCAGTAATCCACGGTGACGTTGGTTTGTCCTGGGTCAAACGGGCCGTTGGGCCCCCGAACGAGTTTCAAAATACCTTGGGAGTCTCCGAACACGCCGATTGGCGATGTGTAAATCCAACAGGGTTGAGAAGCGTTGAAGGTTACGCTTCCGTCGTTGGCGATCGTAGCGTTCTTGGGGTTAGGTGTGTAGGTACCGCCTTGGTGAGTAATCGTGATGGGAGTTGGGGCTGGGTTAGTGGCTTCCCGGCGCTCTGCGGATGATTGTGGCATGGGTGTCGCTCCTTGTGTGAGATTTAGTTACCTGGCCTTGGGCCGGAAGTTCGGGTCGTGAATCAGATTTTGCAAATCAGGATCGTTGGTCACCTGAGCAAGGGGGTAGCCCTTCTGCAGCGCTCGTTCCACGTAATCGAGTGCGCGGCGGCGATCGCCCAAGGATTCGTATGCAGTGGCAACGTAATCGAAGACTTCTGGATCATCGGGTGAGAGAGCCAGAGCGGTTTGAACTTGGGCGATCGCTTTGTCGCGGACGTTTCGCCGGGCATAAAGACTGGCAAGAACGGCCTGCGCCAGAGCATCCTGCGGGTTCAGCTTGGCCGTTTTTTCTGCCAGTTCAAGCGTAGTGGCCCGTGCGGCCTCCTCCTTCTCTTTTTCTTTCAACCACTGGTAAGCATGAGCGAGATTGTTCCAAACCAGGTAGTTGTTGCCGTTGAGCTGGAGAGCCTTCTCGGTCATCGCCGCGGATTCGGTATAACGCTTCTCGGTGTAATAGAGCTGCCCCAAATTGGCGTAGGCGGGATAACTGGGAGACAGCTCAATGGATTTTTTCAGAGCTTGTTCGGCATCGGCAGCCAGCTTCGGGTCACCACTGTCGATGTACACAGCCCCCAGATTCAGATAAACCTGAGCGTTGTCGGGGGTCAGCTCGGCGGCCTTGCGGAGGGCAGCAATGGATTCCGGATACCTATGTTGCCGGTCGTAAAACAATCCAAGGTCGTTGTAGCCGTTCCATGAGTCGGGACGCAGGGCGGAGGCTTTTTGGAAGGTGGTTTCCGCATCCTGGATGCGTCCGGCATTCTCATAAGAGTGAGCGATGCCTGAGAGTGCGTCAGCATCGCGGGCATTCAACTGCAGGGCATGCTGAAACTCCTGTACAGCCAAGTCGTGTTTGCCTGCATTATCGTGAAGGCGGCCCAAGGTGACGTAAACGGCGGGAAGGCGATCATCGAGTTGGGCCGCCTTCTGGCAGTTGGCCAGAGCTTCGTCGATCCATTTGGGATTCGCCTCAGTTAGATACCTCAGGCGGTAAGCCTCGCCGAGCTGCGCGAAGCCCAGGGCAAAGCGTGGATCGGTTTTTACCGCGCTCGTGAGCACGGCGATTGCGGAATCAAGATTCCCCGGCTTGTCGTAGCGCTGCATGTAACCAAGGGCCTTCAAATACTCCTCGTAGGCGGCGGGGGTGACTGAGCCGCCCGTGTTTCGCAGCATGTCGGCTGTCACGTTGATATGAAGCAGCCGGGCCAGGCGCGAAACCGCTTCGTCCTGCAGCATGGCCAGATCGCCCGCACGGTCCTCCAGCGCGGCCGACCCAATCTGCCGCAAGGTTTTCGTGTTGATGAGGTTGACGGTCAGGCGCACGTCCTGACCTTCGCGCTGGATGCTGCCCTTGACCACGAGCGTGGCGCCGACCTGGTGGAGCGCGGCGGTCGGATCCGCGATCTTCAGGCGCCGGATTTCGCTAGCAGGAACGACCCAGAGGGACTGCTGGCCCACCTCCAGGTTGGAGAGCTTGCTGGCGAGGCTGTCCATGAGACCCTGCGCCAGCGCCTCATTGGCAGGGCTGTTGCCGATATTGTCGAACGGCAGCACCGCGATGTGCTTCTCGTCGCTGCCGAACACGAAGCCGCGCGCCCGCTCGCGCACGGCGGGCACAAGGAAGAGCGCGGCTAGCGTGGCCGCGACGAGCGGCGCAATGAAAAGCCATCGCTTCCAGCGTCGAGGGGCGGAGGCGGCGGGCCCCCAGCTCGGCGTGGAAGCGTGCCTGACGTATTCATCCATCCGCTTCGAAGGAAGCGCCCGAGTCGCAGCAGCATGGTTCACGGGACCGGAAGGGGCGGTGCTGGGCGCGTCCCAGGGGGTGGTCGGGATGTGCGCGCGAACTCGTTCCAGGTCCGAGAGAAATTCCTTCGCGCTTGGGTAACGATGGGCGGCGTCCTTGGAGAGCGCACGGAAGACGATGGGCTGCAACTCGGGCGTCACCTCGTCCATGTGGTCCGGCGGCTGGTTGACAACAGCGAACATCATGGCGGGGACGCTGTCACGCTGGAAGGGATGGCGGCCGGTGAGCGTCTCCGCCAGGACCACGCCCAGCGCCCAGAGGTCAGTGCGCGGATCCAGCGGCTTGCCCATCACTTGCTCGGGCGCCATGTAAGCGGCCGTGCCGGTGCTGGTCAGGCTCTGCGTGGCGCTGGCGGTGAGAACGCGCGCCAGCCCGAAGTCCACGATCTTCACCTGGTTCTGGCGGGTGATGATGATGTTGGACGGCTTGATGTCGCGATGGACGATGTTGCGGGCGTGAGCTTCCGCCAGGCCGCGAGCCACCTGGATGGCGATGTCCACCGCCTGGCTCGGAGGAAGATCGCCGCGGATGATGCGTTGGGTGAGCGTCCCGCCTTCGTAGTAGGCCATCACGATGTAGAGGCGGCCGTCCGCGCTCTCCTCCACGCCGTGGATTACGCCGATGTTGCTGTGGTCCAGGGCGGAAGCCGACCGGGCTTCCTGCAGAAACCGCTTCTTCTCTTTTTCGTCGAAGCTTAGATCATGCGGTAGGAACTTGAGCGCGACGGTGCGTTCCAGTTTCAGGTCGAGCGCCTTGTACACCACGCCCATTCCACCAGCCCCGATCAGGCCGGTGATCTGGTAGTTGCCGATGCGCTCTCCGGCAGCCAGCGATGGTGTGGTCCCTCCCATGGAGCAGCCTCGAGCTGATGCTTCTCCCTGTCGCCGTGGAGGCGGGAAATCGAATCAGTCCGTTGAGTTCAGGCGACGTGCAAAGATGCCGCCGATGATACGTGAGAGCTAGGGTGCTGGCAACACTAGTATTTCCCTCGGCACGGTGCTGCGCGATTGCGTCGTCAATATGCTTGACACCTTACGGGCGCGCTGGCAACATCTCCCGGTTCAGCCCCAGGAGGAGACACCGATGGTCTGGCATCAGGTCTATAACCCCTTCGGCAACGCCCTGCTCTCCACGCTCGTGGCAGCCATTCCCATTGGCACCTTGCTGTATTTCATCGCCCTCCACCCCCATCGCGACAAACAGGGCGTGAGGCATCTCGGCATCAGTGCCCCGTATGCGGCGTTCTACGGGGTCGTGGCGGCGTTCCTCGTCTCGTGCGTGGCCTTCGGGATGCCGCTCCGGTCGGCCTTCTCGGCCTTTGGCCTCGGGGCCTTGTCCGGGTTCCTGGCGATCATCTGGATCATTATCGGGGCCATCTTTCTCTACAATATGACCCTCATCTCCGGCAAGTTCGAGATCGTGAAGGAATCCATCATTCACATCTCGTTCGACCGGCGCCTCCAGGTCCTCCTGATCGCCTTCTCCTTCGGCGCCATCATCGAGGGGACCTCCGGGTTCGGGACGCCGGTGGCCATCGCCGGAGCGGTCATGGTGGGCCTGGGATTTTCCCCCTTCCAATCGGCCGTTCTAAACCTCTTGGCCAACACCGCCCCAGTGGCCTGGGGAGCCATCGGCACGCCCATCGTGACCCTCGCGGCCGTGAGCGGCCTTCCTGAGCTGAAGGTGTCGGCCATGGCTGGGCACCAGCTCCCCTTCGTTTCCATCCTCGTCCCCTTCTGGCTGGTCATTGCATTCGTCCTGATGGAGGGGGGCACCTGGAAAGAGGCCTGGGAGGTGTGGCCGGGGACGCTGTGCGCGGGCCTCTCCTTCGCCGTCATGCAGTGGTTCACGTCTTCGACGCAGGCCTTCCACCTCATGACCGACGTGGTCTCGGGCGTCTTCTCCGTGATCTGCACCGCCCTGTTCCTGCGCTTCGTCTGGCACCCCAAGACGCGGTTCCTGCTGCGGTCGGAGCGCGAGGCCCTGGCCAAGGCCGGAAAGAAGGCGGCGGTGACCACGGACGAGACGGAGTGGGAGTACCCGTACACTATCGGCCAGACCGCGTATGCCTGGGTGCCGTGGACGATCCTCATCATCTGCTGCGCCATCTGGGGCATGCCGACGTGGCGGACCTACTTGAACAACCTCCTTGCGGGCATCACATTTAAGACGACCCTCCTCGGCGGCATTTTTGCGGGCAAGCTCTCCCTGCCGCAGTGGCAAATGCCGGCGCTCCATAACATGGTCCAGCGCATGCCGCCGGTGGTCCCAGCCAACGCCAAGCCCGAGGCGGCCGTGTTCAACATCAACTGGCTGTCGGCGTCCGGGACCGGCGTGTTCGTGGCGGCCTTGTTGTCCGGACTCGCCCTGCGGTTGAGT